>JAFIGE010000103.1 GCA_020831585.1 Opitutales bacterium | reverse complement strand
CAAAATCGCCCGCGGCCGGCGCTTCCGCGAACGGGGTGTGATGTTTCGAAGCATGCGCCACCCCACCATATCCGAATTCCGTATGCAAGCAAAAATGACGACGTCCTTAATTTGTTGTTTGCCGTTTTTTTCGGGAAGGCAAGGGTTGGCTATTCGACGATGAGGGTGTCGAGGAGGGGGTGTTGGAAGGAGCCGGGGCTGTCGAGGCGCATGCGGTAGCGGAGTTCCCAGATGCCGGGGGGGAGGTTTTCTATGTGAAAGAGGGTGTCGAGGGGGCGAATGCGGGGGTGGGCGTGGATAGGGGGTGAGCTATGGAGATGGTTTGGAACGTCGATGGGTTGGAGGCGGATGCTTTCGTTGGGCGGGAAGCGTGGGGGCTCGAAAGCAGCGGAACGGGGATCGGCCAGGACGAGGCGGTGCAGGGCGCGCGGGCTTTCGAGGGTGAGGACCTTTTCCACGCGGTCGGTGGAGAGGAGGGGCTGACCGGGGGAGTGTAGCGTGCGTTCTTCGCGGAATCCGCGAAGGAGTGTGGGGACTTCGCGGATGCGGTAGAGCCGATGGCTGACTTGAAGGCCGGAAGGCAAGGGAGGAGCCAGCCGGTGGTCGCGTTCTTCGGTGGTGAGGTAAAGGGGGCCTTCGGGAGAATCCCGGCGGATGGAGAGGTGGTTTTGCGGCGCGTCGGGGTTGAGGGTCAGGTGAAGGCGACGGTTGAGGTTGTCGAGCATCGAGACCCGCTCTTGGGCGATGGTCCGGCCATTGAGGGCGACGGAAAATCGGTGGTCATGATCCAATTCTCCGCCGTAGCGCAGGTAGTCGCTGAGAGCGAGGATCGCGGATGCGATGGCGGCGGGCGGTGAGGGGGTTGGGGTGGCGAGCCGGTCAAGGATGCCTTCGAGGGTTGGGTTGATGATGGCATCTCCGGGTTCGAGGGTGAGCCAGACACTGAGGACGGACGCAGTGGCGAGGAGGGCGTCGCCAGCCTCGGCGGTGCCGTGGTTGCCCCAGGTGGCTGTGACCGGGGGACGCGGCGTTAGCGCGAAGTGGTCGAACCGGCGGGGCTGCATTCGGGCTCGGTTTCGCAGAATGTCGAGAAGCAGACGGGCATCTTCCTCAAATCCGAAGCGGTGGGCCGTTTGGGCGAGGCGCGAGAGGGTGTGGTCGGGGTGCTGGTTGCGATCGCGCATGAGGTCAAGGTAGGCGCGGGCTTCCTCCGGGCCGGGTATGCCCGGCTCGTCGCGATGACGCAGAGCGAGGGCATACAGGGCGTGTGCGCGGGTGTCGGCGGCCAGTCCGGATTGGTCGAGTTGGGCGGTCAACCAGGAGCGGGCTTCGAGAAGGGCTGTCGCGGTGAGGAGGTCGGTCGGGTTGAGCGCGGTGTGAAGAAGGGAAAGGACGAGGGCGGTGGTTTCCGTGTCGGCGGCGGAACCGGGGAACCAGGGCCAGCCCGTCTGGTCGGCACGGGTTTGCCGCAAGAGGGCGAGGGCGTTCTCAGTGATTTCGGCAAACTCTCTGGGGTCGGTCGGCACTTCGTAGCCGAGCGTGGCGAGGTTTTCGCGAACCAGATGCGGCAAGGTGCCCCGCACGGCGATTTGATCGAGGGTGTGGAGGTCGCCGGGCAGGAGCCGTTCGAGCGAGTCGAGAAGGAAGGGGGCCATGCCTGGCGCGATACGCAATTGCAGGGGGCGCGACGAGGCTTCGCCGAGATCGATTTCGACTTGCCCGGAGGTGATCCGGGTATGGAGGGAACGGGGAGGCGGCGGAGTGAGCGGGTGGATCTCCAAGGGCAGACGTATTTCGTCCCGCGCCGATGCGGTTTGCGCAGACCAGTGAATTTCCGCCGTGCCGACGGATTGCGCGCGAATGCGGGCTGTGACCCGTTGGCGGCTGTTTCCCTCGAGGCGGATGCGCGCGGGAGGCGGTTCTTCGACTACAAGGTCGCCCGATGGAAGTGTGAGTGCGATCGCGACATCTTGGGCGTCGTCAAGGCTGTTTAGTAAAGATACCGAGATGGTCGCGATATCGCCGGCGTGCAAAAAGGCCGACTGGCGGCCTTCGAGGACGAGCGGCTGTTTGGTCCGGATGATCGACCGGTAGGTGCCGAAGGTATTCACGCGGTCGACCGCCACCATATCGAGCGTCCAGGTGCCCAACTCGCGGGGAAAGGTCCACTCGATGGTGGCCTGTCCGTTTTCGTCGGTTTCGAGGTGACCGTGCCAAAACAGATCGCGGGGGTCGCGCGTTTGTAGGTGCCCCGCGCCGGGCGGAGCAAACGCCTCGGTTCCGTTTTCGAAAGGCGCGAAGCGGTCCCGATTGAGGGCCGTTTGCAGCTCTTGGGCAACGCGGTCCAGTAGCAGGGAGGGCGTCGGTTGGACGGTTGTGGGTCCCGCCTCCCCGATCCCTGCCGCATCGGGACGGAAGAAGGGGCGATTGAGAAAACTGGTGGAGAGGCGATTCCGCCACGGGCGCGGATCCGGGCGAAAGGTTTGTTTCAAGGCCCTATCGAGGGGGGGCACGCGCGCGGGCAGGGTGCCGGAAGCGAGGCTCACCGCGACTTCGGCGGCCACGGGCTGCCCTGTGTAATCGGTCACGAGGATGGTCGCGGAGGCGGCGTCGCCGGGACCATAACCCGGCGCGTTTGGTGTTACCAGCAGACGGAGCGGCCGGCTGGGCAGCGCGAGGTTAACCGTCTGGTGGTCCTGATACAGGCGGCCATCCAAAAGGGTGGTGGCAAAGAAATGGGTATTGGGTGCGTCGGCTGCCCCGACGGTCCAGCGGATGTGCCGTGCGTTTCCAGTGAGTTCGAGGAGCTGAGTTTCGCGAAAGTCGTCGTCGCCGCGCTGGAGAAGCACATGCATGCCCGGTTGGTCGGTGGTGATGAGCAGGGAAACCGTATCGCCGACCTCATGTGGGCCCTCTTCCACGATGAGGCGGAGGCCGCCCGGCCGATAGCCCAGGGTTGAGTCGCCGAGGGGCACGACCCAAAACTCGGTTTCAGTTTCGGGGCCGCTCATCCGACCATCGCCACTGATCCAAACGGCTCGGTAAAAGCCTTGGGTAAGCTCGGGGATGACGATCTCCGACTGGCCCGAAGTATCAATGGCAAAGGGGCGTTCGAGGAGGGTCTCGGTGACGAATCCCTCGGTTTGCAGACGGAAATCACTGCGTGCGGTGCCGAGCAGGGCGCGCTCGGGCAATTGGCGAAAAGCCTCGCCGCTGATTTCGGTGCCCCTTCGGGTGTGGACGAAGACCTGCCGCCAGCGGTCGCGGGTTACGCGCAACCGCCCTTGTGCGGCGGTAGGGGCGGCGTGCAGATTGGCGGAGCGGGCGATCAGCGTGATCGATTCTCCAGGTTGCACGATTTGCCGGTCGCTCCGAAGCGTCACTTGGCGCGGGCGCGCGGTGACCCAGACCGCCCGCCGAAGGGCTTCCTCCGGGCGACTGCCGCCCTCGACGGAAAAGTGAAGCTCCAGCTCCAGGTCTTCAGCCGGATCGGCTGGCGCGATGATGCGGAACACGGTCTCGCCGCGTGAGTCGGTCGTGAGGTTGATCGTCTCCCGAAGGATGGTCGCGCCCGGTGGTCGTTCATCTCCCGGAGGCCGGGTGAGCTGGCGCGAAAAGACCCGCAACTGCACGGACTGGCCGGGCACCGGCTCGCTTCCGTCAAAGTAAAGGAGGCGAATACGACCGTCGACGGCCGAGCCTGGCTCAACGACGGGAATCGCTTCCGGCGCATTTTCGTTGGCGAATGTGGCGCCGAGGCGGAAGAGCGGCGGGTCGGCGGTCTGCACAAAAAAGAGCGGATCGTAGCGCACCTCCTCGTCATCGGGGCCAAGGAGGGCCAAAAAATGCTGTCCCGCAGCCGCGCGTGAATTCAGCCGCACTTCGCCGGAGGCTGTGCCAAAAACGGTCCACCGAAGCTCGCCGGTGCCGACGGCCTCTTCGCGGTTGTCCATGATAGCAAAGCGAAGGGGCAGCGCGCCTGATTCGGGATCGAGGGGCAGGAGGCGATTGCCTTCGAGGCGGCGACCAATCACGCGGAAATGCACGGTCTCGCCACGGCGGTAGTGGGTGCGCGCGGCGCTGGCGAAATACAAATGCTCGAACTCCACGACATGGGCCGGCTGTGGCCGATAGACGACGGCTGTGGCAAGACCGTCGGGACTTTCGAGGATGGCGCGCAGGGCGCTCCCGGGAGGCGATTCATCCCCGAGCGGAAAGGTGGCCAAGCCGCGGGGATCGGTTTCCATGGTGGACCAGGTTTCGCCCCGGTTGATGGTCACCGGCAATCCGGGTAGCGGTTGCCCCGTCTGCACCTGCACGGCTTGCGCGAGGAGCTGGGAGGGGGCGGCATGGAGAACGAGGGCGGTTTCGCCGATGATCAGCAAATCGCTCACCCGGTGATTTCCCGGACTGGCAATCTCCACCCGATAGGCCCCGGCGGGAAGGTGCTCGCCCAAGCGCACCACCCGGGTGCGGGGGAGAAAGGAGGCATCGGCGGGCTCTATTGGGATTTCGAGGGCCGGTTCCTCAGTCAGGAGGGGGAGGGATTCGATCCATGCCGCGCGGTCCCGTGCCATGTTGGCCTCACCGCCCTTGAGGTCGACCGGCCAAAGGCGCAGGCGCAGATTGGCCAGATTCCGCCAACTCACCTCGACCCGCACATCGGTCTCCGGACGGAAGGAAAAGGGCGGCTCGATGCGCAGCTCTTCGGCGAAAATCCGGGTGCGCAGAGCCGTGGCCTGCTGAACAAGGGAAGAATCGATTCCGCCAAATCGCTGCAAGAGCTCATCCAAGGTGGCGACGGCCGCCGCCGGATCGGGTGCGGCGCGCGGAACGCCGTCGGCATCGTAAGCCACCCGCCCGTGCCGTTCCTGCCAGCGCGCGCGGCCGAGGAGGGCGTGCGGGAGCAGCTCGGTCTCCCGGCCGGCGGCTACGGCTTGCTCCCATGCCCTCCCGGCCTCCTGGCGGAGGGCGAAAGAGGTGCTGGTGCGGTCGAGGTACTCCGCCAACAAGATGAAGGCGCGGGTGCGGTCGACCGCGCGCTCGGCAATGCGGCTGGCCGCCTCCAGCCACTCCGGGTCACCCGAAGAAATAAAACGTTCCGAGAGTGTGCCATCGGCCCAGGCATGGGCGAAGACCGTCTCCAGATACGCCTCCCGCGCTGCGGCGATATCCGTGGAGCGGGCGAGTGTATCGAGTTGCGAGCGAAGAGCCCCGGCGGTCCAGGCCGGCGGGGCGCGGTCGCCGACGAGAGGCGACGCCTCCGCCGCCAAGTCCGCAGACGGAGATTCCGCGACTCCGTTCTCTGCGGTCGCAGCCTGTGCGGCGGCCCCGCACATCAAGAAGAGGGCGAGGCGAAAAAGAAACCATGGAGTTGGACTGTGCATGGAAGGCTTCCGAAGAGAGACACGGCGCGCGGGCAAATCGCTCGAAATTGGCTTGGCGCGCACCGGTGCCAACGAGCCGCGCTTGCGAACTAACCAAAGACGGCTCAGAGTGCGCGGGAAAATGGCCGTTCTCAAACCGATCCGCAACGCCTTCATCTCGGGTTTGCTGCTTCTCGCGCCCGTCGGGGTTACTCTCTTTGTCATCAACTTTCTCATTCAGCGCGTGGGAGGCCCCACCCGGCAATTCGTTTTTTTCTTCATTCCTCCACATCCTCTCAACATCTGGATCGAATACGGCCTCTATCTGCTCTCAATCATCGTGGTGGTGGCCATCATCACGCTCTTGGGCTGGTTGTCGAAGCACATCCTCGGTCGGGCTGTCTTGAGTCTCTTTGAGCGTGTCGTCGATAGCCTCCCTTTTATCCGAACTGTCTACAACACGGTAAAGCAGATCCGCGACACCTTTGTGCAGCAGGAGAAGGCCGTTTTCCAACGGGTGGTCCTTGTGGAATACCCCCGCCGGGGCACCTACGCCATTGGCTTTATCACCGGACAGGGCAAGGGGGAGGTGCAGGAGCGCACGGAAGCGGACCTGGTGAATGTGTTTGTCCCCTCCACGCCCAATCCCACGAGCGGTTTTCTCCTCATGGTGCCGAGAAACGATATGATCCCGCTGAAAATGTCTGTGGGCGACGGCATGAAGCTCATCGTGAGCGGCGGAGCGGTCGTGCCCCGCTATGATCCGGTGACCGGCGCGACGTTGGCGCGTCCGGCTGATCCCCCCCCGCTCCCATCCGCTGATCCGGAGTCGCTCCCGCGGGCATGACGCCCCCCACGGAAATCCTTGGCGAGGCGGTGGTGCTCGGGCGTGGGGATTCCGGTGAGGCCCGCTGGCGCTTTTCCTTTTTGCACGCGGGCGAGGGCCTCGTGATGGCTTTACGGCGCCAACCGGGCAAACGCGCCGGGTCCGCTCCCGTGCCCGATGTTTTCGAAATCGGCGAAGTGCAGTTGGTCGCGAGCGCACCCGGCAAGCCCTATTTTTTGCGCGATTACCGGCCGGTGCAGACTTTTCGCGAGCTGGCGCGCAATCCCGGGGCTTTCCGTCTCGCGGGTGTTTTGTGTGCTTTCTATCGGTTGAACCTCCACCCTTCGGAAAACAACGCGCTCCACTTCGAGGCGTTGCGCCAGGCTCTCCAGGCCTTCGCCCGGCGCCCGGACCCGGATGCGACGCTCTTCAAAGCCGTTTATCGTTTTGCCTCGCAGGAGGGTTTTGCCGTGCGCGAGGACTGGGCCGCGCGCCTTCAACCCGCCGAAGCCGATGATGCCCGCCGGATTCTGAGCCTACCCCTCGACCAGATCGACGTTTCGCCCGAGCGCACCACCGCCCTTACGCGGCGGCTCTTCCAGTTTCTTGAAGAGACCGGGGCTTTCCGCTTGCCCCGTTGGTAAAGATGTGTGGTTAATGTGAGGTATTGCGAGCCACTCACGCGGGTAGAGTTCAGACAGTTTGGTGTGATCGTCCCACCACGGCACTGTGTCGAACGCCTGCTCGCTTGACCACCGACCCGCTCCTCACAGTCTAAAAGCTCTCCCTTGCCCAACTCTTCAAACTCCTTATGGCCCGCATTCTTGTAATTGATAAAGAGCCCCGCATCCAGGAAGCTTTGGTTGCCTTCCTCGAACCGTTGGGCCACGTCTTGGATACGCTTTCCGCCCCGGAAGCGGCTTTCTCCAAGCTACGTAAACAGCAGCCGGACATTGTCTTTGCGGAAGCGGAGAATTCCGGACTCGAACTGATGCAGCACGTGCGCGAGCAACATCCGGAGGTGGCCTTCATCCTCACCAGCTCCCTCGCGCGCAAAGACACCGCCATTCAGGCTCTGCGCGGCGGGGCCTCGGATCTCCTTGTAAAGCCTTTCACAGCACGTGAAGCGACTGACTCCGTGAAGCGGGCCCTTGCAGTCAAGGAAGGCCGTTTTGAAGAAGCCGTGGCCCTGCGCACAACCACGGCGCCAACACTCTTTCTTGCCCGGGAAGGCAGCTCGGAGAATGCGGTTGCCGTGCGGAAGCAGATCGAGAAACTGCTTGCCAACGGTCCCCTGGGGCGGCTGCTCATCACCGGGGCGAAAGGCACGGGCAAATACGAACTCGCTAGTCTGTTGCACCACGAGCGGTCTGAATCGGTCGGTCGCTTTGTCGTTGTGGATTGCCAAAAGCTGCGGGCCGATGCGATGCGCACCCAGCTCGCTTATCAAAGCGGATCTGCCGGAAAAGCCTTTGTGGAGGCGGCTGGGGGCACAGTCGTGATCGAGAATGCCCACCTTCTCCCCGATGGCTTACAGGTGGAGTCGCTGGAGTCGACCGAAGGCGGGGATGATTCTGCGCAGACAATCTTCTCCACTCCGGAAGACCTCGCCGCGCTCGTCAAAAAGTCTGAGTTCAACGCAGACTTGTATGAGGCTTTGAGTGAGGCTCACATCCACCTGGTGCCCCTCGATAAACGCAAGGAAGACATCCCGGCGATGGTCGACGCCATCCTGCGGTCTTCCGCGAGTCTGGAAGAAGCCGCGCGCTCGAAGACCTTCTCGGATGCGGCTCTCAAGGATCTCGGCAAACGGAAGTTTCCCGGCAACATGGCGGAGCTGGAAAAACTGGTGGTCACGACGGTGCTCGCGAGCGCGGGGTCGGAGGTCGACAAGGTTCTCTGAAGGCGCCTGCTCCGCCGTCCATGGAATCGGATTTGGCAACGGGGGAGGAGCGGTTGGAAGCCGCTCTCTATGTGGTCGCCACACCTATCGGCAACCGGGCGGAACTTTCGCCTCGCGCGCGGCGCATCCTCTACGCGGCGGATCTGATTGCCTGCGAGGATACCCGCCACACCCGCCGACTCTTTGGCGAAGAGAGTCCGGGCGGCCAACTGGTCGCCTGCCATGAGCACAACGAGAGCGAGATCGCGCCCCGCCTTGCGAAAGCCGTTCGCGAGGGGAGCGTGGTTGCCCTCGTTTCCGATGCCGGTATGCCGGCTGTGAGCGATCCGGGTTTCCGGGTGGTGCGTCACCTGCGTGCGGAGGGTCTGCCGGTGCGGGTGGTCTCGGGTCCGTGTGCCTTTGTCAACGCCCTTGCCGGTTCCGGTCTCCCGTCCGACGGCTTCCTTTTCCTCGGCTTTCTTCCTCCGAAACGGGCCGCCCGCATCCGCGCGCTCGAATTGTATCGGGAATTTGATTACACGCTGATCTTCTACGAGTCGACCCACCGCATCGAAAAATTCCTCGCGGAAATCGTCGAAACCCTCGGTCCGGAGCGGGTCATCAGTGTCGCCCGCGAACTTACCAAAAGGCATGAGCAGCAAATCACGGGGACGGCCGAAGCCGTTGCCAAGACGCTTGCGGCGGGGAGCCGCAAGGGTGAGTTTGTCGTCCTCATTGCCAAAAACGGATTCAGTCTATGACCTCACCGCGCGTCTTTGTCATCGATATCGGCAGCAACTCCATCAAGTGCCTCGTTGCCTCCCTTGACGGGCAAGGGAAACTCCAGGCGCATTTTCAAAAAACCATGGAGACCCGCATCAGCACCGGAATCGGCTCGGCGCGACCGCAGCTCTCCGAAGATGCCATGCAGGCGGGTGTGCGCGCGGTGGAAGCCCTTTTTGCCGCCGCCGCGTCCTTCGGTCCCTTTGCGGAGTCCATGATTACGGCGACCAGCGCGGTGCGGGATGCTTCGAACGGTGCGGAATTTTGCGATCGCGTGCAGACGGCCTGCGGCCTGCGGCCCCGCATCTTGTCCGGCGAAGAAGAAGCCCGCTATATTTCCCGCGGCATCGTGAACGACCCGATGCTAAGCGCCCTCGGGGGATCGTTCACGCTCCTTGATATCGGTGGGGGCAGTCTGGAGCTGATTGAAATGGACGGGGGCGTGGCGGCGCGGGTGAAGAGTCTGCCCCTCGGGGCGGTGCGCATGGCGGAAAGTCTCCCGGGCGGCAGCGCCATACCGATTACCGAAGACATCCGCTCCGATGCCGAAAGGCGCGTGCGCGGGATTGTGGAAGCGGGCTGGGGTCGGCCGGTCGCGCCCTTTGTGGGAGCGGGGGGAGCATTTGCGGTCATTCTCCGCCTCGTCCTCGAAAAGCCCCCCGAAAGCTCCCCGGGCGAAGCTGCCTTTCTCACCACCTCCGAGCTGACGGTTCTCTATGAGGAGCTGACCGGTCTCGGTTTGGAAGACCGCCTGCGCCGCTATCCGAGACTTCCGCCCACTCGCGCCGACATCATGCCCGCTGCCCTCGCCGTCATCCTTACCGTCTTGCGCATGGGTGGGGGGGACCGTGTCTTTGTTTCATTTTTCAATCTGCGCTTTGGTCTGGCGAGTGAGTTGTTGCGCAAATGAGCGACGGCGGGGTTTCTTGTCGATGGCTTAGGAGAAACTTTTGCCCGGGTTCTTTGGTTGGGTGAGGTAGGGGAGGGGATCGGAATCTGGCTCAGGACTCTTGATCCGCCTCCTGTTGGGGTTTTAGAAAAAACTCCCGAAGACGATCTTTGCGAGTAGTTTGCCATCGGACTCGACCATGTGCCAGTGCTCCGCCTTGTGAAGGTACGTTCGACGCGACTTCCTCATCCTGCGACCTGCTGGCCCCGTAGCGCGATCCCATCTTGGGGTCAGCGCGTTGCGTCTGCGGTTTTTCGGGGCGGTGCGGGAATCTTCGCTACCTCCGCCTTTCCCACGCCGCGGAGCCGGGGGCCAAAATGGCCACCCTGCTACGGAAGATTCCTGCCACGCAGCGAGATGATAAAACGCGTTGCGTGTCCAAAAAGTGTCTAGATCACTTCACCGAAGTAAGGAGTCCTGGGGCTCAGGACTCTTGACCCCGTAGCGCGATCCCATCTTGGGGTCAGCGCATTGCGTCTGAGGTTTTTCGGGGCGGTGCGGGAATCTCCGCTACCTCCGCCTTTCCCACGCCGCGGAGCCGGGGGCCAAAATGGCCACCCTGCTACGGAAGATTCCTGCCACGCAGCGAGATGATAAAACGCGTTGCGTGTCCAAAAAGTGTCTAGATCACTTCACCGAAGTAGGGAGTCCTGAGGCTCCAGTCGTCACCTCCGGCAGCACGATAGTAAAGCAGGACCCGACGTTCGGCTTGCTCTCGACGGATAGGGTGCCCCCGTGTTTTTCAATGAACTCTTTGCAGAGCAAAAGACCGAAGCCGGTTCCCTGCTCACCGGAAGTGCCCCTGGTTGATCGTATTTTCTCAATACGAAAGAGGGATGCCACCCTCTCCTTCGACATACCCACGCCATTGTCTTTCACTTGGATGACCATCGTTCCGGCCTCCCTCCGTGCGGAAAAGGTGATCTCTCCGCCTGAGCGGGTAAACTTGATCGCATTGCTCAAAAGGTTTCTTGTAATGGCTTTGAAAAGATCTTTGTCCACCCGAAGCGAGAGCGAATCCGCCAGTTCAAAATTCAAATCAATCTTCTTTGCGCGGGCCGACTCGATCAGCACTTCACAAGATTCCCGAAGCAGGGATTTCAGATTCTGGGGTTGGGGATTGAGTGCAATCAAGCCCTGTTGGTTCTGCGACCAATCCAGGAGGCTCTCCAGCAAATTGTATGTTTTTTGCGAAGATGATCTCATCATTTCAACGGATTCCTTGATTTCGTCTTGGGATAGACTCTCCAGGCTCTCCAGGAGAAAATCAGACAACCCAAACAAGGCGCTGAAGGGATCCCGTAAATCATGAGCCAGTATGGAAATGAAACGGTCTTTAGTCGCACTTGCGTGATTTAATTGGGAATTCTGCGTGAGGAGCCGTTGCCTGGCCGTCTGGTTTTCAAAGTATAAGCCAAGTACCTCCGCCACCGTCCCCAGCATAGTGACTTCATCTTCAGACCGTTGCTTAGCCGAATCCGTATCAAAGAAGCCGATGAATCCGAAGAGGCGATTTTCCGACCACACCGGAATCATGAGCATCGATCGAATTCCCTTTTTCAGCAGAATCTCCCGCTCCGGCGTGGGAAAGGAGTCTAATTGGCCTTCAATCGTTTCCTTCTGTTGAAAGGCGTGTAACCACCTTTGCAGACCGCCCGGGGTGTAGCTGATTTCCGGGAAGCAGTGCCGGTCGGTATCTCCGGGGTGTCCGCCCTTGCAGCTTTGAGCAAGGGGCCGTGCGAAGAGACTGCCGTCCGGATTGCGGCTGTGCTGAAAAAGGCCGACTTGAGCGCAATCAGCCGCCTCTCGAAGGTGGGCGAGACTTGCTTTCAACACACCGGGCTCATTGCGCAGGAGGGCATTCGAGAATTTGGCGATGTTCTTCTCATAGCGCAGGTGAGTCTCGATTCGCTGCTGCTGTTTCTTCCGCTCTTGAATGTTCCTTGAAATGCCAATCACCTCCACCTCGCCCTTCGGATTAAACTGATAGCGGGTGGTCGTCTCAACCCAAACGGTGGTGCCATCTTTCCGCAACTGCTTCAGTTCGTGTACAAAGACCTTTTTTGAAAAACCCGCCGGATCAGCGAGAAATTTGGAGAGATTCAGTTCCACGCTTTCCCGCACCAATTGGGCGGATTCCGGCGTGAGCGAATGGTCGATATCCTGTCGCATCGCTTCCTCCGGCGTATAGCCCCGCAAGTCAAAGACCGATGGACTGATGTAGGTGAAACACTCTCGGGCAATATTCAATACCCAGATCACATCCGAAGCGTTTTCGGTGATCAACCGATACCTTTCCTCGCTTGCCCGTAGTTCCTCCTCAGCCTTCTTTTGCTTCGTTATATCCTTGATGTGAGAGACGAAGTGAAGGGGCTTTCCGTCATTATCATGGAGCAGGGCTGAGGTGATCTCACAGGTAATGATATGGCCCTCTTTATGATAGTAGCTTTTCACAAAGGAGCCGGCCGCGCGCGCCCTTTCCTTGAGGGCAGTTTCAATGAATTTTTTACTCACCTCCTTGTCCTCCGGGACAGAGATGTCGTTTACCGTCATGCTTGCCAGTTCCTGGGCCGGGTATCCGAAAATTTCCGAAGAGGCGTGGTTCGCATAAATAATTTTCCCCTCACCGGTCACATACATGATGCCGATGTTAGCACTTTCATGCGCAATGCGGAGCATTTCCTCGTTTTTCCGGATTTGTCGCTCGGCCTCGACCCTTTCGGTTAAGTCGATGGCCAGCCTGAAGCGGGCGATGCGGTCATCCGTCCAGCGGATTTTCCGGTCCATGATGTAGAAGTGGCGATCAAGGCGCGCGTCATAGTGCTCCCAAAAGCGCGGTATGTCCTCCGACGGGGCATCAGGGGTGGGGCCAGAAGCAGAGGGAGGGGCTCCAGAATACAGAGCGGAAGAGCAGAGGTCCCCTGTAATGTCCCTGCCCATCAGTTCCTTGGCGCACTCATTGGCAAAGAGGATCTCGCTGTTCTCCAAGTCAGCGACAAAGATCACCTGTGGAATGCCATTGAGGATGGACCGGAATTGATCCCACCCGGCGTGGATTTGGGAATAAGCCGTTTGGAGCTTCTCGTTGAGCTCGCACAGCTCAGCATTCGCCTGCTTTGCGTGATCGGAACGGGAGGCATCAGTCTGTCTCTTTCGGGAATCCATTGCCGCTTTTCAGGCAATGTCCTTCAGAATTTACAAGGAAAAATGAGGTTTTGCCTCCTTCTCCCACTCCTTCTCCCACATTGGTTCTTTCAAGGTTTATATGAAAGGGAAGGCCCACGGGTGCGATCAACGGCGACCTTATGACTGAAAAGAGATTTGATTTCCGTGGCGGTGAAGGGGTTCGCGCTTCGAGAGTGAAGGCATCCGGGCGAAAGGGGAATCACCACAAACTTCTCCATTCCCCCCGGTCTTAGGTGGCGGCGGTCTCCGTTGCCTCCCGCACATTGCCGAGCCGTTCGCGGCTTGTCTTGGATTGCGTGCAGGCAACCCTTCCCTAGGGTGACTGGCCATGTCCGCTCCCTCCCTGCACACCCTCGACCTGATTTTGCCTGTCGAAGAAGGCGAGTCTCCCGCTGCCTGGACGACAGCCGCGGCGGCCGCGTTGGGGATAGATCCACAGGCCATCGGGGGCGTGCGTTTGCGCAAACATTCCATCGACGCGCGGCAACGCCGCATCAAGGCGCAGGTGCGCGTGGAGGTGGCGGTGGGTGGACCGCTGCCGGAAGAGCCGTTGCCCACGGCCGAGTTGCCCGGGGTTGCTCCCGAAGCCCGGCGTGTGGTGATCATTGGGAGCGGTCCGGCGGGTCTCTTCGCGGCACTGCGCGTGATCGAACTGGGGTGGCGGCCGATTGTGCTGGAGCGGGGCAAGGGCGCCTCCAGCCGCCGTTTCGATCTCGCCCCCATTTTGCGGAAGGGTACGGTCATTGAGGATTCCAACTATTGCTTTGGTGAGGGGGGCGCCGGCACCTTTTCCGATGGCAAACTCTACACCCGCGCGACGAAACGGGGACCCGTGCGGGCGGTCTACGAAACCCTTGTGGCGCATGGAGCCCCGCCGCGCATCCTTGTGGATGCCCACCCGCACATCGGCTCGAACTTGCTCCCCAACGTGGTGATGGCCATGCGCGCGAGCATTCTCCGCGCGGGCGGCGAGGTTCACTTCGGCGCCCGGGTGGAGCGGCTTCTCCGCTCGCCCGATGGAGCGATCTTGAATGCCGTGGGCACGGCAGACGGGCGGACGTTTGAAGGAGATGCCTTCATTCTCGCAACAGGTCACAGCGCCCGCGACATCTACCAACTCCTCTATCGTGAAGGACTCAAACTGGAGCCGAAGGCCTTTGCCGTGGGGGTGCGTATCGAGCATCCGCAGCCCCTTATCGATAGCTTGCAATACCACTACACGCTTGGCACAGAGCGCCCGCGTTGCCTCCCGGCGGCCCGCTACGCCCTGGCGACCAAGATTCGCGACCGCGGTGTTTTCTCCTTCTGCATGTGCCCTGGCGGGTTCATCGTTCCAGCAGCCACGGAAAATGACGAGGTCGTGGTCAACGGCATGTCTCTTTCCCGCCGCGACTCTCCCTTTGCCAACAGTGGGTTGGTGGTGACCGTGGAACCGGAGGATCTGACGCCGTATGCGGGGAAGCACGGGCCGCTCGCGGGCGTGGCTTTTCAGAAAGAGTTGGAACAGGTGGCCTGTCATGCCGGCGGCGGTATGCAAAAGGCCCCCGCGCAACGCCTTCTGGACTTCCTCGCCGGGCGCGCCTCCACCGACTTGCCGAAAACGAGCTATTTTCCGGGGGTGACCCTCGCGCGCCTGGACGAGCTTCTGCCGTCGTTTATCGTCGGGCGCATGCGGGAGGGATTGCGCGAGTTTGGGCGCACGCAACCGGGCTATCTTTCTGAGGATGCCCTTCTCATCGGCTTCGAAACCCGCACCAGCTCCCCCGTGCGCATCCCGCGCGACCCGCAGACGCTCTGCCATCCCGATCTATCCCGCCTCTATCCCTGTGGGGAGGGCGCGGGCTTTGCGGGGGGCATTGTCTCCGCCGCTCTCGACGGTCGACGTTGCGCGGAGGCGGTCCTTGCGGGAGTGGTTTCCCTTCCGGAGGCGAATTAAGAGAACTGAGGCTGGTCAACTCAATCTTCAAAGCCGTAGAACATGGCCCGCTGTTCGCCGACGAGGTGGCGGCGGTCCCGCACTACGCAGAAGACCGCCCCTTCGCGCTCAACGGTAGCGATGACCTCGCCTGCCCACCATGTGTGGGTGTGCCAAACGGTGTTTGCTATAAAGAAGTGTGCCGGCTCTCCCTGCGACCGCACCAAGTGGATGCGGTAAGGACGGTCCCTGGGGATAAAGTGACGGACGAGCCAAGTGGGGTGTTCCATGTTCACAATGACGTCGCCCTCCGCGTTGTGGGCATCCAACCAATCGACAAGGAGACCGATCCCCTCGCGATAGGAGGTTCCCCAATATTCCGTTTCAAATTGATGCGAGGCGTTGCCGACGCCTCCGGCCAACTCATTGAAGTAGGTGTATTGATAGGGGTGCAGCCGCACCATTGTGGCGAGGACGGGAGCATACGCAAGAAGCAGAGCGCCCGCAGCGAGGCGCGCGTTGAGAGGTTTTAGGCTGGGCCATCCCTTCTGCCACCAGGCCGTCCATCCGGCGGCGATGAGTGCAATTCCAGGCGCGATGATGAAGAGGACGTGCCGCAAGCCGTTGTAGAGCGTGGAGTTGAGCACGAGGATAAAGACCACCGGGAAAATTATGGCAAAGAGCCCCACGATCACGGGCAGATTTTCCCTGATGTTTTCGCGAAGGTTATCTGTCGGCATCGTACGCAGCGTCTTCAGGGCAAAAAATCCGCCCAGAAGGGCTGCCACCATCAGAGCCAGGGGCGTGGTAAAGAGAAACCACGTTGGCAGGTAAGAGAACGGGAGATCCTGTGCGGGAATGTATTCACCCCAGAAGAAGACCGGGAACTCCCATTCAAAATGAGTCACACTGCCGATGGCCGCAGCGGTGTGGCCGAAGGGGTTGCTGTGAAGGTAGGGCCACCAGGGCAGAAGGACGGCAAATCCGATGCCCACGGCCAGGAGGCCGCGACCGGCTTCGCGCAGCCAGGCGGACAGCGGGGGAATCGCAGGCCCCCCCGGATCCTTCTCGGCGCGCAGAAGCAGACCGGCTACCATGACCATTGCCAGGTAGACGAAGAAAATCAGGCCGGGAACCCGCGTCGCCGCCGTTAAGCCAGCCACGACGGAGAATAGAAGGAGCGGACGGGAGAGAAAGCGCCCGTCATCCTTTTTCAAAAAGTGCAGGAGGGCCGCGAGCGAGAAGGTATACATGGTGGCAAAGGGAATGTCCTTCGGGTTGATGAACATGTGCCCGAACCAGCCAGGGTAGAGGAGCAGAAACGCGCCCGCCCACCAGCCTGCGCCCTTTCGAATCTGTTGGGCGAGGAGACCAGTGGCGACAACTCCAAGCAGTCCGAAAAAGAGATTAAACACCCGCCCGGTGCCCCAATCGGAGGCGGGTGAGAGCTTGCGCACCCAGGCTAGGTTCAGATCGAAGAAGCCGGGGTAGAGGTCGCGGCGCACCTGCATGGCATCGGGGTTATCGGTGAAACCGAACAGGTGCGCGTAGTATCCCAGTTTGCGGTCACCACCGGACCAGCGGATGGGTTCATCGTAACTAATCCCATAATCATGCGCGATGACGAGGCAGAACACCCCGATCAACGCAAAGAAAATCCATCCCAGGGACAATTTCCGCATTTCCACAGCAACGCACAATCCTTCCTTAGCGACGATGAAAAAACGGTCGCATCATCCTTTCATCGGCTAAAAACCGGCCGCTTTTTCCCACCGTGGGGAGGGACCGGTGACTTCAAAGGCGCGCGATGATGGCTTCCGCCATTTCCTTCGTGCCGACGGCTTTGTGCCCGAAGGCGATGTCGCCAGTACGAATGCCTGCTTCCACGGTGGCGCGGACCGCACCTTCGATCCGGCTGGCCGTGGCCTCCATGCCAAAACTGTGGCGAAGCATGAGGGCGGCGCTGAGGATTTGGGCGCAGGGGTTGGCGAGTCCTTTGCCGGCGATATCGGGAGCCGTGCCACCCGCAGGTTCGTAAAGCCCGAAGGGCTTGCCGTGGGTGTTGGCTCCCGTACCCAAACTTGCTGAAGCCATCATCCCCAGACTTCCGCAAATAACGGCCATTTCATCGCTGAGGATATCCCCGAACATGTTCTCCGTGAAGAGCACGTCGAATTGATTCGGATCCCGTGCAAGCTGCATGGCGGCGTTGTCCACATACATGTGAGAGAGCTGCAGATCCGGGTGGTGTTTGCCAAAGTAGTCGGTGACGGTTTTTCGCCAGAGCACGGAGGTGGTGAGCACGTTGGCCTTGTCAACCGAGCAAACCTTTCCCGATCTTGTCTTCGCGGTCTGGGCAGCGACCTCGGCAATACGTTCAATCTCGCTGGTCTTGTAGACCATGGTGTCGATCGCTTCGGTTTCGCCGTTTTCGAGAAGGCGGGTCTCCTTCGGTTGACCAAAATAGATCCCGCCGGTCAGTTCACGGATGCAAACGATATCAATGCCCTCCGGAATGCGTTCGCGCTTGAGGGGCGAGGCGTCAATGAGTTCTGGAAAAAGAAGGCCCGGGCGGATGTTCGCGAAAAGTGAAAAGCGCTTGCGCAGGGGAAGAAGGGCCGCGCGCTCCGGTTGTTCGGCCGGCGGCAAGTTCTCCCACTTCGGTCCCCCCACCGATCCAAAGAGAATCGCGGCGGCACCCGCACAGCCATGGACGGTTGAATCCGGGAGCGCCACGCCATGACGGTCGATGGCGATACCCCCCACATCGTAGCTGGCATAATCCAGGGAAAACCCTTCTTCACCGGCCACATGTTTAAGGACCTGCAAGGCCGCTTCCATAACTTCCGGGCCGATCCCGTCACCCGGTAAAACTGCAAATTTAAGTGTAGGCATGATAGAAATCGCTCCTCTCGGGAGACTCAAAAACTTCGAACCGTGGCTTCCTTGGCTCCAAGAGGCAAGCGCTTTGGGGCGGGTGCGCGAATGTCGCTCGGTCGATTCATCGACGGGCCGCGATGGAGCGTTGACTTTGCCAGGAGCGTCGCCGCTGAGAATGTGATCACAAAGGTTGTCACATTTTTCAGTTGCGTTTCACCACGGTCGCGACCGTCGCGAAGTCAGCACCGCCTGCCTCCACGAGCGGTTGGGGCTTCCTTCCCCTTCGAAAGCCCAGCCAGCCATTGGCCGCACAAAAGCTTTCCACCCAAGCTACCGACCCCACCACCCAGCTCTCACTGAAAGCGCGGATCTTCGAGAGAAGCCCCGATCCTTCCGCCAGACCCGCTCCAACCATCTCTTTCTCCTTCGTTGCACCGGTTGCTGCGCTCCTCTGGTCTTTCCGAGGAGACCGCATTCCCGGCCCCATCCGGCTGCACAACCGTGCCCGGTAGCGCTCGTGCCATTTCGCTGCCCAAGTCATCTTGCCCTCGATCCGGGCGATCCCTCGCCGAGCGGCCGAGCCACCCGCGCACGCCTCCCCGAAACCACTGAAGCCATAGTCGCCCGCGTCCTCCACCAGCCCCGCCCGCACCGGGTTCAAATCGATATA
>JAFIGE010000102.1 GCA_020831585.1 Opitutales bacterium | reverse complement strand
CGCCTTTTCTGCACCACCCGCGAAATAAGGTGGTGGCACGCCAACCGTGGATACCTCAACCGCCTACAAAATTTTCGACTCATGACCGCTATTCAAGCACCCACCGAAATTGAGCGTCAATAGAAATGTTCAGAACATTTAAACAGAACATTTAAACTAGTGTGAAGCCGAGAGGGGGGAGATGCCTGAGAGGGGGCGATCAACGGCGCCGGAAAGCCGCCGTGAGGAGGGCGGCGAGGCCGAAGAGGAGGGCGTAGGTTTTGGGTTCGGGAATGACCATGCCCACGCCAAGAATGATGGGATCGCCGAAACCGATGTTGTAGCCATTGGCGAAGGAGAGGGAGATGATGGGGTTGCTCCCGATAAGAGGATCTACTTGAACAAAGGCGATTTGCGAGTCTCCGAGATTGTCTGCGGCGGGATTGAGAACCGGAACGTGCGGAATCCACTCGAGAGGACCGACGAAGCGGTTAAACTCGCCGTCATCCCAGGCGCTTGTGCCGAGGAGGGTGATCGCCGCAAAGCCGGTATCGGAAAAGGCGTTGAGGAGCACCGTTTCCGTGGCCTCCCCATTGCTGTCGCGCAGGAGCCCTCCCAAAGCGATCACAAATGAGCGACCGGGTGTGACCTCGAGAACAATGTCGTAAGAGAGGGGTTCGCTCTCATCAATGGGCAAAATGCGAAACTCAAGGGCGGGCAGGGTGGAATCACCCGTGACGGTGTCGGTTAGACCGGTTGAATCAGCGAAGTTTTCCGAGGAGAGCAGGAAAGGGGTCGGCCGCCCTGGGAAGGGCAGGCCGTTTGAGAACGAGAGCGTTCCGTTTGCCCGGGTAACGCCGTTGTCATCGGCGAGAGCAAACGTGGAAGACGTGTGGCCCGCTTCGAGAACAAGCCAGTCCACAATGAGAGCCGACGAAATGGTTGGCATGGCGAGGGCGATGAGCCCGGCACAGACAGAGGAGTGAATAGCAGACATAAGTTATTCCTCGTTCAATTTTTGAATGGTTTCAATCCTATAAAAGGAGCGATCAGGGACACCGGCGGGGTGAAACTCAAGGACATCGAAATCGACAGTTTGCGTTTCGGGGCGTCCGTCTTCGTTGCCCCGGCGGTTGATATAGGCGGAGATCTGCGAGGGCGGCACGACTTCCCAGGGACCCTCGAGGGAGGGGGCGCGGCGCACACGGAAATCGACGAAATTCTGCGAGCCCGTGCGGCGGTCGAAGCGGAGGTTGACGAGCTGGAAATTGCCCTCCCGCGCGATTTCGAGGCGGACAGGGACGGAGTCGTCGCTGAGGGGGTTGGCGAGGAGCGCCATTTCGTGGACGTTGGGGCGGCCATCGCCATCGGGGTCGGCATCTTTGTCGAGGAGGGCGAGGTCAAAGTCCGACGGGAAGGTTTGGCCAAAGTTTTCCTCGACCCAGCTCCAGTATAGGTTGTTTTCCTCCACGCGAATGCGGATACTGCCGGAGGCGGAGAGGCCGCGGGCGGAGGCCGTCACGGGGACGTGGTAGATGCCGCTTTCGGCGGCGGAAGGATCCCATTGGAGGCGGGCACTGCCATCGCCCAGGTCATTGAAGACAGCTCCGGCGATATCGCCGAGGTTGGCCTCAATGGCGAGGGCCTGGCCCTCCGGATCAATGGCAAAGACATCGAGCGAATGGCTGCGACCCTTGAGCCAAAGAACGACCGGAACACTGGCGAGGAAGGGCGGATCGGCCGCCGGCGGACTCACCACATTGACGGAGAAGGTGAGGGTGGCCGACATGGGCGGTGAGCCGTTGTCGGTGACGCGGACGGTAATGGGATAACTCTGCCCGGCCTGCTCAACCGTGGGGGCCCATTGGATCACGCCACTCACGGGATGGATGGATACGCCCGCCGGGGCCGCATCGAGGCTGAAGGTGAGGGATTGCGCGGGGAAATCATTATCCGTGGCATCGACATCCACGATGAGGATGCCTCCGGCCTGGATGGTTTGCGGTCCCACGGGATCGATGACGGGCGCGCGGTTCACGCCTTGCACGGTGACCTCGAAGGCGGTCTGGGCAGAGGCGGGTGGGGTGCCTCCATCGGTGGCAATGACAATGATCGTTGCAGTCGTCCCGCCGTCCGTAACACTGGTGTTCCACCGAATCTGACCGGTGACGGGATCGATACTCACACCGGAGCGATTGGTGCCGATGGAATAGCGAATATCGTTATTGTCTCCATCGGGGTCGATGGCGGAAGCAAAGACACTGAGGGTTTCGCCTGCTTGAATAACCCGGTTGGCGATGTCGTTAATGACGGGCGGCAGGTTGGGCGTGCCAACCAAGGTGCTCGCTTCGGCTGTAGGGGACTTGCTTTCGATAATGCCAAAACTCGTCCGGGCGATGGAATAGAAGCGATAGGTCGACCCTTCCGAGCCGATAAACATGCCTCCGAGGTCGCTCGTGGCGGTGCGCCATGCGGTGTAGGGCCCCTCATCGATCGACACGAAGACATCGAAGGTGGCGGCCGGGTTTGCTCCCGTGCTGCTCCAGGTGACCGGGAACTCAATCGGGCTTACCGGCGGGAGCGGGGCGACCGTGCTTGTGGGCGGAGTGAGATCAACACCGGCCTTTTCCTCGTAAAGGAGGGTGTAGCTGCCGCTGCTGTCGGCATCAACGAGATGGATGATGTTCTCGTAGATGGGCCGCTGTCCACGACCGATAAAGGTGCGGTCACTGAGCCAGGCGTTATAATCGAGGGGCAGGATGCGGCCATCGGAGCGTGTCACGGAAATGAGGCGGTAGGCACCGTTGCCGGGATCGGGCAGACGGATATAGGACCAGCCGCTGAAGGCCCCGACATCGAGGTTCACGCTGAGTTGAGACGGGCTTGGGTCGTTGGAGAACGTGCCTGTCTCCCGCACGGTGACCGGCACGGTTTCGCCCTCCCGGAAATGAATTGTATCCGGATAGTCGTTGAGGTCGGGAATATCGTTTGTAAGGAAGGCGAAGGCGGTGCCCGGGGCACTTTCGACATCCCGGATGAGGCGGATCATCTCAAAAATCTCGACGCTTTCCATCAGAGATATGCGCGGATCTCCCAAACCGGTGACGTGTTCAAAGGTGGCCTCATAGTCGATGAAGAGGCCCTGCAGGGTGGATGTCATGCTCCAGACGGCGACCTTGCTCTGCTGCGGCCCGAGGGTGCCAAAATCGGCTGTCAGCGAGGGACTGAGGGGGACTCCCTCGACTTCGGTGGCGATGACCTTGAAGTCGATGAAGAGGCCCTTCTCGTTCTCCACGATTTCCGGCTGACCGGAGATGATGCGGAGGTTGCGGGCCTCGCCGAAACCATTGTTTTGCACGAGAACAGCGAGCTTGAAGGGTTGTGCGGGCTCGATGACATCGGTGTAGGGATCGTTGCTGAGGACGTCGCGCTGGTGGAAATATTTGAGCGCGAGGGAGGCATCGGGCCGGACGGTGATGGGCACGTCTTGCACCGGGATGTTAAACTGTACCCCGTTCTGCACATAGCGGATGGTCCCGCCGATGGTGTAGTTTTGGGGTGATTCGAGAGCGGCGGTATCGCGCGGGATGAGCGTCCATTGCGCGGTGCCGGCGGCGCGCGAGCCAATCGTGTCACTGCCGTCGATCGCGCTGAGTCCGGTGAGCCGTGTGATCTGGATGTTAAAAAGATCCTCTGCGGGGAGGCCGAACTGATCGCGAATGCGGAAGTCGAAGGTCACGCCTTCGAGCGGATCGGTGCGCTCATTTTCCAGATCGAGGGTGGCGAGGAAGGCAGTGCGGGTCATGACCACATCCTGGCTCAGTTCGATGACCACGCGGGCGCAGGCACCTTCCTGGGAACCGATGAGTTCGGTGCGGAGTTTGTGATAGACCGAGAGGTATTCCTCAAAGGGATCGGCGAAACCACGGGACTCGCTGTCTTCAGCGGCGGCGACGACGGCGGCGGCGCGCTCGGCGAGGAGGTCGCGGGGAATGAAGTTGGTGCTTTCTCCTTCGGGGACATCAGCGAGGTCGTAAATACCGATGGCGTAGTAGGCGATCGTCCGGTTCCAGCGCTCAATGCCGTTGAGGAGGGGCTCCCACTGAAGGTCGAGACCGGCGGCGAGGACCTCCAGTTCGGCAATCTGCGAGGTGGTGACGGTGCGCTGAGCATCAGTTGAGCCGGTGCTGCGGACGCCAAACTCAGCGAGCCAGGTTTCCATGGCCGGGAAAATCTGCATGAGGACCATCTCGCGGGAGCCGTAGATGACCTCCTGCATGAAGAAGACGGTTTCGAGGCGCTCCCAGGCGGCGGTCAGCTCGGGGGAGAGGCCGCGAATGATGTCATTAAATATGTAGCCTTCCGGGCCCTCGCCATCGTCAAAGCCGATGAGGTCGAAAAGGTTCGGACTGAAGTCGAGAAGACAGTTGAGGGCTCCGAGGCCGCAGAACACGGTATTGCCAATGGGGCCGGTCCAGCAGAGAGCGGCACCGCCGCAGGTCAGCGCATCCCCCGACATGGCGCAGCGGCCAATGGCCCAGGGACAACCGGCGGGGGTGTAACCGATGGCACAGTCGAGGGCCGTCTCTTCCCAGCAGTTGAGGCAGGGATCGGGAGAGGAGAAGCTGAGGCTTCCGGGAGGGCTGGGCCTGCCCGGTCCGCCCGGTCCTCCGGGGCCTCCTGGTCCGAAGAGAAAACCACCGCCGCCTGGGCTGCCCGGGCCGGTTCCCCCTGGACCGCCGCAGTTTCCATTCACGCCGGTAATTCCCAAGCCGGCGGCCCGCGTGACGAGGTTCGGACCGCAGGGATACTCGTAATTCACCCGGCCACCCGCGCCGCAAGGCACGGAGCCGCCGCTGTGGACGGCGTAAATGGGCTCATCGCCGGAGTTCCCGCCAAACCCTTCGAGAAGGATGATGGAACCGTCACCGGCAAAGACGCCGGTGCGGGTGATCGTCACGGGGACGATGATGGAGCTTTTGGCGGGGATCGTTCCAATATTGGTGACCAGGGGAGCGAAATCGTAGAAGGGGTGATCGGAGAAGAAGAACTCGGAGTTCTCAGCCGCGATGAAGCCGTGATTTTCCAAGCGCACGTTGATCGTCTTCATTTGCCCAAGGTTTTCGAGGTCCGAGACATCGAAAACGTTTGGCGTTGCGGTGACGACCGGTGCGGGCACATTGGTCTCAAAGGTGGTGCGGAGGGTGACCCGGTAGACGTCCTCAATTTCCACTTCCTCCACGGTCCAGGAGTAGCGGACCATGCGGCGGGAAATGAAGATTTGCTCCTGATTGAGTTCGCCGGCGTTCACATAATAGTTGCCGGAGAACCGGTCGTGCTCGGGCGCAAAGACTTCGATGCGATACCAGCCTTCGTTGAGTTCGGGGAAGCGGGCGATACCGTCTTCCCCGGTGTCGACGGAGGCAATGAGCTCCGAACTGATGGCATCGCGCACTGTGACGGTGGCACCCGCGAGCTTCGGTGCTTCCTCGGTGAAGAAGAAGAACTCGTTGACCACTTCGATTTCCAGGTCTCCGCGGAGGTCTGAGACGGTGCGGATGCGGTAGTTCACAGAGCGCCCGCCGCCGTTCGCCGGATTGACAGCGAGTGTGCCGGTGAAGAGGGTGAGGGGCACATCGATATCGGGAGCAAGGTTGAACGAGATGGAAGCGGATCCGCCCGGCGGAATCGAGGGCATGGGGTTGGCCGAAGCGATATTGAGCCAAGGAATGTCCGGAAGGAGAACCTGTATCGGCCCCGTTTCCAGGCTGCCGGTATTGGTGACTTGGATACTTTCGGAGCGGCTGACGCCCCGCAGCACGGAGGCATTCAGTGCGTTTGGAGAGAAGCTCAGAGAGGGCCGCAGGAGGTTGACCCGGGCGCGGACTTGCGCCTGAATCTCGACGCCCTCGGCCGTCGTCACGATGACGGGGAAGGTGCCCGAACCGGAAAAGCCGGAGGCGGCGGAGAGGGAAATGGGAACGGTGAGGGCGTGGCCCGGCGCAATTTCGCTGCTGGGCGGGTCGGCCAGAATCGTAAGACCGGCCGGCAGCTCCGGGAAGGCGAGGTTGATGCCGGTGAGGGGTCGCTCGTTTGGATTACGCAGGATGATCTGCGCGGCTGCCGTGGATCCCTCATTGAGCGTGATTTGGCCCGAAGGCGGCTCGACGCCCAGAGTGAGGATTTCGAGGGTGCCTTGAACCTCGGCGCTGGGCGTCCCCGGATGGGTAGCTCCGATGGTGTAGAGCCCGCCTTCGTTGCGCAGGGGCGTCCATTGCGTGGAAAACTCCCCGATCGAATTGGAAATGGCGGAGATGACACGCTCCGTCTCGCGCAGGACAATGTGGATGTTGACCATGGCAAACGCCGCTGGTTCCCCAAACTCATTGGTGACCATGCCGGAGAAGGTCACGGGGGTGTTGGTCGGCACGACATCGGGCACGGCCTGCACCGTGGCGCTGTAGGCTGCCCGGATATTGATCGGATTGAGGCGGATCGCGGTGTTGTTTTGGCGATTGAGGTCCGGCACCGCACCCCCTGGGTCGATGACGACGATGAGGTAATAATTCCCGGTCGGTCTTGGGGTGAGGACCGTTAAATCCCGGAAGTAGTTGCCGCCGGGGGAAACCTCACCGGTTTGCTGGATCTGGCGGACGAGAAGGGCGTCGGGGCCGAGCGAGGGGGTGGGCGAGAGGAAGATGCGCTCGAGGAAGGGGCCTTCCGCCGGAGCGAAGCCAAAGTTATCCACCCGGTAGGTGACTTGGGTGTATTCTTCCGTGCGTGCACCGGCGGCGATGAAGAGCTGGCTCGGGGCCAAGTCGGCCTTGGTCTGATCGGTCACGGTGAAGGTTGTGAGCGCATCGGTGAAACCTTCTGCGCCGGCCCGCAGGGTGACCATGCGGGTGCCATCGGTGGTGGCGTTCTCCGGTGCGGACACCTCAAAGGCCACTTGGGCCGCGCCCGCAGGGATGGTGACGGAGGCGGGATGGCTGATCTGGCCTCCCGGTTGGCTGGTGAGATTCACGCTGAGGGGATCACCGGTGACCGTGCCGACCCGACGGAGAACGACATTCACGCCACTACCGCCTTCGGACAGGGTGGGGCGCGCCGGATCCAGGCTGAGGACCGCGCCGTCATTATCCCGCACTTCGAGGATAGCCTGATTGGAAGTCGCGACAATGAATCCGCCCACGCGCACTTCACCCGTAATGCCGACGAGGGCATTGCCATCGACGATGTCGTTGTCGATCACACTGATGTTGAAGGTGGCGCTGGCGCTGTTTGCGGAAATTGTGACGAAAGCGGGGATGGTCACCCGGCTTGGCGTGGTGTTGAGAAGATCCACGCGCACGGAGCGGTCGCTCACGGGTGAACGGCGAATCGTCGCCTGCACGATACCCACATCCTCCGAAACCGATTCGGCGGAGAGTTCGAGGGTGAGGATCGGGTAATCGTCATCGAGGAGTTGCAACTGCGCCACCCCATCGCGGTATTCGGGAGCGGAGGCGCGGACGTCGACGGTTGTCGGGGCCTGGATGATGGTATCCTGGCGGGCTTCGAGGACAAGGGGCACACTCGTTGAGCCGGCGGGGATGGTGATGGGGGCAAGATTATCGAACCGGCTTGGCCGGTTGGTCGTGAGCTGGACGATGAGATCAGCGGGCTCCGCCTGGGGGATCGAGAGCGTGCCGGTGACGGGCAGGCCTTCGCCGACGGCCTCACCATCGAAGCTCAGCACGAGTTGGGGGAATTCGCGCACGCGCGTCACCTCGACGGCGTTGGACGGAGCGCTGTCCCCAGCGCGGTTGCGGGTAACGGCGGTGAAGGTGTTGAGACCGGTGGCAAGGGAGGCAGTGTGGAGAAGCACACCGCTGTTGTTGGTGATACCGGCAAAAATAAACTGCCCGTTGCGGGAAAGGCGGACATTGGTCCCGGGTTCGGCTTCCATGCGCACGGATACAACGGGATCTTGCAAGGTGATACCGCTGGCGGGCTGGGTGATTGATGGCACTCCGGGGACAGCCAGCGCAACCGTGATGGTGCGGCTGACTTCGGCCCAAATGCCCGTGTTATCGAACACGCGCACGATGACCTCATATTCGCCGTCGGGGACGGAGGCGATATTCCAAGACGCGGTGAGGCCATTGCCGGGTGTGGTGTCACGTCCGATGAGGACGCGGGTGCCGCTGCCGATTGGCCGGTAGAAGAACTCCGCACTGTGGATGCCCTGATCATCGGTGGCGACTGCGCTGAAGGAGCCCCGCCTCAGGAACACATCGTCGTTTTCCACTTCTTCACCCTCCCAGGCAAAGGACGTGATGAGGGGGGGCGTCGCGTCGATGATATAAGAGGCGGTGGCGATACCGGACGGGTTGAAACCGCTGCGGAAAGCGCGCGCGCGGATGGTGGCATCGTTCCCGACCTCGAAAGGCCCGGTATAGACGGGAGAGTTGGCGGTGGGTTCACTGCCGTCGGTGGTGAAGCGGATGGCGGCGGAGGGCGTGGCCGTGGAAATGCTCACCTCGACCGCTGCGGTGTAGATGCCTGATGGCGGCGCAATGACGGGGGTGGCCACAGTTTGGGAAAACTCAGCGGCACTGAAGAGTTGGCTTTGCGGAATAATGCCTTTGGGCTCGCTGAAGGACTCCCAACGCAGGGCGATCGCGGCCGTGCCGGAGTTGTCGTAATACTCCACGCGGATGTTGTAGAGCTGCCCGGCGACAAGTTCCACCGGTCCGGAAACCCGTTCCGTGAAGTGGCTCTGGTTGATCCACCAATTAAGGATCAAGTCCTCCTCATCGTTGAACTCACCGTCTCCATCGAGATCGATCCACACACGCACGCCATCATTTGCATTTGCGAAGAAGTTGTAGGTCTCGGTGAAACGGGGCATGATCTGACCCGTCCAGCGAATCGAGAACAGGTTGTCGTTGATGGAGGGGTCCGGGCTGCCGCTGCCCCAGTTGAAGTCGATGGTTGGGTCAACGCGGGTGAAGGAGGGGCCACTGAGATCGACGGTGTTGAAGTATTCGCCGAGGAGGCCGTCGCCGCTCGAGGCCGGCTGACCAACGAGGTAGGTGGCCTCGGTGAACTGGCTGGGGTTCAGATCGTCGGCAAAGGCGCGGGCGCGCACCCGGGCGGAGCCGCCGAGGAAGAAGGGCTCGGTGTAGAAGGGCGAGGTTTCATCAGGGATGGAACCGTCGAGGGTGTAGTGGATGCGCGCCCCTTCGGTGACGGAGGTAAGGGTCACGTCCACACCGCTCGGATAAAGGTTGGCGGGGGAGGGCGAGAAAGCCACGGAGCCGGTTGCGGATGTGGCGATGCCGTGGCGGGAACGGAGAGCATCTTCGAAGGATTCCCGCGCGAAGTCATCGACGATGCCGTCGTAAAGGAGGATTTCAGCGATGGCTCCGTCGAAGTGCGCGTGACTGCTCCAGTTGGAACGGCCGATGAAGTTACTCTGGCGGAAGATATTTTCGATGGAAACCCCGGTTCTCTCTGCGATCAGTGAGCCGTTGTGAAAAATCTTCACATTGCCAGCGGCATCGTGTGTGACGGTGAAAATGGCATTGGCCGCGGGGAGATAGGTGTTGGGTGCCAGAAGATCCCGCGTCGTGAAGGCTTCGCGCGAACCGTAAATGGCGCTCGTCGTTGTCCCGCTGCGCCCGAAGAAGATATTGGCCGTGTTCTGCCCGCGACCGAGGTCGAGGATCCGCTGGTTTGATCCGGAAGTCTGCGTGCGGGCGACGAAGATGGCGGTGAGGCCGTTGCTGAAGTCCGTGAAACCCTCGGGGAGGACGAGGTGGTCGTTGCTTCCGTCGAAGACCAGCGCCGGGGCGGCCCCAATGCCTGTCTCTGAGAAGAGGGGCCGCTGGCCGGCGAGGGGTTGCACGGCGTTGCGGGCATTACCGGAGAGGTCCCGCCAGGTGTGTACAGCCTCGCTCTCATCGGTTTCCGCACCGGTTTTGGCGCTGAGCCAGAAGAGAAGGCGGTCCCGGGAGGGCGGCAGGGGAGCGGCCGCATCGATGAAAAAGGCGCTTTCGCGAATCTCTCCGGGCAGAAAACCGTCAGCGTAGGCACGGCTCTTCAAAAGGGTATCTCCCGTGATGGAGAGGGGGCCGCTGTAAAGCGGGGAAGATTCGTCTGGATCGGAACCGTCGAGGGTGTAGCGGATCTCCGCTCCGGAAATGGGATGGGAGAGGGTAACGGTGCGCGCGTTGTTGAAGAGGCCGCCATCCGGCGTGACATCCGGGGGCATCAGGGCTTCGCGCGGTAGGTCGTAGCGAGCGGCCAGATAAGCGCCCACGAGCTGCCGCTCAGCGGTGTTGAGCGCCCGGTCAAAGACGAGCACCTCGACGAGGTCGTTGTTGCCCGGCTGGTTGCTCCAGCCAACGCCGCCGCCGAGCATGATCCGCCCGAGGTCGGCGGTGGGGGTGGGGTTGGTGGTCAGGTCAACGCCGTTGTAGAAGTAGCGGCTTTGGTCAACATCCTGAAAGGCCACCACCCAGGAGGGAATGTCGGGATCGATGGGTTGTTGGGCGACCACGGAAGATGCGGTGAAACCATCGCTCCCCGACCAGGAACTCGGACCGATGAACCAATTCGTGGAACTGCTTTGAATGAGGCGCCCGGAAGTGCCACCAAGCTTGTTGAAAACGGCGAAGATGGTGGAGGGGCGACCGATGCTGAGGTCTTCCGGGCCGAGGAGCCCGTCATCCTCGCCATCGAAGCGGACGGACGGGAAGGTCTCCACGGGCGCACCGGCCGGGCGGAAGATGAAGGGAGTGGCACGGGCGTAGCGGCTGTCGCTCAGACGGGAGGCTCCGAATAGAGCGGAGGGGCCGAATCGCGAGAGATTGGGGAAGGTCACGCCGCGGCCGGCTGTGCGCGGAAAGTTGGAACTGCCGGAATAGGAGTCGGCCCCAATCCAGCCGGAGGACTCCAGGTTGTAGCGACCGGGTTCAAGCAAAAGGGGCTCTTCCAGCTCGATGAAGCGGGTGCTTCCTTCGAGGAGGCCCACTTTGCCGGGGCCAAAGGTTTGGGTGGCGATGATGCCGCCGCTGAAATCATCGGCCGGATCATTGGGCGTGCCCGCGTCGTCAACGATGTGGAGGCGGACTGTGATGGTGCCGGCAAAACCATCGGAGAGGTGATCAAACGCACCTAAGTGAGTGATTTCGATGGGTTCATCGACAATGAAGTCCGTCCCGATAAACCCGCTGTAGTTGGTGCCTCCGGAGGCTCCGGGGGCGGTCGATACGGAGAGCACCTGCGCGGGGGCAAAGCCGTCTGTTTTTAGAAGGGGAGCCTGCCCGATGGTCGGGGGGATAAAGGCATGATCATTCCCGGAAAAGTCTCTCCAGCGGCGCACGCGCCCGAACTCGTCGGTCTCGACCCCAATGTCCGAGCGAAGCCAAAGGACGGCATCAGCTACCTCGGCGGGGAGGGGCAGGGTGGCTTCCCCGCCGAAGAAGGCGGTTGCCACGGGGCTGGGGGTGGTGTCTGCGAGGAAAGCCCGTGCCCGCACGGTCGTATCGCGATCGACACTGAAAGGGCCGGCGTAGAGAGGAGAGGAAAGGGTGGGCTCGGTTCCATCGAGGGTGTAATGGATCGCCGCGCCGGGAGAGGCCGTGGCGATTGTCACTTCGACGGGACCGGAGCCGTAACCGGATGGGGGTGTGATGACGGGCAGGGCCACAGGCAGGTCATAGGTGCGGTGGCGCCGGGTCAGGTAATTTTCCAAAATCCACATTTCGGACTCGTCGAGAAGACGGTCGAAGGCGATGACCTCGCCGATGCTGACGGCTGTGGTGTTGGTCGACTGGCCCTCTCCTCCGCCGAGCGCGAGTCGGCCCGGATTCGGCGCGGGACGGTTTTCGTTGACCGTGACATCGCGCCCATTGAGCCAGGCCCGGGTGAAACCTTCACCGCTGAACATGGCGGCCAAGTGGGGCTGACCGACCGGAATGGTCTCGTTGGTCACCCAATTGTTCGAGTAAAAGCCGTTGTTCCGGATATACCAACTTCCGCCGCTGGTATTTTGAATGATGAAACCGGAGACGTTGCGGTCGCGGCGGAAAGAAATGACCACTGTGCTCGGGCGACCGATATCCATGGATTCCAAGCCGATGAGACCGTCGTCGATGCCATCGAAGGTGACGACGGGAACGGATTCCGGTGTGCCGGGGCGCGGGAGGTATTTGAAATTGGCGGCACCGTTGTGGCGCAGGGTGGTGGAGGTCGTGGAGCTTGGCCAGGCTCCGGCGGAATTCACGGAACGGTCGCCGATAAAGCGGAAGCGGCCGTCGCTGCCGGAATCGCTATTGCCGGTGGAGGACCAGTAAAAGTTTGCTCCCGAGTAACCCCAGGCGAGGACGGTGTACGATCCCGGTGGCAAATCAAGGGGTTCATCAAGGGGCTTGAAGCGCATCATGCCGTGGAGTTCACCCGGATCAACCGTGGTAAAGGTACGCTCGACCAGGAGTTCGCCCGGTCCGTGGACCGCGCGGGTTTCGGGCGCACCGCCGTTGTCACGCGTCCAAAGCTGCACGGTGATGGTGCTGCCGAAGCCATCGCGGTTATGATCGTATGCGCCGAGGTGGGTGATGGTGATGGTTTCATCGACATCAAAGTCCTCGCCAAGCGTGCCGTTCGTGGTGGTGCTGGCATTGTTGGTGACCGGCACCAGAATGCCCTGGCCGAGCGGGTTTGTGAGGATGGGGCGTTTTTCGGCGATGGTTTGCACCATATCATTACCTTGGCCAGAGAGGTCGCGCCAGCGGGCAACGCCGCCTTGCGGGTCGAGTTCAATGCCTTGATCGGCACGCAGCCAGAGGCTTGCCCCGGCGAGGGGAAGGTTATCGGGGGCCGTCGCTTCGCCATAGAAGACGGCGGCGGTCTCACTGGGCGTCGCCTCTGCGCGGAAAGCGCGGGCCTGCACGGTGGTGCCGCGGGAAACGATGAGGGGTGACGTGTAGAGCGGGCTGGACTCACCGGGGGTGGAGCCGTCAAGGGTGTAGCGGATGTCCGTGCCGGGGACGGCGTGGACCAGGGTCACTTCGACATCGCCCGTTCCGAAATCTCCCGCCGGGGTTATGGCAACCGGGGGAAGAGCGGGGCGGCGGGAGGTGTAGCGGGTGGCAAGGTAGTTTTCCACCAGCCAGCGTTCCCCTTCGTTAAGCTCGCGGTCGAAGGCAAGCACCTCGGCCACGCGGGTGAGGCTCGGGTTGTTGCTGTTGCCATTTCCTCCGCCAAGGGCGAGCCGACCCGGCCCCACCGGTGTGACGTCGGCGTTGTTTGTCCATTCCTCTCCATTTACATAGGCGCGGGTTTGTGCTGTGCCGCTAACCACTCCGACAATCTGCGGATCGAGGAAGGGGAGGGTGCGCTGGGTGACCCAGCTGGAAGCGTAGATGCCGTCGTTACGAATGAACCACCAACCGCCCCCGCCAGCGGTGCTCTGCAAGATAATGCCGTTGCTCGATCTCTCGAAGACGGTGTAAATTGTGGAGGGGCGGGAAATATTGGAAGTGGCGGCGGCCCAGAGACCGTCGTCGTCGCCATCGAAGCGGATGGAGGGGCGATTTTCCGGGGTTTCGCCGACACGGCGGAAACGGAAGTTGCCCGCTCCGTTGTAGCGTACCGGGTGGTTTTGCAAGGAAGTGGGCCACACCCCGGCGGAATTCGAAAAACGTGATTGCCCGACGAACTCGACACCTTCGCCGCGCAGCCAGGAGGCATCATCGGTGGAGCTGTAAAAATTGGCCCCGGTGAAGCCCCATGCGAGAATAGTGTAATCGCCGGGTGCCAGAAGAAGGGGGGTGTCGAGGGCCACAAAACGAAACATGCGGTCGAGCACGCCGGGGTCTTCCGGAGTGAGCGTCACTTCGGCCAGAAGATCGATCGGTTGATCATCAATAAACGTGTCTGGAGTTCCCCCGTTGTTGCGCGACCAAAGCTGCACGACAACCGGGGAACCGAACCCATCCCGCAGGTGATCAAAGGCACCAAGATCGGTGATTTCGACCGGCTCGGTGACAACGAAATCGGCCCCCAGCGTGCCAGCGAAGTTCAGATTTCCTGTGGAACTGCGGGTGAGGATGGCCGTGCCACCATTAAGTTGAAAGCTTTGCGTACCGGGACCGCCGCCCGCATCGTTGGAGCGCACGAGTGTGGGGCGCTGAAAAGGAGTGCCCTGGAGAAAGTCGTTGCCGTTGCCGGTGAGGTCGCGCCAGCGGAAAACGCCGCCTTCAGGGTCGGTTTCGACCCCCCGGTCGGCCCGCAGCCAGGCGAGCACCCCGTCGATCGGCAGCTCATCGCTTATGGCTGCGCCATAGTAGGTGGAGGCCACACCGCTCGGAGGAAATCCTGTGGCAAAAGAGCGGGCGCGGACTTCCGTGCCGCGCGCGACGACAAAGGGACCGGTGTAGAGCGTGGACGTTTCAGACGGGTCGCTGCCATCGACCGTGAAGCGGATTTCAGCATCGGCTGTCGCCGCTTCGAGTGTCACCGTCACATCGCCACTGCCAAAGTCCCCAACCGGGGTAATTTCCGGGGTGGCTGCGGGCATTTCAAAGATGCCGTAGCGCTCCCCGAGATAGGCTTTGACCTCGCGGAGTTCAGCTTCCGGCAAAATGCGGTCATACGCGATGACTTCAGCAATGCGAACGGCCAGGGGGTCATTGGAGAACCCCTCGCCCCCGCCGATTGCTAGGCGACCGGGCCGGCCGGTGGCCCGATCAGTATCGTGGCTGACATCGCTGATATTGAAGAAGGCGCGCGTCTGCGAGGCCGTTTGGGTCATGGCCGCGAGCGTCCGCTCGTGCCAGGGAAAGGAGAAGTTGCGCACCCAGCCACCGGAGTTGTAGCCCGTGCTGCGGATATACCAGGCGGGTGAGGCATTGTTTTGAATGATTCGCCCGACTCCGGAGGTATCGCGCTCATAGACAATCAGGACCGTGTTTGGGCGACGCAGGTCGAAGTCGGCGGGGGCGATCAAGCCGTCGCTCGAACCATCGAAGCGGACAGCCGGGCGCGCGATGGCGGTGCGGGCAACGGGGCTGTAGCGCATGTTCATGGCCCCGGCATAGGTGTCCGGAGAAAACCGGATGATGGAGGGCCACACGCCCGGCTGGTTATTGCCGGAGTGGCGGGAATTCCCCACCCAGCGAATGCCCGGCACCGTAGGCGGCATCGAAGAGGCGGTTGTGTAGCGGTCCGTCGAATAGCCGTAGGCTACGATGGAATAAGAACCCGGTTCGAGGATACGCGGGGTATCCAGTGCTTTCCAGCGGAAGGGGGCTTCCAGGGTGCCGGGGTCTTCCGGCGTGAAGATGATCTGTTCGAGGATAGCTCCCTCGGTGTCATCCTCGGGCGTGAAGGGCGTGTTGTTATCTTCCCGCAACCAAATCTGTACCGTGATCGGGTTGGCAAAACCGTTGCGGCCGTCGTCAAAAGCGGCCAGATGGGTCACTTCGATCGGCTCCTCGACGATGAAGTCATTCCCCAGCGTGCGGGTGCTCGTGGAAAAGGCGGTTTGGTTGGCCGGGAAGCGGTAGAGCTCACCCACATTCGCCCGCATGCCTTCCGCCACGGGCTCAGGGCGCTTGGAGGCAACGCTTTGCTCGAAGTGGTTGTTGTTCCCGGAACGGTCTTCCCAGCGGAGGATGCGGCCATCGTCATCCAGGATGAGGCCTTCGTCGGCGCGCAGCCAAACCACTGGACCGGAGAGCGAGGGATCGTTGTCCGGATCGAGAGGAGCCAGGCGGATGTTGTCATAGCGCGGCAATTCCCGCCCGGAGCGAAAGTCCCCGAGGAGATGAATGCCCGTGAGATCACTCATGACGGTGGCAAATTCCGCCTCGGTCGGTTCAACTCCGCTATCCGTGCGCACCCAACCCGCATCTGCCCGGAGAACAGCGGTGTGGCTCGTCCACGTGTTCAGACCGGGGAAGGGCAGATCAATGCGCAGGGAAAATCCTCCCCCGATGAGGGTGATGTCATCGTTGGCCGTGAGCGCGCTGGACAGGATGTCTGTTTGCCGGTCCATTGAAAATGAGCCTCCGATGTAAGCCGACTTGTCGCCCAAAAAAGCGGCTGGCGCGGCGATACGGTCGGTGGCTCCCTGCGCAGCCTCGTTGAGGAGAAGGTGTCCGCCCGGGTTGCCGCCTTCGGCTTGCCAGGAAATGGTCGAGCCGGGATCCCCTCCAGGAACCATGGTCCACCCTTCCAGGTCGGTGTCGAAGGTGGAAATGATCACCGGCGGAGCGCCAAAAGCAGCGGAAGAAAACGAAAGGAGACAGAATGTAAACAAGCGGAAGACTCGGTTTTTCATAGAATAGAAGGATGAACGCAGCAGGCCACGCGGTAGAAAAGCAGTTCAATTTAGATCATTTTGGGCTACGTTAGAAGGGATATTTCGGCAAGATAAAAGACGCCCTTATACGTCATTTTGCGTAGACCTGACGACGACGAGATTGGTTGGGGTCTTTGCCGCTTCGAGGGAAAAAACGGGGCTCAATCGTAAACAACTTGCCTGATCAGGGTAAGCTGATTTGGGTAAAGGGGAATCTCCCCTAGAACAGAGCCATGTCAGCATTCGCGATTGAGACGACAGATTTACGAATTGATTACGGAAACTTCACTGCTGTGGAGAGCCTCACCCTACGCATTCCCAAAGGTTCGATTTTTGGTCTGGTCGGGCCCAACGGTGCGGGAAAGACGAGCACGATCCGGGCCCTGGCGGGCTTGCTGGAGCCGACTTTTGGAGAGATCCGGATGGGGGGTATCGACTTGCGCGAAGCACCCCGGGCAGCCTTTCAGCAGATCGGCTACATGCCGGATTTAGCTCCGGTTATTCCCGACCTCACGGTAAGAGAGTTTCTATTTTTCTTTGCCGGGATGTACGGTCTGCCGGAGGCGGATCGATGGCCGCGGGTGGATGAGGTCTTGAACCATGTGCGCATGACGGAAGCTGGCAATAAACTGGCTTCCACGCTATCGCGGGGCATGACTCAGCGCGTCGTTTTGGCAAAAACGCTTCTCCACCGGCCCTCGGTGCTGCTTCTCGATGAGCCCGCCAGCGGGATGGACCCGATCGCCCGCCTCGATTTGCGCTCGACGCTGGCCGATCTTCAAAAGACCGGTTGTACCATTTTGGTCTCATCGCACATCCTTACCGAGTTGGCCGAGATGTGCACCGATCTGGCCATTCTTCACCGGGGGGATTTGCGAATGAGCGGATCCGTACGTTCGATTCTCAGCCGCGCACAGACGGCAGAGCGCAGCCTGCGCATCGAACCGCTCCGTGACCCTGCGGCGCTGGCGGCGTTTTTGGAAAAGGACCAGCGGCTCACCCGGATCGTCTGCGAAGAGGGCGAGGTGCGGGGCACCTTTTCCGGAAGTGATGAGGCGCTTGCGGGGTTGCTTAGCGAAATCGTCCTGGCCGGCTTTGCGCTGCGGGCATTCGAACCCAAACGATCCGGGCTGGAGGAAGTTTTGCGGGAGTTGGACAGTGAAGAGATTTCGCCAATGTCGCGTTCGGCTCTTCCATGAGACTTCTTCGTTTGTAGGGGGCGCGATAGCAACCGCGGGCTCTATCTTCCAGAATGGGTGCTCAAGGGATTGGCAGTAGCTCCGGTCGATCGTTGAAGGTTGTGACATGAAATGCATTCTTCAGGGGCGTTTCGCCACGGTCGCGACCTTCGCGAAGTCAGATCCGCCGCCTGAAGCAATTGGTTGGGCCTTTTTTCCTTTCCTGTAGCCCAGCCAGCCATTGACCGCACAAAAGCTCTCCACCCACGCAACCGACCCGACCACCCACCCCTCACTGAAGGCACGGATTCTCGAAAGAAGCCCGGTCCCTTCAGCCACACCGGCTCCCTGCTTCGTTTCCTGCTTCGTTGCACCAGCTGTTGCGGTCTTCTGGTCTCCCCGGCAGTGCCGTGTTCCCGGCCCCATCCGGCTGCACAACCGCGCACGGTAGCGCCCGTGCCATTGGTTCGTCCAACTCATCTTGCCCTCGATCCGGGCGATCCCCCGCCGCGCCGCCGAGCCACCCGCGCAAGCCTCCCCGAAACCACTGAAACCATAGCCGCCCGCGTCCTCCACCAGCCCCGCCCGCACCGGGTTCAAATCGATATACGCCGCCACCATCCTTTGCGCCGCCGTATCCGCCTCCACGATGACACTGCGGAAACGCTCCGCCCAGAACGTGCCCACCGTCCCGTGCTCCTGATTATACCACAAAGTAAAGCGCGTTTTCACCTCCCGCATGAAGACCGACACATCCCCCATCCGCGCCTTCAGGCGTCGCCGGATGCCCACTGCGGAGTCCCCATTCTTCTTCAGAATGACCTCCAAATCATCCGCATCCAGTCCCAGCGAAGCACAACGCGTCCCCCCATAGAGCGCCCGAAAGCGCGCCACCAAGCCCGCGTCGTCGAGGTCTTCCGTCTCCTTCGGATCCAGCCGCACGAAGATGTGAAAGTGATTCGCCA
>JAFIGE010000101.1 GCA_020831585.1 Opitutales bacterium | reverse complement strand
CTGCAGCCAACTGGGCGCGCGCGTTGCTTTGGTCGGGCGCAATGAGGAGCGGCTCGCCGAGTCGATGAAGTTCTTGGAGGGGGAGGGACACGCCTTTTTTTCCGCGGACCTACGCGAGGTGGAGGCAATCGAGTCCCTCGTTTCACGGATTGTGGGTGAAATCGGTCCGATCGGTGGCCTTGTCCACTCGGCCGGGGTGAGCAACAATCGACCGCTAAAGTTGTTGAAGCCTTCGCAGCACGCCGACCTCTACGCCATCAACGTTTTGGCAGCCTTTGAAATGGTGAGGTCCTTGCAAAAAAAAGGGGCGGACGGCTGCGGAGGGGTGTTCCGTGGTGTTCATTGCCTCCGTCATGTCGATCATGGCCGAAAAGGCGAAGACCGCCTATTGTGCCTCGAAAGCGGCCCTGGTCAACGGGGCCCGCGTGATCGCACTGGAAACGGCCCCGTCCGGTTTTCGGGTGAATTGTGTCTCTCCGGGCATGGTGAAAACCGAGATGCTGGATCGTTTGACCACGCGGTTGAGTGAAGAGTCGTGGCAGCAAATTGCCGAGAAACACCCGCTCGGTGTGGGCGAGGCCGATGATGTCGCCCGAAGCGTCGCCTTTCTCCTCAGCGATGCCGCCAAGTGGATAACGGGAACCAACCTGATCGTGGATGGCGGGTATTCCTGCGGATGAATCCTCTGTCCTATTCATCTTCTCTTCACCTCCAAGACCGCAGGCATTTGGAGCGCATCTTCTTTTTCAACCAAAGCCAGCCGCGTTATCACGAACGGATCGTCGCCGCCATTGAGTTGTATTCCAAGCCCGTTGTCGTGGTGGAGGGCGAGAAGGTTTTTCTGGCCTTTGAAGACCGGGCCGTCGGGCAGTCACTCCATGTTTTTGAGGAGACGGCAAAGGGGCGGCTTTTCCTCGGCGCGCTCCTCTACACACGCGACCGGCCCGAGCGTGTGACCATTGCCCACATTGCCCTGCGCGAACGCTGTCGGCACAATTTTCAAATCCTCACGCAAATCGCCGAAGACCTCCGGAAAAACTTCCGCCGCATCCAAGGCGTGCGCGAACTCCACTTCTTCTACGCCGGCCGGACCTTGCGGGTGTGAGGGGCAGGCGGCGGGAGGCAGGCGGCAGGAAAATTGCAGGAGACAGGTGGCAATGGACAGGAGGCAGGAGAGCTGCCCGACCCCTGACCCCTGACCCGTGACCTCCGACCCGTGACCCCCGACCCCCGAAACCTGACCCCTGATCCCTGAAACCTGCTGCCCCCCCTGACTGACGAAATCTCTCGATTGTATCCATAAATACCCAAACCAATGGCTGTTCGAAGTGCAAAAGAGCTGAGGGTCTACCAACTGGCTTACGATCTCGCGATGGAGATTTTCGAAGCAAGCAAAGGGTTTCCCGTGGAGGAGCGGTTTGCTTTAACCTCTCAGATTCGGCGGTCTTCGCGATCGGTATCGATGAACCTGCGCGAGGCTTGGTCGAAGAGGCGATACGAAGCCCACTTTGTCAGCAAACTGACGGACTGTGATGGCGAGAACGGTGAGACCGAGACGTCCCTGGATTTCGCCCTGGATTGTGGCTACATTTCGGCAGACCAGCACTCCGATTTGATCGCAACCAATCATGAGATCGGTCGCCTCCTCGGATCTATGCTCAATAACCCCAAGCAGTGGCTCCTGTCCCCTGCCACCTGACCCCTGCCCCCTGACCCCTGCCCCCTGACTCAAAAAATGCACATCCTCACCATCGATCTGGAAGAATGGTTCCACTGTGACCTGATCACGGGGACGGGTAAGTGGGATAGCTACGAGCGGCGTCTGGAGGCGGGCACGGACCGCATTCTGGAAGGCCTTGCGGCGCGCGGGCAGCGGGCAACCTTCTTTTGCCTGGGCTGGTGTGTGCGGCGGTTTCCGGAGGTGATCCGGAAGATCCATGCGGCGGGACACGGGCTGGGTTGCCACTCGGATATGCACGAGATGGTTTTTTGCATGGATCCGGCGGCTTTTCGCGAGGACACACGCCGGGCCCTGGGGGCGCTGGCAGACGTCACGGGCGAGCATGTGCGCGCCTACCGGGCTCCGGCATTTTCCATCACGCAGGACGCGCGCTGGGCCTTTGAAATTCTGATCGAGGAAGGCATCGAGGTGGACTGCTCGGTCTTTCCGGCACGACGGGACTACGGCGGGTTCCCTTCCTTCGGAGTGGCCCGCCCGGTGCGCCTGAACGTCGGCGGGCACACATTGAAAGAGTTCCCCATAAACCTTCTCCGCGCTGGCCCGGTGAATCTTGTGTATTCAGGCGGTGGATACTTCCGTCTTTTTCCTTATGCCCTGATCCGCCACTGGACGCGACGCGCCGATTACGTCATGGCCTACTTCCATCCGCGCGACTTCGACGCGCGCCAACCAGTTTTGAAACACCTGCCGCTCCACCGCCGGTTCAAGTCGTATTATGGCCTGAGCGGGGCCTTTCCAAAATTCCTCCGCTGGATGGACGACTTTGCTTTCATCTCCCTCGAAGAAGCCGAGGCGCAGGTCGACTGGGAGGGCGCGGGGGAGGTTTCTGTCTGACGGTTGGACGGTGAGACGGTCGGACGGTCGGAGATCGGAGGGCGGAGATCGGAGGGCGGAAAGCGGAGTTCGGAGGTCGGAGGTCGGAGGTTTGAAAAGAAAAGCTTTATGAGAAAAGTAATTCGAAGTTTTCGTGAGCTGGAGAGTTATCAGGTTGCTTTTGAGTTTCAGCAGATGGTCTTCGAGCGGTCGAGGAATTGGCCTCGTGAAGAAATGTATTCGCTTACCGATCAGGTGCGCCGTTGCACGCGTTCGGTGGGCGCGGCTATTGCCGAAGCATGGGGCAAGAGGCGTTACCCTGCGCATTTCTTAAGTAAGCTTTCTGACGCCGATTCGGAAAACCAGGAGTCTCAGCATTGGATCGCTTCCGCCGGGGCGTGTGGCTACCTTTCTGATGTGGAGCGTGCTGAGTGGTTTCAGATGTCGGAAAGAATTGGTCGCCTTCTTGGCTCAATGATGGCAAAACATGAATCCTTCTGTATTGACCCATCAAATCGCGCACCCCGCTAACATGACGCCGCGTCTTCCGTCTTCGTTTCTCCAATCTTTGGTCGCCGTCCTTCGATATCCGATCTCTGGCTTGCGGCCTCGGTCTCAGTCCCTCCGTCCTCCGATCTCCGGTCTCCGACTTCCTCTATTTGCGCTGGCCCTTCTAAGCCTTGCCGTCATCGACCTCGTCGCCCACCCAACCAAACGGGCTACCGCCGAACAGCACCGCGCGTTGATGGAAGCGCGCATGCCGGTGGAGCGGTGGTTCATTCCGGGGGAGTTGGGGTATGAGGGGGGAAAAGCGCCTTTGCCGGTTGGTGAGGGCGCTTTTCGCGTACGGAGCATTCTGCGGCTCGACGCCGGGCCGCTCGGCGAGTGGGGACGGCGGAACCAGCTGACGCCGTGGCGCGGGAGCTTGCATAACCTGGCCGATGTCTTTCCGGTGGAGCTCTTTGAGACGCACCCGGAGTTTTTTCCCCTCGTCGAGGGGGAGCGTTGGCGGGCCCCGGCGGAGTCGCACCCGACCCCCTGGCAACCCGACCTGGCCGAACCGGGCGTGGCGGCGCACGCGGCGGATTATGCGCGGCGGTATTTCCAAGAAAATCCCGAGGCCTGGTGGGTGCGCCTGGGCACGAACGACGGCTTGGTCTTTGGCGATTCGGCGGGCGTGCGGGAGTGGACCTATCCGCCTCGCTGGTTCCGAAACAAGCCGGACTACAGCGACCTCGTTTTTCAATTCATAAACCGGGTGGCGGAGGCCGTCTCCCCCGACTGGCCCGACCGCCATTTTGCCCAGCTCGCTTACTATTGGACGGAGAACACACCTTCTTTTCCCGTGCACCCGAAGGTCGTGCCCAACCTTTCAACAGACCAGAGCCAACTTTACGACCCGCATTATCGGGAGCAGGAATGGGCCCTCCGCGAAGCGTGGGGGCGGAAGGGGACCGAGCGCCTGAGCATGACCCATTATCTGTATGGGAACGGCTTTCTCATTCCACGCCAGCACCTGCGCATGATCGCCGAGCATCTGCGCTTTTCGCGGGAGGTGGGCTTTACCGACTTTGGGGCCCTCGCCGGTTTCAACTGGGGGTTGGACGGTCCTCAGCCCTGGGCCTTGACACAACTGCTGCTCGATCCGTTCCAGCCTTTGGAACCCTTGCTCAAAGAATATTACCGGCGCTATTTTCGCGCCGCTGCCAAGCCCATGCGACACTTTTTCGAGGAAGCCGAACGCATCTGGCGGGAACAGCCGGGTCCGGCTTATTGGCTCAAGCACTTTCGCAACGAATCACAGGCGGAATTGTTTCCGAGCGCAGTGAACCGCCGCTTGCGCGCCCTCCTCGACGAGGCCGCCGCCCGCGTGCGCGACGATCCCGTGGCGGCGGCCCGCGTCGAACTGACCAGCGCGGCCTTTTCTGTGACGGAGGCCTTCGCCCGCTTCCATGAGGCCCGTCAGGCCCTCTCTGTTGCCCTGATGGAGCGGATGGAGGATACGGATCCGGCCCGGCTGGCCGATTTGTTGAAGGGGTATGCGGCGGCAGGGGAAGGGGGAGGAGAGGCAGAGGTCGGCGGTCAGAGGTCGGAGGACGGAGTGTTGGAGTCCCGCATTCATGCGCTCGCGGCAGGGCCAGAGGTAGGCGGTCAGAGGTCGGAGGTCGGAGGTCAGCGGCTGTTCCGATCACCGATTTCCGATCACCGATCACCGACTTCCGGCTTCCTCCCTACCTGGCACCACGTGCGCGAGCACTACCCCCTGGCGATGGCGCGGACGAACCTGGATGTCTACCTGATGAACGATCCGGGTCCGACGGCGGCGGCCTTGCTCGCGGAGCGGGTGGGGCCGGGGGCGGTGCGGCATCCGGCCTCCCCGGATCTTTCCTGGGATCTGGCTGCGGGCCTCTCCGGCGGCATCGAACTCGCTGGCCTAGCCTATCGGCTGGACATGCCCCCCGGCTGGTCCGCGCGGGTGGAGCCGTTTCAGGGGGCAATGGCGGATTTCAGATTACGGGAAGGGATTGCGGATGAAAAGGCTGGAGTCCCGCCTTCAGGCGGTCCCGGAGGATCGTCCATGGATTCTGAATGGCGGAGGTCGGAGGTCGGAGATCGGAGGTCGGAATTCGGAATTCAGAATTCGGAATTCGAAATTGGCCCTGTCCTTCGCCTGGAAAACCAGAAGCGGCTGGAGATGTGGCACTGGAGTGCCGTCCCGCCGGACACGGTGGGCCTCGCGGCCGTTGAGGTGCGGGGCGGGCTGAGCCCCTCGGCCTTTCTTCTGTTGCGGGCGAGCTGGGTCGATGCCGGGCGCAACCTGATCGGCGAAGAAGCCGTTGTTCGCCTGCACGAGGGCGATCACCCCGAGTGGAAGCCTCTGCGTCTCTTTCTCGATCCACCCGAAGGCGCAGCCTTTCTTCGCTACCGACTGAACGCCTTCCACATGATGCCGGGCGACTGGCTGGAAGTGCGCGAGCCGACGGTGGAGTGGTATTTTTGACGGTGGGTCGGTGGGACGGTCCGACGGTCCAACAGTCCGACGGTCCGACGGTCCGACTTAAAGCGGGCGAACAATGGCGATCTTTTCGAAGGTCGCCTTTGTTTGATTCTGAACCACCGATTTCCCCGCTGCGCGGACCACGGAACAAGCGGAATTTCGCGGAAGGCGTACAGCTCTGGATTTTGAACCGCAGAGAACGCGGAGGACGCAGAGGCTTGCCAATTTCGAATGGCGAATGATCGTAGCCACGCTTGCCAAAGCGTGGAAACACTTGGAAGGGCCGGGTTTTCTCGGCAAAGTGCCCCGAACTGCACACAAAAACGCTATCGTCGGCGAATGCTTGCTGCATCGGCGAAAGTTGTCATAAACTAGTCTTATGGAAAATGAAACAAACCTTTTGAATCGAATCACCTGCGATCCGAACCTCTACGGCGGAAAGCCGATTATACGGGGTCGGCGTGTTGCGGTTGAACACATTCTGGATCTCCTCGCAGCCGGGGACGACACGGCCACGATTCTGTCGGGATATCCGTTTTTGGAACCCGAAGACATCCGCGCTTGCCTGGTTTACGCGTCAAAGCTGGCACGGCATGAGCGGGTCGAGTTGCTCGCCATGTCCTGACCGGGTGCCTCCTTTGGCAATATAGCCCGGATTCTACTGGATACCTGTGTTTGGGGCGGCGCTCTGGAGCCGCTTTCGGAAGCGGGGCACGATGTTATTTGGTCGGGAGATTGGTCTTCCGATCCGGGAGACGAAGCGATATTGAAGTTCGCATACGAGTCGAACAGGATTCTTGTGACCTTGGACAAGGATTTCGGAGAACTGGCCATTATGAAAGGACTCCCGCACCGCGGCTTGATTCGCCTGTCCGGATTTCGGGTGTCCATGATCTCCTCTGCCGTCGAGCATCTGCTTCAAATGTATGCGGCGGACTTGAAGGCCGGTGCGCTGATCACCGCAGATCCGCTTCGCGTGCGTATTCGTTTGTAGAGGTTCTTTTTTTCTTGGTATTTGCCGGGGCCTACGCCCCGCCTTTCCGACCGCAGTTCTCCGAAGAGGAGAACGCGGTCATTGTCGAGCGCATTAACGCAAGCGAGGCGGATGTTTTATGGATCGGCCTCGGTGCCCCCAAACAGGAGAAGTGGGCTTACCAGAACCGTGACCGCCTGCATGTTAAACTTATCGGCCCGGTTGGGGGTGTTTTTGACTTCTTCACCGGGCGCGTAAAGCTTCCCCCAGCTTGGATGCAAAAGCTTGGCCTCATCTGGCTCTGGCGATTGTGTCAGGAACCGAGGCGATTGTTCCGGAGGAACCTAGATTCCCCGGTGTTTCGGCTGCGTTCGCTGCTTTCGAAAAATCGGTGAGAACTGATTTTCAAGGGAGGATGGCTGAAGGTGGGGTCTCAGCCGTGCCGACAGAAACAGTAGGCTGCTATCCCGCCATCGCGACTCACCGCGCCCGTAACGGCGGTTGGCAAAGCCTTGGAGATCTTGGAGCGAGCGGTTTTTGGAGACAAGATAGAGCATTGCCCGGTTCCCCGATTCAGACAAACAAAGGCGACCCCACAAAGGTCGCCTTTGTTGTTTTCTGGATGCACGATACCGGATGCTTGCGCCCGAAAACGGTCCTCTGCTTGCGCCCTCATCCTTCTGAAATCCGCCTTCTTCCTTTATCCCGCCGCCGTCCCCATGCCAGACAAAGCGCCATAACGACGCCTGTCCACAGGAGCGGGGCGGGAATGCGTAAATGAAACTCCCAGGCACTGGCCACAAGAAGGCCCACGGGGCCTGCGGCGAGCATGAGAAGCGCCGGGTCCCGCCATCCGACCACGATTACCCATATACCCCAGAGGCCCACGCCGAAAAAGACGAGCGAAGCCCCCGTCCATCCCAGCTCCACGATCAGTTCCAGCCAATCGTTGTGCGCTTGCCGATACCAGACCGGGATACGGTGCCACACCGGACGGCCGCGTTCGTTGACTTGCCACGTGCCGGTTTCCGGATCGATCAGGCGGATGGTCATCTCTGAAGCAAGCTCCGGATAGTAGATCTTGTAAGGCGGGTAGAAGTAACGCCACCCACCGGCCCCCCACCCAAACCTCGGTCTGTCTTCAATCATATCGAGGGCGATACGGCTCACCCACACGCGGGCTTCCGTGTCGATATTCCCTGCCGTTCTCTCGACCTGTGCCCAACGCCTTTGCAGCCGGTCCCAGTTGTCCGGATTTTGCAATACGGTCCAGGAGGCTCCTGTCAGCAATACCAGCGTTACGGTCGGCAGAATACACGCCTTCCAGCCAACGATCCGAGCGAGCGCGACCGTGCTCAGCCCCAAAAAACTGAGATAAAAGGCGACAAGAATGACGATGCCCCCCCGCGAAAGAATCATCAGGACACCCGCTGCCATGGTCAAAGCAAGCGGAAGCAATAAGAAAGCAGGGCCCATGATCTGGCCCCGTGTCTCGAACCGCCGCCGCGTAAGACGAAGAAAAAGGGATAGCAGCAGAGCTTGGCCGAGAATCATCATAAGGGCACCATGGCCGGCATGCACAAAGGTGCCCCAGAATCTCGCCGGATGGTTGGGATGGCGCTGCCGAACCTCCCAAATCCCGAGAATGTGCGTGGCTCCGCTAAAGGCTTGATAGAACGCCACGCCGCTCCACACAACCAGGCTGGCACCGAGAAGCAGCGCGAGAAAGAGCGCCCCCGAGCGTCCCCGGAGCCCTATCCATACCGCACAAAAAGCCAACCAGGCGGGGATCAGGCGAAGCATCCAACGAAACGGATTTTCCTGCTCAAGCGGCGTGACAAAGCCCTGCGGCAACCAAGGAACCGCCCCCTCAATCGGGCGCATTCCGGTGACTCGCCCCACCTGCACGCGCTCCCAGGCAACATTCTGCGCTTGGATAGCCACATAGGCAAGCAGAGCCAAGCCCAACCAAAAGAATGGAAAGCGAATCAACCGGCGAATCGGACGCTCGGCAGCTTCCAACCCGTCCGGATAGGCCAGGGCCGCAAAAGCAAATAGAAGCAAACCAAGGGATAGGCTCGCCCATTCGACCCACAAAAGCGTACCCCCGCCCACCCACAAAACGAGGTTCAGGTGCACGAGAAGGCCAAAAGCCAGGACACGCTCGCCCCCATCACAACGTTTCCAAATGCCCGGGACTGCCGCTCCCGTCAACGTCGCCGGAGGGGAGTCAGCCCCACTCGTTTTCTTTTTCCGCTTCCTCACTCAACTCATCCTTCCTAAAGCCACCCCGACCGCAACCCCTCCTTTCGTTGCCATTCGGTTGCTTTACGGGCCCCCTTCCCTTTCGCCGGCGCACTGGCCTACGGGGCTATTCTGACGGGGGCAAAATCCCCGAAGTCTACAATTCATGGGTTCGCAGAGGTACGGGATCGATCACCCGCGCCTGTGGCAACCGATGAGCCAACTCAGCGGCAAACCATGCCCGCGCCTCAGGCTCTCCATGCGTCAAGACGACATTGCGCGGTCGCAGGGACAACGCAAACTCCAGAAGCTCGTCCCGCTCAGCGTGCGAACTCAGATCAAAGCGTTCCACCCGTGCCTCCACCCGTGCCTCTTTTTCGATCGCATCAAAGCGAAAGAGCGACCCCGGATCCGCCGCGAGCAAGCGCCCGCCCGGCGTTGCATGATCGCAATAGCCAATGAAGGCCACGAAGTTCTTCGGATCGCGAAGAATGCGCGGCATCATCACATAGGCCGGGGTTTGTTCAACCATCATGCCACTGCTGAGCACGTAGATAGCGGGACCGGCAGGCAGGCGCCCGCGCAAAAGCGTGTCCGGCAAACGCACCACACCCAGGTCCTCGACGATACGGCGGCGAAACCGGCAAGCTCCCGTTTTTCGGGCAATTTCATCGAAGTAATCGACCAGATCCAACCCCAGACCGCTCGCAAAAACAGGAACCTTGGGCAGACGATTATTCCGACGAGCCTCGTGCAGAATGGCCAAAACCTCCTGCATACGCCCCAAGGCAAAGGTCGGCATTATAAAGGACCCGCCCGCCGCCAAAACTTCGTCGAGCTGCTGGAGCAAACGCTCCACCTCGGTGGCGCGCGACTGCCCGACCGGTCGGGCAGTGAGTCCGCGCGTGGTTTCCAAAACGAGGGTCTCCACAGGATCGCGGGGAAGGCGCGCCCCTTCCAAGATATTCTGCGGTGCAAAGAGGATATCCCCCGAGAGAAAGAGCTTCTCCTTGCGATATTGCAGCGTCACCGATGCGGCCCCCGGAATGTGGCCGGCCGGATGCAGCGTGACCACGAGGGACTCCCCCGTACGCCCCGTGAAAACGCGCGGCTGATCAAACAGCAGGGGCAAAACACGCCGACCGATTTGATCGATTTCCCGCCGACTAAAGAGCGGATACTCCGTCACTCCAGCCTCCTCCCGCTGCCGCACCATTACATTGTAGGAGTTTTTCAGCATCCGTCGGGCAATCACCATCGAAGCCGCGCTCATCACCACAAAGGGCTCGGGTTGTTCACGCATCAGGACGGGCAAGGACCCAAGGTGGTCAAGGTGACAGTGAGACAGGATAATCAGATCCACCGGTTCCGGCCCGATCAAGTCATACCGGGGCACGCCAGCTTTTCCGGCGGTGCGCGGACTCAATCCCGCATCGAAAACAATCCGAAAGGGGCCCCACTCCAAGAGCAGGCTGTTTGCATCAATGCCGCCGTTGCGATTCAGATCCGTGATTTTCAAAACTGTCCCTCTCTTGCGAAATAAATTTGCCGAAAACAGGGCGATACCACCAAACCCGCTTCGGGTTGCAAGGCCGATTTCCCGCAGGCGGTCTTGCCAAGAAAACGAGCCTCCGCTTCTCTTCCGGTTATGTCACCACACCGGCCCATCCTCGCACCCTCTGTTCTCGCGGGCAATCATGCTTCCCTCGGCAAGGCTCTCGAAACCGCTGTGGCCGCCGGTGCACAGTGGCTGCATCTTGACATCATGGACGGGCACTTCGTGCCCAATCTCAGCTTCGGACCGCAAACAGTGGCCGACCTTCGGAAGCTCAACGCCGAAATCTTCCTCGACACCCATCTCATGTTGGCCAATCCCGATAAACACATCGAGGCCTTTGCCGCAGCGGGCTCCAATAACATCACTATCCATGTGGAGCCGAATTACGACGTGATCGGAACCCTCGAACGCATTGCGCAACTGGGCTGCCAACGCGGCCTGGCTCTCAATCCCGGAACCCCCGCTGAGGCCGCCCTCCCCTTCATCGAATCCGTCGATTTGATTCTCGTCATGACCGTTTGGCCCGGCTTTGGCGGACGGAATTTCATCACCGAAACCCTTGAAAAAATGCGCATTTTCGATCTTTGGCGGACTGAGCGAAACCTTCCCTTTCGCCTTGAGGTTGACGGCGGCATCGATGCCTCGACAGCTCCAGCCTGCCTCTCAGCCGGCGTGGATACCCTTGTTGCCGGCACAGCCTTCTTCAAAGCCTCCAGTCCCCAAGTCTTCCTCCGCCAAATGGAAGGCGAAGCGGGCCGCCAGTAAAGGGGCAGACACTACCCGCCCGCGCAAAAAACCGGGAGTGCGCGGCGGATGATCGCCGCCCAACCGGTCAGGCGACCCACCACACCCCCATAGCCGGATGTGATCACGAAGGTTTTCACCTCTTTCAGTTGCGTTTCACCACAGTCGCGACAGTCGCGAGCTCAGCGCTGCCGTCCGGCGTAACCAGTCGGGCCTTTCTTCCCTTCTTATACCCCAGCCAGCCATTGGCCGCACAGAAGCTTTCCACCCAAGCTACCGACCCCACCACCCAGCTCTCACTAAAGGCCCGGATCTTCGAGAGATACCCCGAACCTTCCGCCACAATGGCGCTTCCCGTCTTCTCACCCTCAGCCTCTCCGGGAGGTCTTTGGTCGTCTCCCCGCCGAAGTCGCGCCCCCGGCCCCATCCGGCTGCACAACCGCGCCCGGTAACGCTTATGCCATTTGGTCGTCCAGGTCGTCTTGCCCTCGATCCGGGCGATCCCCCGCCGTGCCGCCGAGCCACCCGCGCACGCCTCCCCGAACCCGCTGAATCCATAGTCACCCGCGTCCTCCACCAGACCCGCCCGCACCGGGTTCAAATCGATATACGCCGCCACCATCCTTTGCGCCGCCGTATCCGCCTCCACAATCACACTGCGGAACCGCTCCGCCCAGAAGGTGCCCACTGTCCCGCGCTTCCGATTATACCACAAAGTGAAGCGCGTTTTCACCTCCCGCATGAAGACCGACACATCCCCCATCCGCGCCTTCAGCCGTCGACGGATGCCCTCTGCCGAGCTTCCGTTTTTCTTCAGAATGACCTCCAGATCATCCGCATCCACGCCCAGCGAAGCGCACCGCGTCCCCCCATACAGCGCCCGAAACCGCGCCACCAGACCCGCATCGTCCAAATCCTCCGTCTCCTTCGGATCCAGCCGCACGAAGATATGAAAGTGATTCGCCATAAAGCAATACGTCAGCACCTCCATCCCCGCGAACGCCGCCTGCGAGCGCATAATATGGCGCATCGCCTCCATCGCCTCCTCATCCATCAGCCGCCTCTTCTGCACCACCCTCGAAATAAGGTGGTGGCACGCCAACCGTGGATAACGTAGACGCCTGCAATACTTCCTGTTCATTTCGCCACTCAAACACCTGTTTCTCCGCCGTCAATGGTGAAATGTTCAGAACATTAAAAAAACTTCCAAAACCCATACTTTGTGGCCATCACGCGGGGAAAAAGCGCTTCAGCAAAGCTTCCAGCTCCGTTTTTCCCACAGGTTTGCTCAAGTAAGCGTCCATTCCGGCGCGAAGACACTCCTCGCGGTCGCCCAGCATGGCATTCGCCGTCACCGCAATGATGGGCAAACGGATTTGCCCGCCCTGCTCACGGGCGCGCAGATGGCGAGTGGCGGTCAGGCCGTCCATTACAGGCATCTGCAAATCCATGAGGATCAGGTCGAAGGGTTCGCTGGTGGCACGCTCAAGGGCATGTTGACCATTGTCCACGAGCTCAACGGTATGGCCGAGCTTTTTCACCATCAACATCAACACCTTGGCATTCACCACATTATCTTCAGCCACGAGAATGCGCAGGCCACGGTTGGAATGGCCGGGCAGGGGATCGCTTTCCGCAGGCGGCGCGGAGGGTCGGGAATCCGTGAGGGTGTTTTGCGATTTTGCAGGGGACTGGGCTGGCGACGACGGGGGGCAGGATTCCGCTTCGGGCAACAAAAGCGTAAACCGAAAAGTACTGCCCTTTCCCTCTTCGGAGGTGACCTTCAGCGATCCCCCGAGGGCATCCGCTAAACGCTTCGATATGGCCAGCCCCAAACCGGTTCCGCCAAACCGCCGGGTGATGCTGGCATCTCCCTGCACAAAGGGTTCGAAGATATGACTGATGGTTTCCGGGCGCATACCGATGCCGGTATCCGATACGGAAAAGGAAAGCAAGGCTCCCGCTGGATCGTCACGGCGCTTCTCCACCTCCAGCCGGACCTCACCTTTTTCAGTGAATTTGACCGCGTTGGAAAGCAGGTTGAGAAGCACTTGGCGAATGCGGTTACAATCCCCGACCACGGCTTCCGGAACATCAGGGGCGATCCGCGTGACAAACGAGAGGCCACGCTTGCGCGCCTTTCCGGAAATCATCTCGGAAACCGACTCCACAAGCTCAACGACAGGAAACGCCTGCCGGTCCAGGTGGAGGCGACCGGCTTCAATCTTCGAGAAGTCGAGGATATCGCTGATGAGGGCGAGGAGCGCATCGCTGCTCACGGTAATCGTCTCCGCCAACTCCGTTTGATCCTCATTCAGCGGAGAGTCCAAAAGGAGAGAGGCGCAACCGATGATCGCGTTTAACGGAGTGCGGATCTCGTGGCTCATGGTCGCCAAAAACTGGCTCTTGGCGACGTTTGCCGTTTGCGCCCGCTCAGTGAGGTCATTGGCGCGGCGCAAGGCTTCTTCCAGAGCCGCATTGCTTCGCACAAGCGCGATCTCCGCCTGCTTCTGCACGGTGATATCCTGGATCAAGCCCATCACCCGCGCGCTCCCTTCGCCCGCTTGGCGGACAGGGCGACCGAACGAACGGACCCACTTCTCCGAACGCCCTGCCGTGAGGATCCGAAAGGTGAGATCCAAGGGTTCCCCCGTCTCGACCGCCCGGCGGATCATCCCTTCGACGATGGGACGGTCGGCGGCATGGATAAATGCAAATGCTTCCGCCAACGACGGGCTTTCGCCCGCCTTCATCTCATGAATGGCAAAGACCTCCTCCGTCCAGAACGTGCTCTCCTTGGCTACATCCAACTCCCATGCGCCCAAGGCGGCCAAACGCTGCGCCTCCCGCAACAGGAGGTTGGCCCGCTGAAGGCTTGCGGCGGTATCCATTCGATCAATCACCCTCCCCAGCATTCCGGCGACAATCTGCAGCTTGGCGATCTCATCGGGGGTCCACGTGCGCTCGCTATTCACCGCATCGAACCCAATAAAACCGATTTGACCGCCCCCATCTTTTTGCAGAGGCAGGCAAAGCAGCGAACGGATGCCTTGGTGCGCCAGCATCTCCCGGTCCCTCCGCGCCCCTTCGGGCAAACTCTGTAATGAAGGAATGTGGACCACCCCCCCCTCGGTGAGTCGATCAAAACCCCATGGAAACTCCGCCCTCTTCAGACCCTGTAATTCATCACGAACCGGACGGACGCCAGGCGCGCACCATTCCAGCACATTGTTCATCGACTTACCATCCTCTGAGAAGCGGAAGTAGTAACTCCGATCAGCGCAAAAGAGTGTCCCTAGGCGAGCCAAGGCGGCTGTAAGCGTCGAATCAAACGCCCCTTCCCGCAGGTTCACAAAATCCTCCGACAAGGCAGCCAGGGTGCGATCAAACTCCGCCCGGAAACGCCGCTCCTCGGAATGATCCCGCACTTGCAATCGCAGCGAAGGCTCACGACTGAACTTGATGCTCGCGAGTGTGCCCGCAATCCCTGTCAGGACCAGCACTCCCGCGAGGAAAAATACGGGGCGAACCCCTTCGCGGAAGAGGGCTTGCCGCCAGGACCGAGCCTCCACCTCCATTCCAAACAGGGCCATCGCTGCCCCACTGCGCCCATTACGCAGGGTCACCCAGGCACTCCGCCAAACGCCGCGCTCATCCCTGTAGGGCGCGGAAACGCCGGCATCATCCGCCGATAGAGTCTGAAGAAGCGCATCCGGCAATTGTCCCGGTTTCATCCACTCGATCAAGCCCCCCACTTGCGCAGGCAGCGCGCGCGCCTCAAGAATGTAGGCCCTCGGATCCGCCCCCGTTGGCGAGGGCACCATATAAAAGCGCGTCACTTCCGGAAAGAGCCGGGCCAGCGCCTCCCATTCCGGCAACACCTGCTCCAAAGTTGCCTTCCCGAGGGTATCGGCTTGATCGGCAAGCTCCCGGCTTAACGCAGCTGCCAAGACTTGTGCGGCGTTTTTGGCACTTTGCTCAAGGTCCACCCGTGCTCCGGCCTCCGCACTGCGGAAACTCCAGAGACACAGAACCGGAGCCACCAGACAGAAGACAACCAGGACAACCCCCCAATGCACCACCGTCAGCCCCCAAAAAAAACTCCCGGCCAGGAATCGGGAAGAGTCGAGCTCGGCAGGGCAACCGGACGATGGCATGACAGAGGGGACAGGGTTAGGAGCGACAAACCAGTCAGCCCATCAGGCAGAACTGATTTCCGCAAGACTGGGGATATCGACCTCGGGCTCCGTCTCCCGGTCGTAATTCACGTTGGGGAGACCAAATCCAAAGAGCTTCAAAAAGTTTTCCTGATACCCTGCAAAGTCGGTCAGCTCATCGATGTTGCCGGTTTCGACTTCGGGCCAGATGGCGGCTACGGCGGCTTGAACGTCCTCGCGCATCTCCCAGTCGTCGATCCGCACGCGGCCGAGATCATCGAAATTCAGCGCGCCGTCATTATACATCTGCGTGCGCAGCAGGCGATCAATTTGCTGAATACAATCCTCATGCAAACCCTTTTCTTTCATCACCTTAAAGAGGAGCGAAATATAAAGAGGCACCACCGGAATGGCACTGCTTGCCTGCGTCACGACAGCCTTATTCACCGAAACGAAAGCGCGCCCCCGCCGAACCTTCAACATGGCATCGATCTTGGCCGCCGTCTCGCGCAGGTGCTTTTTTGCCGCCCCGATTGTCCCGTTTGTATAGACCGGCCACGTCAACTCCGGCCCGATGTAATCGTAGGCCATCGATGAACACCCTTCGGCAAGGAGACCGGCCCCTTCCAGCGCCTCCATCCAGAGAAGCCAGTCCTCGCCTCCCATGACTTTAACCGTGGAGGCAATTTCGGCCTCCTCCGCCGGACCGATTTCCACGGGAAGCACACGCTTCTTGTCGGTGTCCAGATTTTTCGATTTGTAGGGAGCCCCAATCGGCTTGAGCACACTTTTGTGAACTTCACCGGTCGCCGGATCCGTACGCCGGGGAGACGCCAGGCTGTAGACCACAAGGTCCACCTGCCCCAGATCTCGGCGAATCAGGTCGACCACGGATTCCTTCATCTCCGGTGAAAAGGCGTCGCCGTTCAAAGACTTGGCATAAAGTCCCTCTGCATGGGCCTTTTTCTCAAAAGCCACCGTGTTATACCAACCGGCTGAGGCTGGTTTCCCGTTGCTTGAAGGGCGCTCAAAGAAGACCCCAAGGGTTGCCGCGCCAGCACCAAAAGCTGTCGCAATCCGCGTCGCCAGACCATACCCTGTGGACGCACCGATCACGAGAACCTTCTTCGGACCATCCTTGATCGGCCCACCCGCACGAACATGCGCAATCTGCTCATCAATGTGTGCTGCGCACCCCTCCGGATGAGCCGTGATACAAACAAAACCACGAACTTTGGGTTGAATTATCATAGAAAAGAAAATCGGGGTTGTTTCAGAAATGATTCTTCTAGAAAAGATTCGAACATACGGTCGGGCGACCCCCCGGTCTAGGAAAAACTCCCGGACCCGCCGTATCGGACGGGCACCCACTCGCTTGACGCCTCCACCGCCCCAAGAAGATCGAGAATCACGGTGGACTTGCGCCCCTCGGCTCCGTCGCAGAGCAGGCGTTTCCCCTTCTGAAAGTGGTCCACAAAATTCTCCACCAAGCCCCAGTGGGTAAACGGGAGCGACCCGGGGGCCTCCAGCCGAACCTGCCCGCCAGCCTCGTGCACGATCCACCCTTTCTTTAAATCCGCCACATAAAGGGTGCCCTCCGAGCCCCGGATCGAGAACGCCTCGGGCATACCGCTCTCCGCCCACTCCGTAATCATGCGCACCTGCACCCCCGATGCGCTCCGCACATCGAAGCGCTGTTCAATCGACTCGAAGGCGAAGGAATCCTTTCGTGCGCCGAGCACCCGCACAGCCTCAATGGAGCCAAAAAAGTGATGCACCAGGTCAAGCCGGTGGCTCGTGGGAAACTCATTGTTGAAGGCGGCCGCCTTTACCTCACCCAAAGCTCCGGACTCAAGGAGCTCGCGCACCCGCGCAACCGAGGGATAGCCACGCCGATAATAAGCCACCCCCAGCGACCGCCGGTTGGCCTCTGCCGCCGCCATCATGCGATCGCATTCCCGCGCGGAGATGGCCATCGGCTTTTCCACAAGCACATGTTTACCCGCCTCCAGAGCGGCGACGGTGTGTTCCGCATGGAGCGCATGGGGTGACGCGACATAGACGGCGTTAATCGCATCCGAATGAAGCAGCTCGTCCATTGTGCCGACATACACGCCGTGTCCGTGGCGGCGCACAAAATCTTCCCCCGCCTCACGATCCCGCCTGTGGACGAGCACCAATTCGGAGCCTGCCACACCATAAAGCGCTGGTCCCGCCTTGTGTTCACAGACATTGCCCGCGCCGATCATTCCCCACTTCACGGTGGACTCTCCGTTGCTCGCTGAATTCTTCATTCCTTCCAATAATTGCCCTGCCCTTATGGTGATGGCACGCACAAAACACACCCGACAAACGCAAGTCCGTTCTCAAAAACGAATAACCACAAGCCCTTGGATGTGGCTGCGGGTGTGATCACAAAGGTTGTCACATATTTCAGTTGCGTTTCACCACGGTCGCGACCGTCGCGAAGTCAGCTCCGCCTGCCTCCAAGAGCGGTTTGGGCTTTCTTCCCTTCTTATAGCCGAGCCAGCCATCGGCCGCACAGAAGCTTTCCACCCAGCCAACCGACCCCACCGCCCAGCTCTCACTGAAGGCGCGGATCTTTGAGAGAAGCCCGGATTCTTCCGCCAGACCCACTCCAGACATCGCTTTCTCCTTCATTGCACCGGCTGCCGCGCTCCTCTGGTCATTCCGAGGAGACCGCATTCCCGGACCTATCCGGCTGCACAACCGCGCACGGTAGCGCTCGTGCCATTTCATCGTCCAAATCATCTTGCCCTCGACACGGGCGATCCCCCGTCGCGCAGCGGAGCCACCCGCGCACGCCTCCCCGAACCCACTGAAACCATAGCCGCCCGCGTCCTCCACCAATCCCGCCCGCACCGGGTTCAAGTCGATGTAAGCCGCCACCATCCGTTGCGCCGCCGTATCCGCCTCCACGATGACACTGCGGAAACGCTCCGCCCAGAAAGTGCCCACCGTCCCGTGCTCCTGATTATACCACAGAGTAAACCGCGTCTTCACCTCCCGCATGAAGACCGACACATCCCCCATCCGCGCCTTCAGCCGCCGGCGGATGCCCTCAGCGGAGCTTCCATCATTCTTCAGAATGACCTCCAAATCATCCGCATCCAAACCCAGTGAAGCGCAGCGCGTCCCCCCATAGAGCGCCCGAAAACGCTCCACCAGGCCCGCATCGTCGAGATTTTCGGTCTCCTTCGGATCCAGCCTTACGAAGATGTGAAAGTGATTCGCCAAGAAGCAAT
>JAFIGE010000100.1 GCA_020831585.1 Opitutales bacterium | reverse complement strand
CCTCCTCATCCATCAGCCGCCTTTTCTGCACCACCCTCGAAATAAGGTGGTGGCATGCCAGCCGCGGATACCGCAATCTCCTGGTGAAATTCCTGCTCATGCCGACACTCAAACACCTGCCTAGCTTCTGTCAACGTTGCAATGTTCAGAACAATAAAAAAGTTCCGCGTGAAAAATGGATTGTGGATTCTGTTTCTACTCAAGGGGCCGCCGTACCTGACAAACTTCGTGATCACACCCTTGGCTTCGCTTCTTTGCTTCGGGAGATTGACGCCTCTTCGGCCTGCTGACACCGTGCCGCATGAAATTGGAAGACCTCCGGCGAGACTACAATCAGGGCGACCTCAACGAGGAGGATCTCGCGACCGATCCCATCAGCCAGTTCAAGCGCTGGTTTGCCGATGCCGAAGGGGCGGGCTTGCTTGAACCCAATGCGATGGTGCTGGCCACGGTTGACGGCGAGGGTCAGCCCTTCACGCGCACGGTTTTGCTGAAAAACCTCGATGAGCGGGGGTTTGTTTTCTACACCAATTTTGAGAGCCGGAAGGGGCAGCACATTGCCGCCAACCCGCGCGTCTCGCTGATCTTCACGTGGCTGCCTCTGGAGCGGCAGGTGAGCATCAATGGCGAAGCGGTGCGCATCTCCACAACGGAGTCTTTCAAGTATTTCGCGAGCCGTCCGCTCGGGAGCCGCCTGGGGGCCTGGACTTCGCCGCAGAGCCAGGTGATCTCCTCCCGGTCTCTGCTTGAGGCGAAACTTGCCGAAATTCGGCAAAAATTCGCAAGCGGGGAGGTGCCCATTCCATCTTTTTGGGGCGGCTTTCGGGTCATTCCAAAGACGGCGGAATTCTGGCAGGGCCGCCCGAGTCGGCTCCACGACCGCTTTCTATATCGCCAAGCGGAGGATTCGGCGGATGGTTGGACGGTGGCGCGCCTCGCTCCCTGAATCGGTTGGCCCGATTTCCGCTTAATGCTTTTTCTTTGTTGCCTACTATGATGATGCCCAGCCCATTTCCGGTGGATTGCCACATGCACACGCCCTTATGCGGCCATGCTGTGGGCGAGCCCGCCGAGTTTGTCGAAGCCGCCCTCGCGCGGGGATTGCAGACGATTATTTTCACGTGCCACATTCCCATGCCCTCGGCCCGCTTCGGTGGAGCGGGCATCCGCATGGATCGCGACATGCTGCCGCTCTACCGGCGCTATGTCGAGGAGGCGCGGGCCTTGGGGAAGGATGCGGGACTGGAAGTGCGCTACGGCATCGAGGCGGAGGTTTTCCCGGATGCGCAGGTGATGGAGTGGATGGACGAGATCCTCGCGACCGAGCGCTTCGATTTTATTCTCGGCTCTTTGCATCACCAGGTGGGGGCCTACCGCGATTGGCTGCGCGAACACGGGGTCACCTCCGACGAGGCCATCGTGCGCCATTATTTCACGCACTTGGCGGCGGGCGCGCGAAGCGGGCGCTATCACAGCCTCGCTCACCCGGATGTCATCCGCCTCTACGGTACGCTGAGGGATGGGTTCGAACCGGAGCGGGCTCTGCCCTGGTTTGAGGAGGTGGTGGAAGCGGCGGTGGAGAATGATGTGTGTCTGGAGCTGAACACCAGCGGCCTCTTCAAGGGCGACTACGTCATGCACCCCGATCCGCTTCTTATTCGCGTGGCTGCCGAGGCGGGCGCGAAGTTTACCCTTGGGTCGGATTCGCACATCCCCACCGCGCTCGCGCAGGGCTTCGATCAAGCCGTGCGGCAGTTGCGGGCCAGTGGCATTGGCGAGGTCTATGTTTTCAACGGAGGCGAGCGGGAGGCCCTGCCGCTTCCGGAGTTGGCGGACCTTCCGGAAGGGGATGAAGCGCCCCCGTCGATTCCCTCTTGATTCCGTCGTCCCATTGTGAATTTTTTCCGAAGTCTCTTTTTATGAAATTCGTTGCTTATTTGTTGGTATTCCTTGCCAGTGTGGCGCTTGTTGCGGGAGCGGAGTTGCCCTTGCGGTCGGCGCTTTTGCAGGCGATTGAGCGTAATCTCGGTTTGGACATCCAGCGGCTCGAACCGCTCATTGCCGAGGAATCCGTGCGGGAGGCCGAGGCGGCCTTTGGCATCAATCTTTTTTCCAGCGCCAGCATGACGGAACGGGAACAACCTATTGTTTCCGATGTGACGGTGGGCACGCAAACGGAGCAGCGCAACTTCCGCGTTGGTGCGGAGTCGCGCAACACCCTTGGCGGTCTCGTGACGGTGGAAACCCGCTTGGACGAGCGCGATACCAATGCGGCCGCCGCCATCAGCACGCGCAACGCGGAGTTTGCCCTGAGCTACCGGCAGCCCCTCTGGCGGGGCTTCGGGCGGGAAGTCAACCTCGCCACTCTGCGCGGGGCGCGTCTCGGCAGCGAGGCTGAGCAAAAGCGCTTTCGCCGGGCCATTCTCGATGTCATGCGCACCACGGAGGTGGCTTACTGGGAGTATTCCTTTCAGAAGGCCAATCGTGAGCTGCGGGAGTCCAGCGTGCAGCTCGCCGAGGCTCTTCTGGAGGAGACGGAGGAGCGCCGCCGTCTGGGCCTCGCCACGCGCCTGGATGTGCTCCAGGCGCAGGCCGGCCTCGCCCAACGGCGGGAGGGTATGATCTCCGCTCAGCAGGAATTGGAGATCGCGCAAGACCGCCTGCTCGCGCTTTTGGGCGCGCTCGATCTCTCCTCTCCCTTCAGTGAAGCCGTTTCCGTGAGCCCGCTTCCGGATGCCTTCGGGGCACCGCCGGAATTCGCCCCCGTGTGGAACCGGGTGCTTGCGGAGAATCCGGAAACCGACATCCAGGAAGCCGTCATCGCGCAGCGCCAGCAGGACCGCATCGTTGCGCGCGACCGCGTTCGCCCACAGGTCGACCTCGCGCTTTCCGGAGGTGTCCTCGGTGCCGACATCGACGACCGCTGGCAGGCCTACGATGGCGCCCTGAACAAGGACGGCCATTTCTGGCGCATCGGCGTGGAGGTGAACATGCCCTGGGGCTTTCGAGCCGAGCGTGCCGGCGTGCGCCGGAGCGAACGCCGCCTCGAACAGGCGGAACTGCGCCTCGTCGAGATTCAGCAGGATTTGCTGGAGCAATCCCGCCGCCAATGGCGCCGCCTCCGCGCCAGCCATGAGCGCCTCGAAGCCGCTTCTCTCACGCTCGAACTCCAGGAAGAGACCTTTGAACAGGAGCGCAGCCGCTACGAAGCGGGCCTCTCGCCCTTCCGCGCGGTGCAGGAGAGCCAGCGAGATCTCGACGCCGCGCGCCTCAGCCGATTGCAAGCCGTCATCGATTTGCTCCGCGCGGAGGCCGATCTCGCCCGCATCGACGGTTCCATCCTACAGCGTCATGGCTTCACCTGGGAGCAAATCGACTTACCCCCCCGACCCCGCAACTAACGACGCCCCCCCTTTCTTTCCTAAAACCCCTCCTTTTCCGTTTTTCTCCGGTCCTGCCCCGCATCCGGGGCGGCGGCTGCCTAAAACCTCAGCTCTCTCGCTCTCGCTATGAAAAAACGCTCTAAGAAGAAGCAGTGGATTTTCTTCGTTATCATCCTCCTCGGCATTGGTGGCGCGATCGCCTATGCTCTGCGCCCGCAGGACCACGCCCGCGCCGTTACCGCCGGGACCGCTTCCACCGGAGACATCACCTCCATCGTCACCGCCGCCGGGAAAGTGCATCCGGTCGTGCAGGTGCGCATCTCCTCCGAAGTCTCCGGTGAAATCGTTGAGCTTCCCGTGCGCGATGGCCAACGCGTCGAACGCGGGGATCTCCTTGCGCGCGTCGATCCGCGCACGCTGGAAGCGCAGGTCGCCCAGCAGGAGGCCTCGCTCCGCGCCATCCGGGCGACCAGCGCCCAATCCCGCGCCCAGGCCCTCCAATCCGAGCTCGATCTCAACCGGCTGCAGGATCTCTTTGAGCGGGGATTCGCCACGCGCGAACAAATCGACCTCGCGCGCACCCGGGTGGAGATCGACCGCGCCTCCCACGAGGCCGCGCAATACCGCATCGAGCAGCAGGAAATGCTCTTGCGCGAAGCCCGCGACCTTCTCAACAAAACGACCATCCACGCTCCCATGGCCGGCACCATCACCTCCCTGCGCGCCGAAGTGGGCGACCGCGTCGTGGGCACGGCCCAGTTTGAGGGCACGGAGATCATGCGTATCGCCAATCTCGATACGATGGAAGTGCGGGTCGATGTGAGCGAGAGCAACATCACCGATGTGCGCATTGGCCAGCGCGCGTATGTCGATGTCGATGCCTTTCCCGACCTGCGCCTGATCGGCGAGGTCACCGAGATTGCCAATGCCGCTGTGACCACGCAGGAGCGCACGCAGGAACAGCTCACGACCTTCCTTGTGCGCATCCTTCTGGAAGATCCCCCCGCCGGATTGCGCCCGGGCATGACGGCGACTGCCGACATCGAAACAAAGACCGTCACCGGCGTCGTGCGCGTGCCCATCCAGAGTGTCACCGTGCGTTCGCCCGAGGTCATCCGCGAAGCTCTCAACGAATCCGTTCCCGACGACGACGCAGACCTGCGCAACGGTGATGACCGCAACGGAAGCGGCGCGCGCCGGCGCGGGCGCGGTGAGCGGCTGGAGCGGGTGGTGTTTGTTATCAGGGACGGCGTCGCGGAAATCCGCCGGGTTGAAACGGGCATCGCCGATAACCGCTTTCTGGAGATCACCGCCGGCCTCAGCGCGGGCGAGAAGGTGGTGACGGGTGGCCACAACCTCCTCACCCGCGAACTTGAACACGGCCAGGCCGTGCGTGTGACCGAATCCGCCCTCGGCGGTCGCCCCGGCGCATCCTGATACGCCCCTCGCCCGAAGCCGATCAAGCTATCATGATTTCCCATCCATCCGACTCACCCGGGCGCGCGGTCATTGAGATTGCCGGGGTCTACAAGATCTATCAACTCGGCAAGACGGAAGTGCGGGCTCTCGACGGCGTCGACCTGCGCATTCGCCCGAACGATTATGTGGCCATCATGGGGCCCTCCGGTAGTGGAAAATCCACGCTCATGAATCTCCTCGGCTGCCTCGATACCCCCACGCGGGGCACCTACCTCTTCGAGGGCGAGGATGTGGCCGCGATGTCGGATGATGAGCTCGCGGACATCCGCAACCGGCGTATCGGCTTTGTTTTCCAAAGTTTCAACCTGCTCCCCCGTGCGACCACCCTGCGCAACGTCGAGCTGCCCCTCATCTACGCCGGACTGAGCCGCGATGATCGCCTTGAACGCGCTGCCGAAGCCCTCCGCACCGTCGGCCTGGGCGACCGCCTGGACCACCGCCCAAACGAACTCTCCGGAGGCCAGCGCCAGCGCGTGGCCATCGCCCGCGCGCTCGTCAACCGGCCATCCGTGATCCTCGCCGACGAGCCCACGGGCAATCTCGATTCGCGCACGGGGGAGGAAATTATGCGGGTCTTTGAAGATTTGTATCGGCAGGGCAATACCATCATTGTGGTCACGCACGAAGACGATATCGCCCACCACGCCCGCCGCATTCTGCGCCTGCGCGACGGACGTATCGAGAGCGACACCCCCGTCGCCCAACCGACTTTGGCCGCCTCCGTATGATCCGCTGGTTGCGAGAGTTTGCGGAAAACATGCGCATCGCCGGGGAGCAGCTCCGCGCGCACAAAATGCGGTCGCTCCTCACCGCTCTCGGAGTCATTATCGGGGTCATGGCCGTCACCTTCATGGGCACGGCGGTAACCGGGCTTGACCGCGGGTTTTCTGACAGCCTCGACATGCTCGGCACGGACATTCTCTACGTGGAGAAGTGGCCCTGGGGCGGGGCGGGGGACGATTGGATGCGCTTTCGCAACCGCCCCGACATCAAGACCGAACACGGCCATCGCCTCAACGACATCATTGCCGACACGCCCCATTCTTCCCTCGTTCGCGCGGTTCCCGGCTCCGTTACTTTCAATCGCAGCATTCGTTCCGGGGAGAATGTGGCCGAGCGGATCTACATGCTTGGCACGGTCCCCGAGTTCGCCCTCCTCAGCCGCCTTGATATCGAGTTTGGGCGCTTCTTCACCGATACCGAAGCAGTCGCCGCGCGCAACGTCGTGGTGATCGGGCACGATGTCGCCGATGGCCTCTTCGATGGCGACCGCGAGTCGGCGGTGGGAGCGGAAGTGCGCATCGCCGGGCTGCGCTATGAAGTGATCGGTGTCTTCGCCAGGCAGGGGTCCTTTCTCGGATTGCAGAGTTTTGATAACCAAGCCGTGCTGCCCCTGCTCTCGCTTCGCCGCTTCCACACGGCCGATTGGGGCACGCACATCCGCGTGCAAATGCGCCCGGAGGCCACGCTGGAGGAAGCCCGCAGCGAACTCACTGGCGCGATGCGCCGCGTGCGCGGTCTCCTTCCCGGCGAGCCGGATGATTTTGAGATCAACCAGACCGATCTCCTTGAGCAAACCATCGGTCCGGTGAAAGCGGGGATTGCCCTGGGCGGCTTTTTTATAACCGGCTTGGCTCTCTTTGTCGGGGCCATCGGTATCATGAACATCACCTTTGTGAGTGTGCGCGAGCGCACGCGCGAGATCGGCACGCGGCGTGCCCTCGGAGCCCGCCGCTCCACCATCCTCTGGCAGTTTCTTCTCGAGGCGGTTGCGATCTGTCTTCTCGGGGGACTGGTGGGGCTCATTTGCACGCTTGGTTTACGGCAAGTGGCCATGCTCGTCTTTCCGGCCTTTCCCTTTATTTTGTCACCCGGACTCATTCTCGCCGCGCTCATCGTCTCGGTTGTGGTGGGTATCCTCTCCGGGTTTGTGCCGGCCTACCAGGCCTCCCGCCTCGACCCGGCGGAAGCTTTGCGCCATGAATAAGGAGGCGGCCAACAGATGAAAGCGCGCTCCCGCAACGGTATCCGCCTCACGGATACGCTCCTTCTCGCCACGGTTTCTCTCGGGAGCAACCGCCTGCGCTCTTTTCTCACTATCCTCGGCGTGGCCATCGGGGTGTTTTCCGTTGTGGGCGTGATGACCGCGCTCTCCGCCATGCGGCAAAGTATCGACTCGGGTCTAGCCATCCTCGGCAGCCATTCCTTCGAGGTGATGCGCGACAACGTGAATATCCGCATCGGCGGGGGAGGCCGCCAGCGTTCCGAGCGTCCCAATATTTCACCCCGGCAGGCCTACGCCCTCGAAGAGGCCCTCTCCGCCCACGGGCTGCCGGTCGCCCTGAACGCCGAAATTTCCGGTCAGCGCGCGCGTTTCGAAGACCGCCAGACGGCCGCGCGCCTGCGCGTTGTCGGCACCAACGAAAACTACCTCACGGCCTACAATTACGAGATCGCGCGCGGGCGGAATCTCTCCGCCACCGACCGCGAACTCAACCGCGCCGTTGTCGTGATCGGGCGCGAGATCGAGGAAAGCCTCTTCCCCACCGGTGATGCCCTCGGGCAGACCATCGTGTTGGCGCAAAACCGCTACGAAGTGGTGGGCGTCCTGGCGGAGCGGGGACAGCGCTTCGGCTCCTCTCTCGACAACATCGCGCTCATTCCCGTCGGGCGCTTTGTCGAGAGCCATTGGAACCAATGGCGGTCCATGTCCATCAATGTGCAGACGCCGGACTCCGCGTTTCTGCCCGCAGCCATGGAAATCGCCGTTTCGGAGATGCGGGTCATTCGCGGCTTGCAACCCGAGGATGAGAACAACTTCGCGCTCTTCACAAACGACGCCCTGCAGAGCGCCTTCGCCGAAGTGGCCTATGTCGTGGGCGTGGGTGGGCTCATTATCAGCGCCATTGCGCTCGTTTGCGCCGGTATTGGGATCATGAATATCATGCTCGTGAGCGTCACCGAGCGCACGCGCGAGATCGGCGTGCGCAAGTCCATCGGCGCGCGCAAGCGCGACATCCTCCGGCAGTTTCTCCTCGAAGCCATTTTTCTCTCCGAACTGGGCGCGATCCTCGGCATTCTGGGAGGATGGCTCGTGGGCAATCTCGTCGCTGCCGCCATTGGTGTGCCCATGATTGTGCCGTGGTTCTGGATGTTTGTTGCCGTCGCCGTCTGCTCCGCCATTGGCATCATCTTCGGCATCATTCCCGCCCTCCGTGCCGCCCGCATGGACCCGGTGGAAGCCCTCCGCTACGAGTAACGGCCCCCCGGGTCACCGGCACGCCCTGTCGTCACCTCAAACCTCCGGCTTGGGGCCGTAAGGGCACCCTTCCTCCGTCAAGCCAGGCAGCGCAGCAAGGCCTTCTTTGACGAAACCTTGTGCCCTTCATGGAAAAGATCTTGCCGCCGTCGGCTCTAGACCGCACCCTCCTTGCCGATATCACGTTTAATTGGATCTTCAAGAAAATGAACACCTTTAGGCTGACAAAGGATTCCGAAATTCCGGGATTTAGGGATCTGGGGTTCTGGGCAAAGAGAAAAGAAATTGAGCGACTCTTTCACAGCGACCCTGTCTACCGAAGAGAACAGGTAAAATACGGAATCCCCCTGGGAATCTGGCTCGGCTTGTCCAATTCAATGATTGGCTGGATCGCGTATGGCCTGACTGGTTGGGGCCTCTGGTTTCTTCCTGCTATTTTCCTTGGTGTCGGAACCAATACGGCCGTGACAATCCGGCTGCATCGGCTTTTCATTTTAAATCGCCAGATTTTATCGGCATACCGGAGGCGGACTCAGTCGGTGTGATCAACTCCGTTATGGCTTCGCCTCCACCGGCGACCATCCTCATCGATATACAGAATTCAAGCCGTCGCTTACAAACCCAGGGAATGCCCCCCCGCGTGAGGACTCTGCCTTTTTTAAAAATGAAACGGGATTATAACGCCCTCGCATCGAATTACCTGAAGTGGTTGGGCATTATCAACCTGATTGGACTGAACCTCGGGGGGCTTTTCTACCTGTGGCTGGCAGGAAGAATAAAAGAGAAATCTCATGGCGCGAGGAAGTTTCTCATTATTTGGCTTCTGATTATCTGTCCATTACTTGGGGTTTTGATTCTTTCCGCATCCGTCACATTGGGTGAACCTCTCGAAGTAAATTTTTTCAATTTTTCACAAGTTGTCCCTTTACCCATTTCTGTGGGCTTTGTTTCTCTGTTCCTGATCATCCACATGATCCCTGGAGTTTGGCTTTGTCGGGAGGATGTCCGTAAGCAGTATTTCGAACCATTCAGTTGTCCTAAGGGCAAGTAACTCCGCACTTTCTTTCGTATCATTCCAGTATTGGAAATGTCCGAGCCGGTGGGAAGCGGTTGGTTTAGTTGGGAGACCTGCCAAACCCTAATGACGCTCGGTTAAGCCGGCAACTCGTAGGATTTCCGCATTTTTGGGGTCCCGCTGCCCGCCAGCTTCGACAACCATTGTGGACAATCTCCCCCCTCCGCCGTCGACAACCCCTTTAAAACCCGTGGGCCAGGAGGGTAACGTGGTTCAATCGTTTGCGGATTCCGCAGCGCCCTATCATTCGTGCTAACCATGGAGCCTGCTTCACAGCGGGCGGGCAGCGCCCGCAGAGCCAAGCCGAGGGGATGCGGGGTAAGGCTTTTTCCTCTCCCGCGCTCCACGCGGATCTAAAAATCCAAATGAAGTGACCCTGTGATTCGCAAATCTTCTCCGGATTGCGCTTGCCAGAGGACCGCAGATCGCCTTGCTTGGCCGATTCTAATTTTTTCAACCGTAACTAATCATGCCACGCGAATTAATCACATTGGAATGCACGGAAGCCCGCGGTGAGGGCAAGTTCCCTTCCCGCTACATCACCACGCGCAATAAGAAGCTGCAGCAAGGCCGCCTCGAAAAGAAGAAATACAACCCGGCGCTGCGTCGGCACACACTTCACCGCGAAATCAAGTAATCGCTTTTTTGGCGGCGGTCTGCCCACGCTTACAGGCGCGGTGGGTGGGCCGTTCTGATCTCTCATCGATTCCATGGCCACCCCGACGGACGTGACCGGCGAAAACACCCTGCCCGCAAAGGGTAGTGGGGTTAAGCGCGTGTTGCACGCGGGCATTTACTCTCTTGAGGGCATAGGGTCGGCGCTGAAGCATGAGGCGGCCTTTCGGCAAGAAGCGATTTTGGCCCTCTTTATGGTGCCCTTGGCGCTTCTTCTCCCCGTGGGCGTGGCCGCAAAAGCCATCCTCGTCGCCTCCGTCTTTCTCGTTCTCATCGTCGAGCTGCTCAACAGCGCGGTGGAGTGGGTGGTGGATTATATTTCGCTGGAACGGCATGCCTTCGCTAAGCGCGCCAAGGATATGGGGAGTGCGGCGGTCTTTCTGAGTTTGCTTAATTGCGGACTGTTGTGGGCGCTCGTCCTTTCGGCCTACTGGAGCGAGATCCGGCTGTGGGCGGGCCTTTGATCGCTTTGGCCCTGGAAGGCTTTCCATGAGCAGACCCCGGTGGATCTGGCGCAACGGGGCGATCATCCCACGCGATGCCGCGACAGTTGATCCCGATGACCGCGGATATCAATTTGGCGACGGCGTCTATGAGGTTGTGCGCATTTACGGGGGGCGCCCTTTCCTGTGGGAGGGGCATCGGCTCCGGCTCATCCGCAGCGCGGGGGAGCTGGGGATGCGTTCCGGATTTGCCGATGCCGCCTTTTCCGCCGGCATGGCTGAGCTTGTGGAACGCGAGAACATCGGTGATGGCACGCTCTATATTCAGGTGACGCGGGGCGTTTGTCTGCGGCAGCAGGTTTTTCCAGGGGATTCGGTGGACCTCGAGGTAACTGCTTATGCCCGGCCGATGGAGCGCCCGCTGGCAGACCTGGCCAAGGGTATTGCCGCCTGGCGGGTAGCGGACATTCGCTGGCTGCGCTGCGATATCAAGAGTATCAATCTCTTGCCCAATGTACTCGCTCGGCAGACCGCTTGCGAAAACAGCTGTGCAGAGGCCCTGCAGCACCGGGGAGACATCCTCACCGAAGGGGCCTTTTCCAATGCCTACCTTGTGCGCGATGGCGCTGTTTACACGCACCCGGCCGACAACCATATCCTCGGGGGGATCACGCGCGCTTTCGTTTTGCGATTGGCGGCCGAGAACGGTATCACAGTGCGTGAAAAGCCTTCTACGCTGGAGGAGCTCGCGCAGGCCGAGGAGGTCTTTGTAACCAGCACGACGAGCGAGATCATGCCCGTGGTTTGTGTCAACAATGAGCCCGTGGGGAACGGTTCGCCCGGTGTGGTCACGCGCCGCTTGCAAACCGCGTTTACGGCCGCGTTGGCCGGCACCACCGGACCGAATTTCTCCTGGTGAATTGCAATTCCCGCGCGCGCCCTCCACGCTCCCTTTGAAAGCATGAGTTCCCGCCCCTCTCCATCTTCTCCGGATGCCGTCGAATCCCCTGCCGAGAGCGACCCCTTTGACAAAGTCGAGACCGCGATCGCCGCGATTGCCGCCGGCCACCCCGTTATCGTGACCGACGACGCCTCGCGCGAGAACGAGGGCGACTTGATCATGGCGGCTTCCCTGGCCACCCCGGAGACGGTGAACCTGATGATCCGTTGGGCGCGGGGCCTTATCTGTGTGCCGATGGCGGATTCGGAGATCCGACGGCTTGGGCTGAACCCCATGGTGCAGCATAACCGCGAAAGCATGGGAACTGCCTTCACTGTTTCCGTGGACGCAGCCGAGGGCATCACCACCGGTATCAGTGCTGCCGAGCGCGCGCACACCATCCGCCTCCTTGCCGATCCGGGGAAGAGCCCGACGGATTTTGTCCAGCCGGGGCATGTTTTCCCGCTGCGGGCGCGCCCGGGGGGGGTGCTCGAACGGGCCGGGCACACGGAGGCCGGAGTGGATTTGGCGGAGTTGGCCGGGTTGCCGCCAGTGGCGGTGATTTGCGAGATCCTCAACGAGGACGGTTCATGCGCGCGCTTGCCGGAGTTGATTGAATTCAAGAAGACGCATCGTTTTCCCATGATTTCCATCGCCTCCCTCATCGAATACCGGCACCGACGGGATCAATTGGTGGACAAGTTGCGCGAGGAGACGGTGCAGACGGATTTCGGTCCCTTCACGGTGCATGTCTACCGGGGCAAGCTCGACGGGGCGCACCACTTTGCCCTTTCCTGTGGCAAGTTGACCGAGCAACCAACCCTCGTGCGCGTGCACGGCGAGAATGTGCTGGCCGATGTCTTTGCCGTGAAGGGCATGGGAAGCCGCTCGACGCTCTACGCCAGCATCGAGCGCATCGCCAAAGAAGGCACGGGGGTCATTCTGTATATGGGGCGCGGATGCGGCGGTCTGGAGCTGCCGCCCCTGGGCGCGTCAACCAGCAATACCCCGCGCCCGGCCTTGCGCAGTGCCCCAATGGACTTCCGGGCCTACGGCATCGGCGCGCAGATTCTGGCCTCGTTGGGTTTGCGCCAGATTCGCCTCCTCACCAGCTCCGACCGAAAAGTCGTCGCCTTGGAAGGCTACGGCCTTGAAATTGTCGAGAGCCTTTATCTTTAAGAAGACGGTTTCGCCTGGTCGAAGCGATTTCTTCGCGTCTCCATCTTTGCCATGCTTGCGCTCAAACATGGCACCAATCAGTGCGTGGGCACCTCCCCAAAATGCTCTCCAACATCAATGCGCCGGTGTTGGTGCATGGGGGGAGTGTCTTCATGGAGAGCGCGGGTTCGGAAGCGATCCGGTGGGGGCTGGCAAAAGCGTAAGCAATCCGGGCGAGGCGCTAGAGCTGACCTTCTCTCTGCGCAGCGTCGGGATGATGGAGGCTTATAACGTTTCCGCCACGCTCTCTCTGTCTGAGGACGAACGAGTGCGTCACTTTGAATGCGGGACGACCACAAAAAAGTGCCCCGTGAGGATGATCAGATCTTTTGTCCGAGGGCGTGAACTCAATCCAGTGCGGTAACCGTGAGGCGGTAAAAGGCGCGGTTGGAGGCGGCGGAGGCGAGGGCAACGCGCAAGGTGTCGCCCTCGCGGCCAACCGCCGATACCGGTGCGCCGGGCGTGGCAGTGAAGGCCGTGTGGCCGATGGCTTCAGCGAGGGGCGACCATGTTGCCAGATCGTCGGAGATCTCCAGCACGTAGTGCAAGCCCGGGCGGCTCAAATCGGCGGGGATGCGCGCTTCGATGACGCGCGCGCCACCTTCCTCCACCAGTTCAATGATGGCGCCCCCGATACCCGTGGCCGGGACGGTCGGGTCGAGGTCGAGGGCGTATTTGAGGAGGTTGGGGAGGCCGTCCCCGGTCGGGTTGCTGAGGGGTTCACGCTCGGCCGGTGTGAGGTGCGCGAAGCCTTCCATCCAATCATGAAAACTCTCGCCGGGTGGAGTGATCGCGGTCGGGTTGGAAAGGTTTTCGGCACCATGGGCCAGATAGAAGTCGTCGTAGAGCATGGGCCCGTTGTTCCAACCAATAAAATAGAGGGCGTCGATCAGCCCCGTCTGGAAGGGGTGTGTGTTCGGGTCCGTTCCCATGTTCGCGACCGTGACAAAGGTCTGGTCGTTGAAATCGCCCCCCTGAAGGTAGAGCCGGTAGTGGCCGTTGGCGTTATCGATGACCATCCACAGGCTGTACCAGGTATTCCGCGCGATGGGTTGATCGATTTGCTGTTGGCTCGCCGCAGACATATCCTCCCCGTACAACCAGAATACCGGTTCCGATGGATCGCTGTCCCACTTGAGGCGGATGGGTGTGTTGCCGGGCATGCGAATCTGCTGATTGATGCGCGCCATTCCGGACGGGACATAGAAGCGGAAGAAGAGGGTGGCCACTTCCCCGGGCTGGATGGGTGTCGACAGGTTTCTGGCGATGTTGTTGTTGTTGCCGGGGGCGAAACGGAAGACCTGGTCTGCAGCGTCTTGCGGGTCCTGGATGACTTGGGCGGCGTTGTCGTTGTTGCCCGACCACCCGTCCTGGCCACGGAGAGGGCCGGGATTGAGTTCATCAAAGTTGGATTGGAGGACCCAGGGGGCCTCGCCCGCCTCAAGGATGGCGAAGGTGCCGGGCAGGAAAAGCAGGGTGTAATTGGCGGAGGCGGAGAGGGTGCCTTGCGTGATGGTATAGGTGCCCACGCTTTCGCCGCTGGTGCGCGCGAGGCTGCCGCTGAGAGAATCGTCACCCAACAGCTGCCCGCCCAACAGGCTCCAGGAAAGGACCGGATCGGCCTCGCCTTCGAACTTGGCGGCGTCATTGGCTCGCACCGTGAGGAGGGCGGGTTCGATTGTGAAGGTGGCGGTGGCGCTCCCGGTGGCCCCTTCTTCCGTGATGGTGGCGGTGACGGCATAGGTGCCCGCGTTGACCGGGGCCGTAGTGAGGCCGTCAAAGGTGAGCGCATAGGAAAGGCCTTCCGGGACGGTGGCCACGGTGGGCGATTGCGCTTGTCCGTTGTAGGTGACGGTGAGGCTGGAGAGGAAAACGGAAGCACTCGCCTCGACGACTTCAACAGGCACCGTTCCTTGGACAGTTTCGTAAGTGAAATCATTCGCGGGTTGGAAGAGGACGGTCTGATGCGTCGTGCCCGGCGGGGGAATGAGCGTGAGATCCACAAAGGAAAAGCTCCCCGCGACGCTGGCGCTGCCGCCGCTCAACGCAGCATCGGCGAGGCTTTGCCCGAAGGTGATGGGGGAGGCGGTGGGCCAGGCGATGATCGTGGGCACGGTGCCCGATACGCTGAGGAGGGCCTCCGCGCTGGGGGTGGAACCGTTTACGTTGCTGACGATCACCCGGTAGCTCCCGCTGCTGGCGACGCCGACAGGATCCAGGGTGTAGGTGGCCGATGTCGCCCCCGGAATGTCCACGCCGTTTTTCTGCCATTGATACTGCAACGGTTCCTCGCCGCTGGCCACGACGGCAAAGGTGGCGGCGTCACCGACTTGAAGATTCATTCCCTGAGGTTGCCCGATAATCGCCGGAGCCGGCGCGGTGGTGCCGACTGGACCAAGGGTCAGGAACTCATCGGTGTGGAGAATGTTTTTGTAGGTGGCGGCGATCCAGTCAGCTGATTTCGTGCGGTCACTGATGCGCATTTCATCGAGATTTCCGGCGAGGGAGCGGTTGATGCTGTCTTCTTGACCGAAGATGCCGGCGCCGAGCACGAGGGGGGCCGATGGACCGGAGGGATAGTCGATGGTGTGAGGGAAACTTTCCGTTCCGGCATGTTGCCCGTTAAAGTAGGTGCTGATCTGGGCACCGTTCCAAACCACGGCAAAGTGAAACCACGTTTCTTCGGGCACACCGCCGGGGAAGTCCGTATCGTGCACCTCGCGGGCATTCCCCCGGTCCACGCCGGAAGCGGTGCCAATGCTCGTGCGCATACGGGCGGTATTGAAATCCACCCGATAGCCGGAACCCGTCCAATAGGGATCGCCCACTGTATAAGCAAAACGATACTGCGTTCCCGCTCCCGCATCGATGCGCATCCAGCCTTCCAGGGTGAACTGGTTGGTGAATTTCAGGGACTCCCTCAGTTGCGCGCCGACGGACAGAGAGGTGTTGCCGTTGGAACCGTCGAAGCGGGCCGATGAACCAACCACTCCCGGTTGTTGAAGGAGCGGCCCGGCGGGGACGGCGTGATGAAGGAAGGATGTGCTGTCGCGGCGTTCACCCTCCGTTTCCTGCAGATGCCACACGGCCCGGTAGTTGCCTTCCCAGACGCTGCCGTTGGTGGCGTAGGCGGGCGGTTCAATGGCATCTCCATTTCCCCAAAGCGCGTGGATCACGGTGTCGCCGCCGGCTGTGATTTCGGGAACACGCACCCAGACCGCCGCCGATCCGTTTTCATTCCAGTAATCGATTTCAAAAGCCAATTCCCGCGTGCCCCCCGCATTCACAAACCGGAGGTCGCCCCCCAGCGGATCGCCAAAATCGGCAAAGGAGAAACCGGGAAACGCCTCTTCAAACCGGACCAGAACCGGGAAATCCTCCAAGTCTTCCGTGCCCGCGTAGCCGTCGATGGTGATCGGGAGGGTGAAGGTCCAACCGGATCCGGGCACATTATCGGTGGTGACATCGGCGACGTTGCCGGGATCGCTTTCAAAGAAGGGATTTTTGCCCAGAATCCGGTAATGATAGGTGGTTATCGGGTCGAGATTGGTGTCGTTGAAGGTGGTGAAGGCCCGCTCCACCGTGGCGATGGTGGTCCAGGGACCCCCGGGATTCCCGGCGCGTTGGATGATGATGGCATCGGTAAAGATGTCGGGTTCGTCCCAGCTCAGGCGCACCTGCGAGGACCCCTGTGCCACGGCAACAAGGTTTTCCGGAACGCCGGGAGCCGGAATGACAACCACTTCAGCAGGGTGACTCTCGGCGGTGCCTCCCGCGTTGGTGACTTTGAGGCGATAGAGGCCCGCATCCGCGGTCTGGGCATTGCTGATGGTGAGCGTGGCGCTCTCCTGACCGGCCAGCGGATCCCCGTTACGGGTCCATTGATAGACGAGGGTTCCATATCCGTCGGCCTGCGTCGCGAGGGTGAGCGTGCCGCCAACGGGGAGCGTTTGCGGTTCCGGATGAGTGGTGATCCCCGGCAGGGGAACGCCGACCGAAAGGATGATGCTGTCGGTGGAAACGCCGCCGGCTGTATCGGTGAGGGCAAGGGTCACGGTGAAGTCGCCCGGGTCGGTGAAGATGTGGGTGACGTTCTCGCCGGTGGCGGTGGGGCTGCCATCGCCGAAATCCCAGGTCGCGCCCTGGAGGCTCTCGCCGGTTTTTATGCGGGATCGGTGGACGGAGAAGTCCACTTCGAGCGGTAACAAACCGCTCTCCGGCGTGGCCGTGATGACGGCTTCCGTTTCCGGCACGATCTCATAGATGCGCTCAATTTCGAGAAAGGCGATCTTCTCGTCCACGGCCAATGGGGAGGGGTCAATGCGTAGTTGATTTTCCCATACCCAGACGGTCGTCTCTCCATCGGCCCAGACCTGGCTGGTATCCGTGCTGATTGAGTAAAGCGGCTGGCCGTTGAGGGTGAAGCTCTGCACACCCGTGGGAAACTCCGGATCACCGGCGACGAGGCGCACGCGGTATTTGCCGTTGGGCACTTCCATGGCCCAGGAGCTCCCCCTCATGATGGCCAGGCTGTCGTGGCGAAAACTGGGTGCGGGCGGGGCTGTGCTGAAACGCTGGCGCAGGGCGAAGGGGGCCTCCAGCCAACCGTAGACCTCGCCGCTCACACGCGGGCCGTAGAGGTCTCCCCCATCGGCCAGCCAGCCCCGGGGCGGGGGTGGAAAGGGCAACTGGAAGTTGATACGCCGCCAGACCGTGGAACCCTCGCCCACATGGACGGTGACCGGATCGGACGTGAGCGTCTGCCCATTCGGTCCATCCACTTGCAAGGTGTAGCTGCCCGCGTGATTGCCAGAGAGATCACTGAGCTCGAGCATGAAATCGTTTGCCCCGACGATGGGAGCGCCATCCTGAAACCATTGATAGCTCACCGGCCCGGTCCCCGTGACCGCTGCCTGCAGGCGGACCGTCTCCCCGGCGAAACCGGCGGAATCTTGCGGAGGCCGTGCGAAAGCGAGGGGTTCCGCTTCCCTGGGCGTGAAGAAATGAATGAAGGAGGTACGCTGTTCTCCATTGGCCAGGTCCATGACCATGTGCACGGCATGGGAGGGCGCGTCGGCATCGAGGAAAAGTTCCAAGTCGAAACGATGGTTCGCCGAAGCCGGAATGGTGTGCAGCAGCTCATCGTAACTGTAGAGGCGGATCTGCGTCCAGTTGGGGTTGCCGATGAGATCAAAGCCGTAGGAAATGGGTTCTCCCGGCGCAAAGCGACCCAGCGCGGCTGTCTCCCCGTCGAAACTGACACGGGGATCATGGGGACGGTCGTGCACGAAGTATTTCCCGAAGTTGTTCCGCACTGTGGTGTTGGGGTTCACATAGGAAGCGAGTGCCCGGTAGAGATAAGCGAAGCGCCGGTTGGGCACCCAGCCATGGGCCAGCGGATCGCCGGTATAGCTGGCCTGCGGGAAAATCCCGGCAAAGCCGGTGGACCACTCAGGGTGCCCGGTCTTCACCAGCCAGCCATCTTCTTGCACAACGGGCTGGAGCGCTGGCGGCGAAGACAGCGTGGGCACATTTGCGGGGTCATGGGGATAGCGCAGAGGCAGAATCTCCTCAAAATAGCCGAAGGCGATGTGCATGGAATTGCCCACTCCGTGGCCCTGGCGATACTCCTCCATCCACACCCAGGGAGCGCCTTCCGCCCGCCCTTCCAGATACAGGTTGCGGATGTTGTTGCGTCGCAGATCACTGTCGTTTTCGCCCGCCATAATGAGCGCGGGGATGTGCCAGGGATCGACGCCCGCTTCCTTCACGTAATTCGCTCCCTTGTTCACAATGAAGGCGATCATCCGGTCGGGGATTCGACGGGCCATGCCGTAGGCCTGCTGACCACCCATGGAGTGGCCCCAGTAGAGGACGGGGGCGTGGTGCAACTCGAGCCGACCACTTGCGTTGATGACGCTGTTCAGACTGGAGAGAAACTGATTCCACGCATCCGCTTCACCGAGATTACCGGCGGCCGTGCCCATGACGACGAACCCGTGTCGCAAAGCCCAATCCTGCAGCAGTGGGTTGCTCGCAGCGATCTTGTTGTTGGACCCGGCGCCATTCCCCGCGAGGAGAATCCCGCGAACCACCGGCAGGGTGTCCGTATCGGGAATCCAAGCACGCACACGCTGGGCTTCATGATAGAAATCCTCATCCGTTCCCAGCAACGAAACCTGCCCGAGAAGAAGGGTGAGGAAGGGAATGAAATAGCGGGGCCAATACGGAGCAGAGATTTTCATAGGGGTGATGGAGTGCGGCGGGTGGTGATCATGAGGAGCGATTCAAAAAGGTGAGGCGCGCGCTCTTCATGAGTGACCTTCGAAGTTGAAAAGCAGTCCGGCTGATTTATCGCCGGACGGAGACGGCGGGGCGGCGGCGGATGTGGGGAAGCGTCGGGCGACGAGTGGGGCGCGCGAGGGGTCGACCGCTGAAGCCGGTCGACTACGGAAATCGCGGCGGTTCGCGGGGACGCCCGCGAAAAGTAGTCCGGCTGATTCATCGCCGGACAGAGTCGGCAGGGTGGCGGCGGATTTTTGGGGGCGTGGGGCGCGCAAGCGGTCGACCGCTGAAGCAGGTCGACTACGGAAATCGCGGCGGTTCGCGGGGACGCCCGCGAAAAGTAGTCCGG
>JAFIGE010000099.1 GCA_020831585.1 Opitutales bacterium | reverse complement strand
CTGCCGCAGCCAAAGTAGTCCGGCAGATTCATCGCCGGACCGCGACGGTGAGGCGTCTGCGAACTTCCGCCCGCTCCGGGCGACGAAGCCGACGCACGAACATGCGCCCGCGTGCCGCCGCCCCGGTTCGACCGCTGAAGCAGGTCGACTACTTCGCATCCTGCCGCAGCCAAAGTAGTCCGGCAGATTCATCGCCGGACCGCGACGGTGTCCATAACAGCCATGTCGGTCTTGCACCTTCAAGATTGGTGGGTGGGGGGTCTCACCCTTCAGACCCTGCTGCCTCCATGCGGTAGCCGACGCCGCGGAGTGTGGTGATGGGGTCGTGGCCGCAGGCGGCGCGGAGCTTCTTGCGCAGATTGGCCATGTGCACGTCGATGACGTTGTCGAGGGAAGTGAACCGGTTTTCCGCCTGCCACACCTCTCTTGTGAGGGTGGTGCGGCTGACGGCATCGCCCTGCCGCAAAGCGAGGAAGGCGAGGAGGCTGTATTCGCGGGGAGTGAGGTCGAGAGGCGTGCCCCCAACCTCGACCCGGTTGGCCATCAGGTCGATGCGGAGTTTTCCGATTTCGAGAATGCGTTCGCGTGTGGCCGAGCCGCGTCGCAACAACGTGCGCACGCGCGCGCAGAGTTCGGCGAGGGCGAAGGGTTTGGTCATGTAATCGTCGGCCCCGGCGTCGAGGCCGTCGACGCGGTCGTCCACTTCGCCCCGCGCGGTGAGGAAGATCACGGGAAGCCGCCGCCCCTCGGCGCGGAGGGTGCGCAAGACCTCAATCCCGTCGATGTCGGGGAGCATCCAGTCGAGGACGGCGATGTCGAAGGCTTCCGCGCGGAGGGCTTCGAGAGCGGATTGCCCGTCGACGGCGAGGTGCACGGCGTAGCCCGCCTGCCCGAGCCCTTTGCGCAGGCGTTGGCCGAGGGAGCGGTCGTCTTCGACGAGCAATATGCGCGCTTCTGCCATGGTGTGCAGAGTGGACAAAAACCGGAGTGTTGCGCAATGCCGATGCGTCCGGTTGTTCCTAAAGAATTCTTTAGGCAGATCACTTTGTCGGCGGCGTATCGGCCTCGTTTGCATAGGGGAGATCTTCGGAAACCGCCTTGGTCGTTTTCCGGAAATCGTGCCAACCAAATTAAAGCAAGCACACCATGAAACACCGGAAGATAACAACCTGCCTGGCCCCGTGCCTCGCCCTTACCCTGTTCGCCCCGATGGACCTGCGGGCGGTCGAAGTGAATGCCTCGGCCGCGCTTTCCAATCGCTACGTCACGGAGGGAATCGACAACGATCCCGATAGCTCCGCCTTTCTCTTTTCGGAGGTGACGGCGATGCTCGAAGGGTTCACCGCAGGCGTGTGGTGGGCGCAGTCGCTGCGTGGCTCCTCCACGAATGAGGTCAATGTTTTCCTGGAATACGGCTTCGACCTCGGTGAGGTGGAGCTGTTTGCGGGGGTGAACTTCCTCACCTTTCCGGCTCTGGATGATGCGGACACGTGGGAGGTCTATCTCGGCTTTGCATACGCCCCGCATGACAACGTCGTTTTTTTCGGGGAAACCTACTACGACATCGACGAAGTGAAGGGTGGTTTCCTGGAATTGGGCGCGGCCTTTCCTTTCCAACCGTGGGCAGCCGATGATCGTTGGGAGTTGGCACCCTATGGACAACTTGGGGTGGATTACGGTTTTGTTTCGGGTCCCCGGCGGCTTCGTCTGAATAACTTCCAGATTGGCCTCATCTCCACCTATACCTTGACGGATGCGGTTGAAGTGTTCGCGGGCGTCCACCACAGCTTCCGTCTGCGCAATCTTCGTGATGAGGAGTTGGGGGATGTCTCCTGGGTCGAGGTTGGTCTGAATTTCGCCTTCTGACCTCCGGACTGGTTGTCGTTCTGAAAAGCGCTCCCGGAGGTGGTTCGGGAGCGTTTTCTTTTCTACCTTCGAGCCGAATCCTCCGCTGGTTGGGGGCGGCCTCCCAAACGGAGTCCCCTGTCATGGCCTTTATCGAAATTACCGCTGGCGTGTTCCTTATCCTCTTTGCCCTGCGTTACCTGCGCAAGGGTTTCGGGTGCGTTGTCGGGGGAGACCTCCTCGATTGGTTGCAGGGCCACACCCATACCCGTGCGCGGGCGCTGGCCGGCGGAATGGTGGCGGGCACGGTGATGCCCTCGTCTACCGCGATGGCGCTGCTCTCCGTGCAGATGTCGCGGGAGGGCAAGGTGGCCTGGCCGCAGGTCTTTGCGGTCCTTCTTGGGGCGCAAGTGGGCATCACCGCGCTCATTCAGGTGCTGACTTTCAATCTGGGCAGCTACGCACCGGTTTTTCTCGTGATGGGTGGAGCGCTCTTTCTCTACGGCGACGCCGCGCGTCCGCGGGGTGTGGGACAGGTGACGCTGGTCTTCGGTTTTTTGCTTTTCGGGATGAACCTGATCAGTGGAGCGGCCCGGGCGATCGCGGAGGATCCCGCCCTCGTCGATCTCTTTGCGGCGCTTGGAGCCTTGCCCGTTCTCCTCTTTGCGGGTGCGGTCCTCCTGACCTTTGTTTTGCAAAGCTCGACCGCGTCGATCGCAGTGGGGATTGGTCTGGCGACGGGTGGGCAGGTGACACCGACGATGCTCTTTCTTTGGGTTCTTGGAGCCAATATCGGCCTTTGCCTGACCGTTCTGGCAGCCGGGTGGCCGGGTGCCGAAAGCCGCCGGTTGGGGGCGTCTGTGCTCCTCGTGAAGGTGCCCCTGGCCGCCGCTTTTCTCTTCCTGCTTCCCCTGGTGGAGGCTGGGGGCATGGGCGTGCCGGGCGATCTTGCCCGGCAGGCTGCCTGGACGCACACCTTCTTCAATCTCAGCGCTGCCCTGGCGGTGCCTTTTGCCGTTTTTGTTGGGCACCTTGTCGATGTCTTTCTCCCTGCGAAAGAGGAGGAAGCGGCGGGCAAAGACCGGGTTGCCCTCGATCCGCTCCTCTTGCAACACCCTTCGCTGGCCGTAAACGCCGCCTTGCGTGAAGCCCTGCGGGTCTTCGACCAGCTGCATGTTCTGCGCGAAGCCCTGGTCGCGGCCGTGCGAGCGGGGACCCTTTCACCGCACCGGCTGCCCTCTCTGGCGTCGCGGGCAAGGGAAGTGATGGAGATCCGGCAAGGTCTTGTGCGCTTCCTTGATGGGCTGGATGATGATTCGCTTGATCCCGGCGACGCCCGCATGAAGGATGCGCTCGACGACCTGATGCGAGAGATCCCGGTGCTGCTTCGCACACTTGAGCGCGACTTGCCGGAAGAGCTGCAAAAGTTTCTCGCCGTCGGTGCGCCTGCGCGGGAAGCGGCCGTGCCCCTGATCTGCGGGGCGGCGGACCGCTGTGCCCGGCTGATGGAGGCCGTCGCCCGCATGCTCATGCAGGAGAAGCCGGAGCTGGGGGGCGATGTGCGGGAGCTCAAGCGGGAGAACAGTGCCTGGATGATTGCCGCGAAACGCACGCATGGGCAACTTCCCGAGGCCGCCTGGGAAATCATCGACGACTTTCAGCAACTCAACCGCCGCCTCGGCGGCGTCGCCTATGTCTATTGCCGGGAGCAACCGGGTGCGGCTGATCTGTAGACGCGGGAGGTGGGCGGACGCGAGCCCGGCTATAGGTGCCCGTTTGCCGCCGTCGGCAGGAGTCGATCGAAAAGGTAGGCGTAGATCAGTCCCTGGAGCTTGGCGATTTGCGGGTGGTTCGCTGCTCCGCCATGCCCGCCCTCGGTGTTCTCATAGTAGAGAACGGGCTGCTCCAACTCCATCAGGCGGGCAACCATCCGCCGGGCGTGGGCGGGGTGGACACGGTCATCGCGGGTCGAGGTGGTGAAGAGGGCCTCCGGATACCCGACGCCCGGGCGAAGATTTTGCAGGGGAGAGTAGGCGGCGATGAACTCGCGGTCGGCGGGGTCATCGGGATCCCCGTATTCCGCGATCCAACTGGCTCCGGCGAGGAGCCGGTGGAAACGCAGCATGTCGAGCAGGGGCACCATGCTGACGACGGCATTAAAGAGATCCGGCCGCTGCACCATGGCCACCCCCACGAGGAGCCCTCCCTGGCTACCACCTTGGATACCGAGTTGGCGCGATGTGGTTACGCCCCGCTCGATGAGATCTTCCGCCACGGCAATGAAATCATCGAAGGACTGCTGGCGGTTTTCACGACGGACGGACTGGTGCCAATCCGGCCCGAATTCGCCCCCGCCCCGGATGTTTGCCAAGACAAAGGCGTGGCCTCGTTGCAGCCACATTTTTCCCCGCAAACCGGAGTAAAAGGGGCGTTGCGAAACGCCAAAACCGCCGTAGCCGTAAAGCAGGGTGGGGAGCGAACCGCGGGTTTCCCAATCTTTCGGGAGCACGATAAAATACGGAATTTCGGTGCCGTCGGTGGAGGTGGCCCTCCATTGCTCCACGATCAGGCCCGAGGCGTCAAACCAGGTGGGCTCGGTGCGGATGAGCCGATGCTCGTCGGTCTCGACATCAAGGAGGTAAAGCGAGTTGGGGGTGATGAAATCGGTGTAACGGTAGAGCAAGCGATTGCTCTCCTGGGAGGTGGAGGCGATTGCGAGACTACCGGTCTCCTCGGCGCGCAGGGGGGTGCGTTGCCATGCTTTGCTTGTAGTGAAGAATTCGATACGGTAGAGGCGGCTGCGTACGTTTTCCAAGGTGGAGAGCACAAGATAGTCGCGCACGCGGTCGACCCTAGCCACCGAGGCGCGTTCGGTTGGTTCGAAAAGCACGTGGAAATCGGCTTCCCCTGCCATCAAAGCATCGAGATCGGTGGCCAAAAGGGTGCCAGAGGGGTGGATGTGTCCGCCCAGTTCCGCCTCCGTGCGCAGGGTGAAGACGAGCTGTTCGCGGAAGAGCGCTTGCAGAATGACGTCGTCCGGTAGGGGCACAGGCTGAGCACCTTCCTCCGTGATTTGGTAATTTCGGCGGGTGAAGAAGGTGGTCGCACGGGTGGCGAAGAACCGGTCGCGGTCTCCGTCTTCCCATCGGAAGGCGCTCACGGAGACATCGGCCTCCTCGCCATCGAGCAAAATATCCGCCGCTTCAATTGGAGTGCCGCGTTGCCAGAGCCGGGCCTGGCGGCCATAGCCGGAACGCGTTGCCGTGCCCGCGCCCAAGTCGGCGCTGACGAAGAGGTGGTCGCGGTCGCGCCAACTGGCAAAGACCTTTGTTTCCGGGAGAAAAAAACCGTTCTTCACGAAAGCCCCCGTTGCCAGATCAAACTCCCGCAGAACGACGGCGTCAGCCCCGCCGCGTGAAAGACGGATAATGACCCGCTCTTCGCTGCGCGGTTCAAAGAGAGCCCCGTTCCAGACCCAGTTTTCATCCTCTTCGGTCGCCAGCGCGTCAAGGTCGAGGAGGGTTTTCCACTCGGGATCGTTGTCAAAAAATGCCTCTGCGAGGGCGCGTCGCCAGATGCCGCGTGGGTGGGCTTCATTCCGATGGAAATGGTAAACATGGTCGCCCCGCAGGGAGGGAACGACAAGGCGTTCGTCGGAATCGAGAATGGCGAGGGTGGCTGCCTGTGCCTCATTGAAGATGTCGGTTTGGAGAAACCGGTCAAAGGTCTCCAGATTGCGGGCCTCCACCCAAGCATCCACTTTTGGGCTGTTGAGCGTTTCGAGCCATTCGAAGGGAATCTCGGCAAAGGTGGCGGGCATGAGTATCAGGGAGGCAAGGGCAAGGGCTTTTTGTTTCATTATGGCAGATCGATAGTCCGGTCGGGCATCTTCGCAAGCACCGGCGGGCGAAGAGGGGTCCGTCGCTTTCTTTGCGGTTGTGGGGGTGGCGGGCCGCAGACCGCAGGCGGAGATTGGGCGCGCTTTCTCATTTCTCCCCAAAAATAAAAAGGCCCGCATGCACGGATGCACGCGGGCCTGAAAAGGATTGCGCGGCAAGGCGGCCAAGCGCCCGGCCCTTCATGGCATTACATCGCCCCGATGACGGCGTCGCCGAAGGCGGAGCAGCTCACCGGATCGACCCCTTCCATGAGGCGGGCAAGGTCGTAGGTCACCTTCTTGGAGGCGATCGCGCCTTCCATGCCCTTGATGATGAGATCGGCGGCTTCCTTCCACCCGAGGTAGCGGAGCATCATCTCGCCGGAGAGAATGACCGAACCGGGGTTAACCTTGTCCTGACCGGCATACTTCGGGGCGGTGCCGTGGGTGGCTTCGAAGATGGCTGCGCCCTTGACGTAGTTGATGTTGCCGCCGGGGGCGATACCGATGCCGCCGACTTGCGCGGCAAGGGCGTCGGAAATGTAGTCGCCGTTGAGGTTGAGCGTCGCCACCACATCGTATTCCGCCGGACGGGTGAGGATCTGCTGAAGGAACGCATCGGCGATGACGTCTTTCACAATGATGCCGTTGGGCAACTTGCACCAGGGGCCGCCATCGATCTCCACACCACCGAATTCTTCTTTGGCCACGGCGTAACCCCAGTCGCGGAAGGCACCTTCGGTGAACTTCATGATGTTGCCCTTGTGCACGAGGGTCACGCTCTTGCGCCCCTCATCGATGGCATACTGGATCGCCCCGCGCACGAGGCGCCCCGTGCCTTCCTTGGAGACCGGCTTGAGGCCGAATCCGGCGGTCGCCGGGAAGCGCACCTTCTTGAACTTGGCGGGAAAGGTGGATTCGAGCCAGGCTTTCAGTTGGGCCGCGTCTTCCGTGCCTTCCTGGAATTCAATGCCCGCGTAAATGTCTTCGGTGTTTTCGCGGAAGATCACCATATCGGTGTCCTGCGGGCGTTTCACCGGGCTCATCACGCCCTCGAAATAGCGCACCGGGCGCAGGCACACATAGAGGTCAAGCTCCTGCCGAAGGGCCACATTGAGGGAGCGGATGCCGCCGCCGACCGGGGTCGTGAGGGGGCCCTTGATGCCCACGAGGTATTCGCGGAAGGCCGCGAGGGTTTCCTCGGGGAGCCAGTTGTTCACGCGGTTGAAGGCCTTTTCCCCGGCGAGCACTTCGAGCCAGGAGATCTTGCGCTGGCCGCCGTAGGCCTTCTCCACTGCCGCATCGAAGACGCGCACCGAGGCCGCCCAGATATCGGGGCCGATGCCATCGCCTTCAATAAAGGGAACGATCGGCTGATCGGGGACGTTCAAAACGCCGTTTTCGATGGTGATTTTATCGCCGGCGGGCGCTGGGCTGGATTGCGTGCTCATGGTTATATGCTGTTGTGAAAGGAAATCGGAAAAAACCTTCACAAAGGGCCAATCCTCCCCCCGCTTCAACGCTTTTTTCCGTGTTTTCCGCAGCGCCGACGGCTGGTGGAGCTCAACGTGCCAGTGGGTGTTTGGTTCTGTGCGGCTTGATTGGCCTTTCTCGCCCCCTCGGCGGCGAGACAGGGAACCAGGGACGGGAGAATCCTTTCAGAACTCCTGTTCCCCCTGGCTATATCCTTAGCCGCGCTGCCGCCATCGCCGGGCGGCGTAGAGGCTCTCGCCAGTCGGGCCGTCAAGGGCGATCGGGCGACGCTTCCGCAAAAAGCCCATACGCCCGCCAGCTTCGCACAGCCGCTCCACCCAGGATGCGCTACCCACCGCGCCGCCTTTGGCTCCGTAGCCATTGATCGGCGGGTCTTCTTCAACCACGCCCTGCATCCCTTCCTCTGCGGAGTCTCTTGCGCGGTTCCGGGCGGCTTTTTCTGTCTGAAACGCTATCGTTAAACGCCTCACGTGCGCCACATATTCGCCAAAGACATCGCGGTTGGCCCATTCCCACTCTCCCCGCCCCTGCCGGCGGCGCGTCAGCCAGCGGTAGGCAGCCTTTGCCGTCGCTCTTCCGCCCAGCGCCTCTCCTAGTCCGCAGTAGCGGTATTGCTCCGGCGATTCCGCCAGCTCCGCCCGCACAGCATTCAGGTCGATGTAGGCGGCCACCGTCCGCAGGGCTCCAGAGCCGGGTTCCACGAGCACACTGCGGAAGCGCTCCGCCCAGAAGGTCCCCACGGTTTTGTAGTGCTTGTTATACCAGAAAGTGAAGCGCGTCTTCAGCTCCCGCATAAAAACCGACACATCCCCCATCCGCGCCCGGAGTTTCCCCCGCACTTCGTCGGCGCGCGGCTTATTCTGCTCCAGCAGCACCGCCAGCCCCTTTGCATCCACTCCCAGCGAGGGCGAGCGTTTCGTCCCGTAGAGGGCGCGGAAGCGCCTCACCAGCTCCGCATCCGTCACCCCTTCCCGTGCTCTTTCCGGATCGATGTGCAGGAGGATATGGAAGTGATTCCTCAGGAAGCAGAAGGTGATCACATCCAATCCCGCAAAATCCGCCTGCGTGCGCAGAATCCGCCGCATTTCCTCCATCCCCCGTTCGTCGATCAAAAAGCGCTTCTGCACCACCCGCGACATCACATGTATGCACTCCTCCTCCTCCAGCAAACACCGTCCTTTAGGTCTTTTCATGTTTCCCAAAATCTCCAGCTGTCCGCATCAATGCAATATAAATATTCTGAAATTTATTTTTAGCTTGGGGTCAGGGGCTGGCGGGGCCGGCGAACTCGAGGTGGAGGCAGAGGGCGGGAGCTTCGGGGGTGGGCGGTTGCCAGCGGAAGCGGAGGATCCAGTCGTTGAGTTCGTCGGGGTCGACAAGGGTCTGCTCGATGCGCCAGGCTTCGTCGAGGGGATCGCGGAAGATGCGGGTGTGGGCGCGGTTTCGCGCGGGCGGATCGAGGCGGATGGCGGCGTGGTCGTCGAAATACGGATCGACGGCATCGGCGAGGGCTTCGCGGTGCCAGGGGAAGGTGCCGCGCCCCTCGTTGATCTCCGCTTCCGGACGCGAGACGACGGGCGGGGGCGCGGCGTCCTCGGCTGGACGACCGCTGAGTTCGGCGAGGAGGGCGGCGGCGGTCTCCCAATCCCCCGAAGCAAGCGGGCGGATGATCTGGAAGAGGGCGTTGCGCGCCTGCCGCTCGAAGGCCACGGCGTCGCGCTGGGGATCGAGGGGGGGGGCGCGCTCGCTGCGAGCCGGGGTGCTTGCGGCATTTTCCACCGGACGGTAATCCGGGTTACGCAACCTCTCCCATTCGTCGAGGAGGGAGGAATCCGTTCCGCGCACGAGTTGTTCAAGGTAGGTGATCATCTCCTCGATTTCGTCGTCCCAGGCGGAGTCGGGAACTGTTTGCGTGAGGGTTTTGTAGGTGTTGGAGAGGTGGCGCAGGAGGAGACCTTCGGCGCGCTCCAGACCGTATGCCCGGACGTAGTCGGCGAAGCTCATGTAGCGCTCGAACATCTCGCGGGCGATGGACTTGGGCTGGATGTTGGACTCGCCCACCCAAGGGTGGTTGGCGGCGTATTCGTTGAAGGTGTTGTAGATAAATTCCCGATACGGCTTGGGGTGCTCGACCTGGGTGAGGCGCTCCAGGCGCTCTTCGTAGGGCACCCCTTCGGCCTTCATCTGGCGCATGAGTTCGTCCTTGAGACGGTCGACTTGTTTGCGGAGGATGGCATCGGGGTTTTCCAAAACGCTTTCCACGAGGCTGAGGACGAGGAAGGGGTATTCGGGGTTGTCGCGGTCGAGGCGCTCGACGGTGTCCACAAGATAGAGCGAGAGCACCTGGTTGAGGGAAAAATCTTCCTGCAAATCGAGGTGCAGGCGCACTTTGCGTCCACGGGCGTCTGGCTCGGGGAGGATCTCGACGATGTCTTTGTCGAGCAGGGAGCGGAAGAGTCGCCACGCGCGGCGGCGCAGACGCGGTTTGACAGCGGGCGGCTCATGACAATCACGTATCAATTTCCGCAAGGCGGCGCAGCCGTCACCATCGCGCGAGAGGACGTTGAGGACAAAACCGTGGTGAATATCGAAAGAACTCACGAGGGGCTCGGGGGCGGACTCGATGAGTTTGCGGAAGCTGTTCTCATCCCAGTGCACGTAGCCCTTCTCGGGTGGCTTCCGGCGGACGAGCTTTTTGGCCTTCTTGGGATTTTCGGCGGCCTTGCGTTCAAGCTTCCGGTTTTCGATGACGTGCTCCGGGGCCAGCGCGACGACAAACCCTTCGTTGTCGAAGCCCTTGCGGCCCGCGCGCCCGGCGATCTGGTGAAAGTCGCGCACGGGGAGGAGGCGCGTCTTTTCACCATCGTATTTGCTCAGGGCGGTGAAGACGACGCTGCGGATGGGCACGTTGACCCCCACGCCGAGGGTATCGGTGCCGCAAATGATTTTCAGGCGGTTTTCCTGGGCGAGGCGCTCCACGAGGATGCGGTATTTCGGGAGAAGGCCGGCGTGGTGAATGCCGATGCCGAGGCGAAGGTATTTGCGCAGTTCGCGCCCGAAGGGGCTGGTCCAGCGCTGGGCGCCGAGGATTTCGCCGAGAGCGGCCTTTTCTTCGGTCGTGCAAAAATTGATACTTGTGAGCTTCTGGGCGGTCTCCGCAGCGCCGCGCTGGGTGAAGTGAACGAGGTATGCGGGCAGCCGCCCTTGGTCGCGGAGAGCCGTCACCACCTCGTCGAGGCTTTCCTCGGAGTAGGAAAAGTCCAGCGGCACGGGCCGGTCGGCGGAGGAGACGGTAACGGTGGAGCGGCCGGTGAGGCGGGTCAGCTCGGATTCGAAGAAGGCTGTTTCGCCGATCGTGGCCGACATGAGGAGGAACTGCGCCTGCGGCAGGGCGAGGAGGGGAATCTGCCAGGCTACGCCCCGCTCGCGCTCGGCGTAGTAGTGAAACTCGTCGAGAATGACGGCGTTGATGGGGGCATCGGAGCCTTCGCAGAGGGCGCGGTTGGCAAGGACCTCAGCGGTGCAGCAGAGGACGGGCGCGCCGGGGTTCACGGTGGCATCCCCGGTCGACATGCCCACATGATCGGCTCCGAAATCGCGGCAGAGGGAGAGGAACTTTTCGTTGACGAGGGCCTTGATGGGCGAGGTGTAGACCGATTGCCCGCCCGCGCAAAGCGTCTGGTATTGGAGGGCGGCGGCGACGAGGGACTTGCCCGAACCGGTGGGGGTCTTGAGAATCACGTGGTGGCCCTCGAAGAGTTCGAGGATGGCGCGCTCCTGCGCCGGGTAAAGCTCCAGGCCCTTGGTGGCGAGGTAGGCAAGAAAAGCATCCAGGCAGGCCTCCGGCCCAACGCGTCCAGGAGGCGGGGCGAGGGGAGCGGTAACCGCGGACGGCGAAGACTCTGCGGTCATGGCGGACGGACGAGGGCGGCAGATCCTATCCGGAGATTTCCCCGAGTTTGTCAAAGGTCGGTTTGAGCGCGGGATAGAGCGCGGCATAGGCCGGGTAGACCTTGTCGTAAATTTCGCTCGTGGCGGGGTCGATTTCGGTGCGGGAGGTTTGAGCGATCCAGTTTTCGCAGGCACTCACGACATCGGGCTGCAAACCGGCTCCCACCGCTGCGAGGATGGCTGCTCCATAGGCCGCGCCCTCGGTGGCGTTGACCGTGACAATGGGGGTGGAAAAGGTATCGGCGAGAATCTGACGCCACAGGGGAGACTTGGCCCCGCCGCCCGCCGCGATGATCTCGGTGGGCTGGAGGCCGAGGTCGCGCATGATTTCGAGGGCATCGCGGAGGCCAAAGGTCACCCCTTCCATGACCGCGCGGGTCATGTGGGCGCGCTTGTGGCGGAGGGTGAGGCCGCAGAAGACGGCGCGCGCGAGGGGATCGGGGTGCGGTGTGCGCTCGCCCGTCAGATACGGAAGAAAGAGCAGACCATCGGCCCCCGGCGGAACGGCCGCCGCGCCTTCATTGAGGGCTTCAAAGGGTTCCCCGGGAGCGAGCTGGTCGCGGAACCACTGGTAGGCTCCGGCGCAGGAGAGCTGTACGCCCATGAAGTGCCATTTGCCCGGCACGGCCGAGCAAAACGCGTGCAAACGGCCATCGGGATCGGGCCGGAACTCCTCCGCGTGGGCAAAGAGGACACCGCTTGTTCCAAGGGTGCAGGAGACGCGTCCGGCAGACACGATGCCGCAACCGATCGCTCCGGCCGCCTGATCCCCGCCGCCCGCGACAATCGGTGTGCCCTCGGCGAGGCCCGTGGCAGTTGCTCCGGCGGCGTGCACGTGGGCCGTGACCTCAGCCGACTCGGCCACTTCGGCGAGCATTTCCAGCTTCACGCCGCAGGCCTCGGCCATTTCCGGCGACCAGCGCCGCGCGCCCACATCGAGCAGGGACATGCCGGAGGCATCGGAAACATCCGTGCCAAAGACCCCGCTGAGGCGGTAGCGGATGAAATCCTTGGGCAGCAAAATATGGCGCACCTGTGCCCACACCTCCGGTTCATTCTTCCGCACCCACTCGATTTTCGGTGCGGTGAAGCCGGGAAGGATGGGATTACCCGTGATTTCGAGGACGCGCCGCGCCCCGACCCGTTCGGTGAGTTCGGCGCATTCCGCCGCCGTGCGCTGATCGTTCCACATGATGCAGGGGCGGAGCACCTTACCCTCGCCATCGAGGAGCACGAGCCCGTGCATTTGCCCGGACAGGCCGATCCCGGCGACCGCTTCCGGGGCGATGTCTTTACCGAGCAACTCGGCAATCGCCGTCTGCGTGGCCCGCCACCAATCCTCCGGATCGGATTCTGCCCAGAGGGGTTTGGGGGTCTGAAAGGGATATGCCGGGGCGACCGATTTGACAATGTGCCCCGCGTCGTCGACGAGGATGGCTTTGGTCGAAGAGGTGCCGATATCGAGGCCGATGAGGTAACGTTTCATGCACCTCCACCCTTTTCGCGCGATTTCGGGTAGGCAAGATCAAAGGCGACGATGCGGCGTTGGAGGGGGGGGGCTACTTCGAAGGTAGTCGGCTGCTTTCATGACCCCGCGGAGATTTTGCCGGGGAGTGAGGGTGTGGGCAGCAGACGGGCAGCGGGACCGCGTGAACGCGGGACGCCAATATCTCTCATATCCTTTAGGCCCACCCCTTTTGCCCAGCCCGGACACTTTTCGGTTTGTCAAACGATCCCCCTCCTTCAATCGTTAAAGAGTAATGGCCCGAACGTCCCCGCCTCCCCCTGACAATCCCTCCTCCAAACCCCACGAAAACGTCCTCGAAGTGGAGGACTTGGCCGTTTCCTTTTTTTCCGAAGAGGGCGAGGTTCGGGCGGTCACCGGCGTGACTTTTGCGATCAAGCGCGGCGAGTGCTTGGCGATCGTGGGAGAGTCGGGTTCGGGGAAGAGTGTATCCGCTTACTCGATCCTGCGTCTCATTCAAGCGCCGGGTCGCATCATGGGCGGCAGTATCCGGCTCTATCCGCGCACCGGCGGCGTGGTTGATGTGACAGCTCTCGGCGAAAAGGATGATCGCCTCTATCACGTGCGCGGGGGGCTCGTGAGCATGATTTTCCAGGAGCCGATGACGGCCCTGAGTCCGGTCCATACGGTGGGCAACCAGATCTGCGAGGCCATTCTCTTGCATCAAAATGTTACCGCGAAGGAAGCGGAGGAACTGGCCGCCGGGATGCTCGCGAAAGTGGGTATTCCCAACCCGCGCGCGCGGCTTTCGCAATACCCGCACGAGTTTTCCGGGGGCATGCGGCAGCGCGTCGTTATCGCCATGGCGCTTGTTTGTCGGCCGGAGTTGCTCATCGCGGATGAGCCGACCACGGCCCTCGACGTGACTATTCAGGCGCAAATCCTTACCCTTATTCGCGACCTTCAGGCGGAGATGGGCACGAGCGTGCTTTTCATCACGCACGACATCGGGGTGGTCGCGCAGATGGCCGACGAAGTCTGTGTAATGTATAAAGGGCGTATTGTGGAAAGGGGAGGGGTCCGCCCGGTGCTCAAAAAGCCCCTCCACCCCTACACGCGGGGCCTCCTCGGCGCGATTCCCGGAATGGCTTCTTTGGGGAAGCGCTTGCCCACCATCGAGACCGTCCTCGCCGGGCGTGATATTTCCCAACCCCTGCCGCTTCGCCCCACTCAAGACGGTCGCCTGGTCGCGCTGAGCGAAGAGGAGATCCTACAAATGTCGGTGTGAGCGCCGAAGAGGAGAACCAAGAGTTATGACCATGAAAGCAGACACCGCCTACATGCTCGATGTCCGGAACCTGCGGAAGTATTTCCCGGTTTACAGCAAAGGGGTTATCCGTCGGCAGGTGGACGAAATCCGGGCCGTCGACGACATCAGTTTCCGCCTCAAGGGCGGGGAGACGCTCGGCATTGTGGGCGAGAGCGGCAGTGGCAAGACAACCGCTTCGCGCGCTATCCTTCGCGCCATTCGCCCGACCGGGGGCGAGGTCTGGTTTGAGAGCGACCGCCTGGGGCGCGTGGATTTGGCGCAACTCCCCGACAAGGCCCTCAAGCCCTTGCGGCAGGAGATGCAAATGATCTTCCAAGACCCCTTTTCCTCGCTCAATCCGCGCATGACGGTGGGGGATATTGTGGGCGAACCCCTGCAAATCCACGACCTCGCCACCGGGGCAAAGCGACGCGATATGGTGGCGGAGATGCTTGAAAAAGTCGGCCTCCTGGCCCGGCACATGCAGCGCTACCCGCACGCCTTTTCGGGCGGCCAGCGGCAACGCATCGGCATCGCCCGCGCCCTCATCATGCGGCCGAAGCTCATCGTCGCGGATGAGGCTGTGAGCGCGCTCGATGTCTCGGTGCAGGCACAGGTGATCAACCTTTTGCAGGATTTGCAGGAGGAGTTTAAGCTCACCTATCTGTTTGTCGCGCACGACCTCAGTGTGGTGCGGCACATCTGCAACCGCGTGGCCGTGATGTATCTGGGGAAAATCGTCGAGTTCGGCTCGACCGAGGTGATCTTCAACCGACCGCAACACCCCTACACCAAAGCCCTTCTCAGTGCCATTCCTTCACCCGATCCCGACGAGCCCCTGCGCCCGCAAATGGTGGGCGAAATCGGCGATGCCAACCGTTTTGCCGGGCACGACATGACGCCCGTCTTTCACGAGGACTGAGGCTCTCCCGTCCCGTTTGCTGGCGCAGAAGCGGGCGGTCTCAGCCTTTCAGGATTGAAAACGGGGCGCTGAGATTCATTGTGTGGGTATGGGAATTCCCGAAATACAAACGCCGCTCTCCGTCGAGGAATACATCGAGGGGGAGAAAGTGAGCGAGATCCGCCACGAATACATTGGCGGGGCCGTTTACGCCATGTCCGGCGGAAGCGAGGCGCACAATGCCATTTGCTTGAATTTGGCTTCCGCGCTTAGGCAGCATCTTCGGGGTAAACCCTGCAAGGCTTTCATGGCGGATATGAAGCTCCGTTTGAGCATCGCGGAAGACGATATCTTCTACTATCCCGACGTGTTTGTGACCTGTGATCCGGCCGACAACGAGAAGTTTTACAAGACTCGTCCCATCCTCATCGTCGAGGTGCTCTCTCCATCGACGGAACGCCTGGACAGGCGCGAGAAGTTTCTCAGCTATTGCCGTTTGCCGAGCCTGCAGGAATATGTCCTCGTGGACCAGGAGCGTATGTGGGTGACCTGTTTTCAGCGCCCGAACGATTGGAAGCCCGCGCACCACGCAGAGCCGTCCGCCGTGCTCGACCTTCCCTCCATTGGCTTCGAAATGACGATCGGCGAGGTATATGAGGATGTAACCGGGCTGGGTGCCGGTGCCTCGCGCTCGAAGTAAGTGACCAAGCAAGCTCCCTCCTGCAAAACTCTCCGGTCTCTTGATCCGCCTCCTGTTTCGCAATCCCATCCTGGGTCAGCGCGGGGCGTCGGCGGATTTTTGGGGCGGTGCGTGGAGTTCCGCGACCTCCGCCTTTCGCACGCCACAGAGTCGGGGGCCAAAATGGCCACCCTGCTACGGAAGATGCGCTCCCTGTGGAAATCAAAGGGGCGCACGCTTCCAGTGTGCCCGCACTGACCCCGCTTTCGTCGGGAAGCTTTCACGCTGGAAGCGTGAGCCCCTTCGCCATTATGTGAATTCTTACCCGTGGGCATTCCTTCCCACAGAAAGCTCCGCAGAACCGAAAGTTGCCGTTTTCTGTGGCGAAAGGACTTTCTTTAGCGCATCCGTCTCCGGCGCACAAACACGTAGCCAAACGCCCCGAGGGCCGCCACCAGACCAAAGACGGAGGGCTCGGGGATGGCCACGAAGAGCCCGTCCGTGTCCAAGCCATCCTGGATGAAGGCGGAGCCACCGGACACGAGGTCGAGGCCGCCGTTCGCTGAGGTCGTATTTGTTGGAAAAATCTCAGCATCATTCCAATCCAGCAGGCGATCAAGGTCGGCGCCGGCGATCGTCATGTTGGTGTCGCCTGCCATGATGGCGTAGCCGTAGACTGTATCTCCGACCGAGACCCCGAGAGTCTCCAGAGAGAAGTAAAGACCGACGAGGCGCTGTGAATCGGGCGTGACATCTGAAGGGCGGTATTCGCCTGCGACGGCGGTGTCCCGCAACACGAGGGTGCGGTTGTCCCCGGTGGGCCAGAGGTCCGTATTTCCCCAATCACCCGCCGCAACAAGAACAGGCTGGGAGAGGTTGGTCACCTGGCTGCCATTGATGCCCAGAATAGCGGAAACGTAAATAGGGTCATTTCCGCCGCGCTCCAGGATCGTAAAACCGACACCATCGAGGTGGGCTTGATTTTGAGGAGTCAAGGCATCGTTTCCGCTAAAAATGAAGTCGGCCCGCTCGATATTGTTGTTGTTACCCGAGTTATTCCCCGTGTTCTCAAACATGTTATCCGTGCCACGGTTGATGATGTTGCCCCCGAGGAGGGCTTCCAGGGTTGGGACAAAAGAGGCCTGCACGTTGCGAGTATCGCCGGATGAGTAATTCGTATCGGTGGCCCGATACCAAGCGATCTGATGGTTGGGGGTTACTCCCGACAATTGCGCAGAATTGCGGCGAAGGAAAACATTCGTGAGCAGATTCGTGTTGACCGTGAAGTTCGTACTGTTAGCCGCAAACCCCGTCATGCGCAAATCGCCCTGCACCCCGAAATTGATCGTGTAGTTGGTATCTGAACCGAAACTACTGCTCCCTGCACCCGGCACTGTCTGGGAAAAGGAAGTGGCGGTGTCCAAAGTGGTACTTACCGAAGTAATGACGATCGCTCCTTGTAAGGAGGAGGCGAGTCCAAGTGAAAGGACGACGCTGAGATAGCGGCGGTGACAGGAGATAGGGAGGGAGAGTAGCATAGAGTTGTTACTTTTTGGAGATACCCCGGCGTGGGCAAGCGTTTTTTTGTTTTTTTACCTGCTTCCGGCTGCCTTCCGTTCGGCGGAAGTTCAGATCTTTCCGCGAAAGACCTCTTCATCCAGATCGCCCTCGGATTTGGCCACGATGCAGCTCACGGTGGCGTCGCCAGTGACGTTGACGGCGGTGCGGACCATGTCGAGGAGGCGGTCGACGCCGAGGATCAGGGCAATGCCCTCGACGGGGAGGCCCACCTGGTTGAGGACCATGGCGAGCATGATGAGGCCCACCCCGGGCACCCCGGCTGTCCCGATGGAGGCGAGGGTGGCGGTGAGGATGACCATGAGGTAGTCCACCAGGGTCAAATCGACGACAAAGGCTTGCGCGATAAAGACGGTGGCGACGCCCTGCATGATGGCGGTGCCGTCCATATTGATGGTCGCCCCGAGGGGCACGGTGAAGGAGCCGACGGACCGTTTCACGCCGAGGCGTTCCTCCACGGTGCGGAGGGTCACGGGGAGGGTGGCGTTGCTGCTCGCGGTGGAGAAGGCGAAGATCTGCACCTCGCGCATCTTGCGCAGGAAGGTGAGGGGAGGGAGCCCGGTGGTCAGCTTGAGAAGGAGCGGGTAGGTGAGGAGGGCGTGGACCACGAGGACAGCGAGAACGAGGAGAAAATAGGCAAAGAGCGGCGGGATGGCATCGAAACCCTGTGCGGCGAAGGTCCGGGCGATGAGGGCAAAGACGCCATAAGGGGCAATTTCCATGATGAGCCAGACCAAGCGCATGATGACGACGTTGAGATCCTCAAAGATACTGAGCAGCCGCTTCCCCGCCTCTCCCGCGAGGGACATGGCGAGGCCGAAGAGAATGGCGAAGACGATGATCTGGAGCATGTTGCCCTGCGCCATGGCGTTGATGGGGTTGCGCGGGAAAATGTCGATGATCACCTGCACGAGGGAAGGGGCCTCGCGCGCGGTGAAGCTGCCTCCGTCGCCGAGGTCGAAGCCTGCCCCCGGGCGCACAATGAGCGCCGCCACGAGCGCCAGGGAAATGGCCACCGCCGTGGTGAAAAGGTAAAAGCCCACGGTCTTGATGCCCACCCGCCCGAGCCGGCGGATATCGTCGAGGGCGGCCGTGCCGCAGACGAGCGAGACGAAGACCAGGGGCACGACGAGGACCATGAGACCGGCAAGGAAGATTTGCCCGACGACGTGAAAAAGCCCGTCCGTCAGGATCGTGTGCACCCAGGCGTGGCGCTGCTCGGGGGTGCGGTCGATGGTGCGGGTTTGGGCGACGGTGGAGGCGGGGATGTGCACTTCCACCTCGCCGGTTACGCCGAGGCCCTCTGCACCGTTGCGCACGTCGGCGGCGGGCATCCGGATCGTGGCCGGAGCGGCTTCCATGAGCACCTCCCGCACTTCCTCGCGGACGGTTTCGACCGGCGGCGAAATGCGGTTGAGGAGAAGCCCGGTGATCAGCCCAAGGAAGAGGCCGAGGAGAATTTTTTGCGTGAGGCTGAGTTTGGTCGTGGGCATGTTTCTTTGGATGGAGGCTTGGGGCGAGAGGCAGGTATTGGCAGCAGGGGGTGCCAAGGGTGCGCTTCGGGTCTTCGTGAAGCAAGGTTTGGTCCACCCTGGACCGGTGGCAAGAACGGATCGGGCACCCAGGGGGAGTGGGGTGTGATCACAGAGGTTGTCACATTTTTCAGGGGCGCTTCGCAACGGTCGCGACCGTCGCGAAGTCGGCACAACCGTCCTCCACGAGCGGTTGGGGCTTCCTTCCCCTTCGAAAACCGAGCCAGCCATTGGTCGCGCAGAAGCTCTCCACCCAAGCAACCGTCCCCACCACCCAGCTCTCACTAAAGGCGCGGATCTTCGAGAGAAGCCCGGATCCTTCCGACAGACACGCTCCAGGTATCGCTTTCTCCTTCGTTGCATCGGTTGCGGCGCTCCTCTGATCTCTCCGAAGAGGCCGCATTCCCGGACCCGTCCGGCTGCACAACCGCGCCCGGTAGCGCTCGTGCCATTGGGTCGTCCAAGTCATCTTGCCCTCAGTCCGTGCGATCCCCCGTCGCGCCGCCGAGCCACCCGCGCAAGCCTCCCCGAACCCGCTGAAAGCATAGTCGCCCGCATCCTCCACCAACCCCGCCCGCACCGGGTTCAAGTCGATGTAGGCCGCCACCATCCTTTGCGCCTCCGTATCCGCCTCCACGATGACACTGCGGAAAC
>JAFIGE010000098.1 GCA_020831585.1 Opitutales bacterium | reverse complement strand
CATCCGGCCGTCCGACAGGACAGCGCCGGGGTCCCGTGGCTCCCCCCCGGTGGCCCCGCCCCCCCGGGCCCGCTTTTGTGCATCCGCCCACTCCCACCAAACGCCATACGCGCATTGACGATTTCCCCGGATTGAGCCCATCTTTCAAACCAAGTGCCGGGATCCCGCCCCCCCCTGCCCTTCCCCCAATCCCCCCGTCTATGAACCGACCCCGCACCCTCCTCCTTGCCTTGCTGGCCCTGCTGGCCACCGTTTTCGCCTCCGCCCAGTCGAGCAATGTCGCCCTGAACAAACCGGCCACAGCCAGCTCTGTCTGGAGTGAAACCTTTCCGCCGCAACTGGCGGTCGACGGCATCATCAGCAACGCCTCGCGCTGGCTCTCCGGGCAGTCGGCCACGCCGCCCCACTGGATTGAGCTGGATCTTGGGCAAACCTACGTGCTCGACCGCCTCTGGTTTCGCACGGGCCACTCCACGGGCACGTTCCCCTTCACCGGCTTCGCCCTGCAGACATGGGACGGCGCGGCTTGGGTGGACCTCTATGGCGAAACCGACAGCACAAACAACGGCATCGTCGACGCGTCCTTTGCGCCCACCGTCGCCGGCAACCGCGTGCGCCTGCACATCACGGCCCTGCGCGACGACAACACGGCGCGGCTCTACGAACTGGAGATTTACGGCGTTCCCCACGCCCTCCCGTACACGGCGCTCTCTCCTGCGGCAGGCGGCGAGACCTTCGATCCGGCCGCACCGGTCGCCGTCACCTTTGGCGGCACCGTTTCCCTGAGCGATGCAAGCGCCATCCGTATTATTGACACAGGAACGTTGGCGGAAGTGGCTGATATCGAAGCCTCCGTTGACGGCTCCACCCTTCTCATCAGCCATGGCGGACTGGACCCGCGGGCCGATTACCGAGTGGAAATCCCGGGCGGCTCCGTGGTCCTGACGAGCGACCCCGCCGTCGCCAACGGCCCGCTCTCGTGGACGTTCTCGACCGCCCCCGCCGAGCCTCAGTTGGTCGATTACACAGCGCAAAACGCCGAACTCTCCGCCGACATCGTCTTCACCTTCGACCGTCCCATTTCCCTCGAAGACCCCGCCGCCATCACAGTGCGGCGGGCGGCAGACAACACGATCCATCCCGGCGTCTTCCCGGCGGTCGAAGGAAACACACTCCGCCTCATTCACGAGACCCTTTTTGATGAAGAGAACCAGCCCATCGTGGACCAGTTTCTCGCGAATGAGACTTACCTCATCACGATCAATACGGGGGCCATCACCGGTGTCATCAACGGCGTGGCCAATGCGCCCCTCCGGCGCTCCTTTTTCGCGGGCAACTTTCTCCTCATCGACGCCGATTTCACCCACGGCCAGGATGGGTTTCTGAGCGCGCAACAACTGGGTGCCGTGACCACAGGCACACCCCGTCCCTGGCAGCGCCTCACCGCCGTGGCCGGACCCGCCAACGACTTCGCTTACTTCGAATCGCAGACGCGCACGCCCGAGGCCCAGGCGGACTTCCTCGTCTCGCCTCTTGTCGATCTCGTCGCGGGCGAGACCTACATTCTCCGGGTGCAAATCGAAATCGCCCGCAACCTCTTCATCGGCCTCACCCCCACGCCGAATATGAGCGACATCGACCTCATCGCCAACCTTTCACCGACCGGAGGCACCACCCGCACGATCACCTTCACCGCCAACGAATCCGGGGCCTTCCACCTGATTTTCCACAACTCCACCGAGAACCCCTGGCAGACCCAGCGCATCGGCAGCGTGAGCCTTCGCCGACTGGTCGCCCCGGTGATCAACATCCTTTCGCCCGCTCCCGGTGCCAGTTTCCTCGAAAGCGAACCCATCGCTGTGGAAGTGGAGGCCTTTGGTGTCTCCGGTGCGCTGACCAACGTGCGCCTCTTCGACGGCGACCGCTCTCTGAGCACCTCCCTGCCTGGACAAGACGGCCTCTTCACCTTCGACTGGACGCTTCATGCCCCCGGCGAGCGCCTTCTTCGTGCGGATGTGGGTGATGAGTTTGGCGGCTTCGCCGAGGATGCCATCCCCGTGACCGTGACCTTTGACAACGGCACCCTCCCCCCCTACATCGGCTGGGATTTCTTCGATGGCGCGCAGGGCTGGACGCTCATCAACGCCACCATCCAGAACCAAAGCATCCGCGTCGGCACGAATGCGAACAACAACCCCGTCTCCCTTTCCTCGCCCCTGGTCTTCCTCACCGAAGGAGAGGAGGTCACTCTACAGTTCCTCGCGCGCAAAAATTCCACCCCCAACTACAAATTCGGCATCGTCCTCGCCGACGAGCCCGGTTTCCCCTCTCCCGAAGTTCGCGCGGAACGGGAGTTTGTCGACTTCTTTGTATCCACTTCCGAATACACCCTTCACTCCTTCACCTTCACGGTTCCGGCGGACGGGGGTTACCACATCGTCTTTTACGCCTATCAGCCCCAGCCGATAAACAACTTCGTGCAAGTGAACTTCGATGACATCCGCATCATCGGCAGCTTCAACACCGCACCGCTCGTCTCCCTCACCCAGCCCACCGGCAACATCACGACGATCGCCGATGCCAACGTCACCTTCAGCGCCACCGCCACCGACCCCGACGGCGAAGTTGTGCGCGTGGAGTTCCGCGATGCCGATTCGGGCGAACTTATCGCCCCCGACGCCTTCGCCACCGACGCCCCCTGGACCTACACATGGGAATCCATTCCCGAAGGCCGCCACCGTGTCTTCGCCCGCGCCATCGATGACTCAGCCGGCTTCAGCGACACCGCCCCGCGCACCGTCGACGCCGCCCCCAACACCCTTTCCATCTCCACCTACCTCGGCTCCGCCGCCGCCGATGACGCCTTCACCGGCGCGGAGTATTTGAGCGACGGCACCCTGGTTCTTGGTGCCATTCTCGATCCCGCCCTCCTTCCCGGCGGAGTCACGCCCCTCTACCTTGATGGCAGCGCCCCCGGCGACCGCGGGCTCATCGTGCGCCTTTCGGAAGACGGGCGTAACGTCCTCAGCATCACCGTCGTCGGCCCCCGCGTTTTCGACCTCTCCGTCGATGATGCTGACCGCATCTTCGTGGCCGCCGATAGCAGGGGGGCATTCGTTCTCAACCCCACCGCCGACACCATCCTCTGGTCGGCCACCTACCCGCGCCGCGCTCACCGCATCGACGCCGCACCCGACGGCACCTTTGCCGTCCTCACCTCGCCCAACCCGGATTTCCTCGACCCGCGCCTGCACGACGCGCGCAACTACCTCTATGATGCCAGCTTCAGCCTCCTCGCGGAGTTCGGCGGGGCCTCCGCCTTCACCACCGATATCGCCGTCGACACGGCCTCGCAAACGGTCGTCGTCATCGGTTGGAAAAATGTCGCCAACATGCAGGACGACAGCCCCCATGGCTCCAATCCCGTGGACATTCCGGCCATGCGCGGTTTCGCCTTCGACGGCACGCAAAAGTGGCGTGCCTACGACTGGGAGCAACAAGCCTCCGGCACCCGCTGGCTCAACCGCATCAAAAACAACATGGCCGATACCCGCGGTGCCCGCGTTACCATCGGGCCGGACAACCTGCTCTACGCCGCCTTTGAGTTCGACGGCGGCAACACGCCCCTGCGTGACGATCCCTTCGACCTCGGTGTGACCGCTGTGGACCGCATCGTCGGCGGCGACCAATACCACACCATGGCCAACACCAGCACCGTGCCGAAGACCTTTGTCGGTCGCTTTCAACCGGCCACGGGCGACCTCCTCCTCGGTCAATGGATCACCAACCGCCTCCCCGGCGGCAACGACAACACCATCCGCATCGAACACGGCAACCTGCGCGTCGACGAAGCCGGGCGCATCCACGTTGTGGGCGGTTCGGCCTCCGGTCTGCCCCTCACGCACGATCCCATCCCCGGCCTTCCCAACACCGGCGGGGCCTACCATCTCGTTTACAGCCCCGATTTCCGCAGCCGCGAATTCGTTACCCGCTTCACCTTCAGCACCTCGCAACACCTCGCCAACCACCACGGCATCGCTATCAGCCCCTCCGGCACCATCGCCCTCGCCGGGCGCACGGGTTCGCCCTTCCTCTTTCGTGCAAACCCGTGGCAGGAAAATCTGGATACACCCTTCGACGCCCTCCTCACGGTAGGGAATCTGGATCAATACTTCAAATTCCAGGTGGCCGACCACCCGCGCCTCTTTTTCAGCGCGGAGGAACTGCCCGCCATCCGCCAACGCCTCGACCGCGAACCCTTCGCGAGCATGTTGCAAACGCTTGCGCAATACCGGGACCGGGGTGACTTCTACCGCTTCACCGATCCCAACAACGGCGGCTCCCTCCTCATGCGCGCCCGCGGATCGGCCAAGCTCTACGCCCTCACCGGCGATGAGACGCACGCCGCTGATGCGCGCAACGATGTCCTCGCGGCCTGGGAGGTCATCGGCGGCGCCTGGACCTCTACCGCCACTTTCGGACTCAGCCTCTACTCCTGGGCCAAGGATCTCGCCATCATCTACGACCTCTGCGCCGCCTCCGAAGCCTGGGATGCCGCCCTGAACTTCGAAGCCTCCCGCCGCCTTCTCGACATCGCCACCGTCATCGTGAACAGCGGGGGCAGTTCCCAGGCCAACGACCCCGGCAGCAACTGGCAGGGCAACCGGGGGGCAAGCGCGGCCATCGCTCTTCTCGCCACCGACCACACCTTCGAGCCCGCTCTTTACGAGAGCGCGCACAACCGCGTCGTCAATTACCTCAACGCCAACGCCGGTTTCGGCCCCTCGCGCGGGTGGAACCCGGAGGGTTTTGGATACACCGCCTACCCCGTGGGCTCCTTTGTCGGACCCTACGGTGTGGCCGCCGCACGGGCCGACGCCAGCCGCGACCTCCGCCCCGCCGGCCGCCTCCAGTGGAAGACCTGGACGGGCTTCGCCGGAACCATTCCCGCCATCAACGTCTACGGCACCGGCGGTGTGAAGACGGATTGGGCCAACGACAACGCCCACATTGGCGGCGAAGGCATCTACGGCCTCGCCTTCTATTTCGCGCCGGAGGATTTCCAGGGTGCCCTCCGCCACGCCTACGACCGCCTCATGGGCGAGCTCTCGCCCTTCGGTCCCAACTGGGACAGCGTGCGCCACGGCACCTTCTGGTCCATCCTCTTTTACCCCGACGACATCGCCCCGCAGGATCCCATGGAAAACTGGGACTGGCATCGCGCGGGCGACGATTCCACCGGCCTCGGCAAGTTCACCTTCCGCGATGGCTACGCGGGTCCGGGCGACATCCTCGCCCAGTTCAAAACACGCCGCTACGCCCTCGGCCAGGCCAACGATGGACCCGACGGCCTCGGCATCCGCATCATCGGCGCGGGGACACCCTTCGTCATCGGAGGGGGCCGTAACTCGGCGCAAGGCCGCCTCAACCAACCCGTGGTGTATCCATCCAATCCCAACAACAGCCTCAACATCAACAGCAACACCGGCACCGTCGTGGGCACGCCCCTGATCAAATCCAATGGCGGCGGCCATGCCATCGGGCAAATGGGCCTGAACAACGTCGGCACCCTCAGCCACAAACGCTGGTTTGTGACCGATTTTGACACCGCCGCGACCGGGGCCGACGCCACCTTTGTCGTCGCCGACACCTCCGCCAACGGCCTCTTCTGGCAGATCCCCACCTTCTTCAACAACACCGTCACGACCGACGGCAACACCTTCACGATCACAGGCGAAAACGGGGCCACCCTGCGCGGCACCATCCTCCACCCCACCGGCAGCCTCACCATCACCACCGGCACCAAGGCGCGCGGCGACGGCTTCACCCTCGTCAACGGCGGCACACTCGACACCGAAGACCCGCTAACGAATCCGCGCATCATGGAAAACCGCTACCTCTTCTTCCAAGGCAACGGCGATGGCGACTTCCTCGTCGTCATGACCCTTCAGGCCGGTGGATCGCCCCACCCCACCGTCAGTCACCTCGGGGGCGGTGTGGCGAATGCGCACATACAAGTGGGCACCCGCACCTACACCCTTGAGTCAGATAATGTCCTCTACGACGGCGTGCCCTACGTTCATCCGCCCGCCACCATCACCTTCAACGTCGGTCCCGGCGGCACGCACACCTCCGGCGATCTCCTGCAAACGGTGCCCTACGGCGAAGCGGCCCTCGAACCCGGCATCACCTCCGCCGAAGGCTTCCTCTTCGTCGGCTGGGACCGCCGCTTCGACCGCGTCGTGCGCGATATGACGGTCAACGCCATCTTCATGGAGTTTGGCGACGATCCCGCCTCCTTCGCCAACTGGATCGCCGGCTTCGGTCTGCCCGCCGCCGAACAGGGCCTCCTCGCCAACCCCGCCCGCGACGGCCTCAGCAACCTCGCCAAATACGCCCTCGGCCTCGACCCGCGCGAACCAAACGGATTTGATGCCATCACAGCGGAGCAGGACGAGGGCGTCCTGGTCGTTCGCTTCCGCGTGAGCAACCACGCGCCTGATGCAGTCATTACCCCCCTCTATTCGCCCGATCTCGACACCTGGCAACCCATTCCCGCCTCCGCGATCCAAGCCGTGGAGAGCACTCCCGACCACACAACCTATGAGGCCTTCGTCTCCGTGAACACGCAGCCGGTCTTCGTCAAACTGGAGATCGCCCTGGAATAGCCGCTTGAAGGACAGCCCGCGCCAGCCTGATCCCATTCGACGGGCTCAGGAGGCCAACTCTCTTAAAACAGCCGCCAGCCGATCATCCGGAACGGGGAGCGTCCAAGCCAACCGGTTGGCGTGAGGTTGAATGGCAGCCGGATAGACCGCGCTACCGGCTTGGCTTTGATTGGCGAGCAAAGCCTGCCACCGATTCAGGGTGTTCTCGCGATAGGCGAGAATGTCACTGGCTTCATCATCACGGATCCAACGCGTCAGGGCATCGCCGAGGGAACGGGCCTCTTGCATGCCCAAATTCACGCTGTGCATACCCAAGGGTCCTCCGAGGTGAGCGGAGTCTCCCACTAAAGCCACCCGCCCTTTCCCGATTTCACTCGCGATGCGGCGTTCGAAGCGCACCACGGAGCGCCACAGGATATTTTTCGGCTTGGGTGTAAACCAGGGTGCCCGTTTCGCGATGAAATCGCGCAGGAGCCCCTCCTCCACCGCCGGAAACGCGGCATCGTTACTCCATTGGGCCAGGTAGCGATCTTTCTCCCGGCGAACATTGCGCGTAAAGCGCGCATCCACCTCAAAAGCCCATCGGTAGTTGCCTTGGGCGGTGGGCCAAAGGGCACTGATCGATTTCGGGTGAAAGACCAACGTCGGGAGGACGGGAATCGTGTCTTCGTCCCGGCAAACAAACTCGAAGACAGCAAAAATCTCCGCTTTCCCGATCTCTCGAAAAGTCAGACCCAACCGGCGGCGGGTCAGCGAACGGTGGCCATCGGCCCCGACCAGAAAACGCGCATTGATCTTGAGCGAGCGACGGGCAAACCAGTCCAGGTGAGCAGAGGCATAGCCAACCAAGCGCTCTTCACGCTCATCCACAATCCCCTCGATTCCATCGGGTGTCTCACAAAAATCCGTCAAGGCGTGACACCAAAGAACCTCCACTCCCTCCGAGCGCAGTTTCGTTTCGAGCACCGACTCCAGCTGGTGCTGTCCGAAAACGCGCAAAGGTTCCTGTTTTCCGGCAAGCGGCAAACGGGTAACCGGCTCTTCCTCAGCGTAGACGAGCATCTCCGAGTGCGCAGGTGCATGGCTCTCCAAAGTGGGGCCGAGTCCGCACTCCTTGAGAAGGGTTACGGTTTCCGGGTGGAGACCCAGAGCATAGCTGTGGGTGCCTGGGCTGGCAGCGCAGTCCACAACCACCACACGCACACCGTTGCGCGTCAGCCAAAGGGCAAGGAGGAGGCCAACCGGACCGGCTCCTGCAATTAGAACATCCGTCGAGAGAGTTTTCATGGGGTACCTTTCGTGAAACGTGGAAGGAGTATGTTCCACCGATTTCAAAAGGGGAAGCGCAATCGTGTCCGAACCCGTCAAATTTCCAAAAAAAGAAGAGAAAGCGCCCGTTCTCCAGTTCACTGGCAAAACGCGCGCGCTTTGCCCTTGCCGTCTGCGGACGGCATCACTTGAAAGACAATTCCCGACACAAAAAAGCCTGATCCCAATTCCTCTCCCCCTCGCCATCCATGCAAAAACGCCTCGACCAAAAGCTGGCGGCCATCCACGCCGACCCGCACAACGCAAAAGACTTTATCATCGCCGATGCCAAAGACGCCGATATGGCCTTTGGTGTGGCCGCCCCGGGTCCCAACCGCGCCGGCCAGTGCGCGCACGGTTACAACGATGCCGAGGGCTGCTGGCGGACACTCGAAGATTACCGCGCTCAGATCCGCGCCGTCGTCGAGCAGGACATCGTCGATATCATGCTTCTCTCTGCCTCCAATCTCGAGCAACTGGGCATGATCGAAGGCATCTTCAACGACTCCGCCATCACGCCGGCAGCCCGCGCCAACGACACCTCGGATGTGTGGGCCGTGCGCGGCGGGCGCTACCCCACCGAGCACCCGTCCCGTTCCTTCCGCACGGCCACGCTCGATCACATCAAATACGGCTGCCTCACGGACGACCATACGCAGCCGGTGAAAGGCGCGGACCTCGGCCTCTATTCCATCACCTTCACCAACAACATTGATTGGGACTACAAGTCTTTGCAGGACTTCCACGACTTTCGCCTGGAAGCCGAGCGCAAGCGGTTCCGCTACTTCCTCGAAGTCTTCAATCCGAATGTGAACCCCGGCATTCCCGCACAAAAAGTGGATGCCTTCCTGAACGACCACATCGTGCGCACGCTCGCGGGCGTCACTCGCGCAGGACGCCCCATTTTCCTCAAAATCCCCTACAACGGGCCCGGTCCGCTGCAGGAGCTGGTCTCCTACGATCCGCAAATGATTGTGGGCATTCTGGGAGGGAGCGCGGGAACGACCCTCGATGCCTTCCAACTGATCCACGACGCCCACAAATACGGCGCGCGCGTCGCCCTCTTCGGCCGGAAAATCAACCTCTCGGAACACCCGCTGGCGTTCATCGAGTTTCTCCGCCGGATCGTCGACGGCGAGATCAGTCCGGTGGAAGCCGTCAAGGCTTACCACGATGTCCTGCAGCGGCTCAAAATCCGTCCACAGCGGCACCTGCAGCAGGATTTGCAAGCCACGACGACCAAGAAGAGCTACTGAGCGCCTCATGTTCCCCGAAATCCCTTCCTCCCCGCGCGCGGTCATCCACGGCGAGCCCTCCCACACCCTCGCCTGCGGACCGGTGCAACTGGCCATCACCGAACGCGGTGGCCACCTCGCCCCGGTTTATTTCGATCTGCCGGACGGTCGCCGGGTCTCGCCTCTCGCACTCGCGCCCTGGGAGCCCAGCGAAGTCGATCCCGCCAACCCGCCCATCCTCAAAGTGCTGCGCGGAGACTTCTTCTGCCTGCCCTTTGGGGGCGACGACGCCTTTCCAACCATTCACGGTGAGCCCGCGAATGAAGTTTGGTCGCTTGAAGAACGCGACGGAGACCGCTTGGTGGCTGCCCTCGAAATGCGCGAACCGAAGGGGCGTATCGAAAAGACCATTCAGCTGCATCCCGGGCACCGCGCGGTTTATCAGGAACACCGGATCAGCGGGGTGTCCGGCCGCTACAGCTATGGCCACCACGCCATCCTCGAATTCCCCGAAGAAGGCGGTCCTTACTTCTTCAATACAAGCCCAATTCGTTTCGGCGGCGTAAAGCCCCCTCCTTACGACAACCCGCCCGGCGGCGAATACGGAGCCCTCCCGCCGGGGCGGACCTTCCGCGATCTCACGAAAGTGCCCCTCGCCACAGGAGGCACAACCGATCTCACTCAGTATCCGGCCCGCGAAGGGTTTGAAGACCTCGTCATGGTGAGCAGCCGCCAGGGCACCTTCGCCTGGAGTGCGGCAACGCTCGATGGCTACGTCTGGTTTGCCCTCAAAGATCCCCGCGATTTCCCGAGCACCCTCTTCTGGCTCACCAATGGCGGACGCCACCGCGATCCGTGGAACGGGCGGCACAAGCGCCGCCTCGGCCTCGAGGAAATCCTGAACCACTTCAGCGACGGCTTGACGACCGCCCGCCGTGAGCCGCTCGCCAAGCGCGGAGTTCCCTGCACACGGGAATTTGTTGCCACCGAGCCCGTTTGCCTGCGCATGGTGCAGGGGGTCCATCCCGTGCCTGCCGGTTTTGGCAAAGTCACACGGCTTGAACCCATCCCCGGCCAGGATGCCATCAAGTTTGCCAACGCCGCCGGCAGCGAAGTCACCGTCCCCGTGAACTGGCGCTACCTCTCCGCCTGAGCGGCGGGAAAACCACACCACCCACCGCCGGCCAACTGCCTTTCCCACTCTGGAATCCGTATAATCATGAACCAACCCACTCTCGCCCAAAAGCTCTTGCACCATGCACCCGCCCTCTCCGCTGCCAGCGTCGCAGCCGGATTCGACGGCTTTGTCGACGAAATGATCACCGTCGTGGGCGAACGCAAAGACCTCGAAAACTTCACCCCGGTGGCCGATATCGGCACCTTCGGCACCCTCGTGAGCGCCGCCGCCGGTCACAGCAGCTTGCGCGAAATCGTGGTCACCCGCACCGACGCGGGCGGCTGCTCCGTAAACATGGGAGATGGTCTGCTCGCCTTCGGGATCGCCCTCGACCTCTTTTCCACCCTCGGCGAACCCGTTCACCCGGCCTTCGCCCCGCTTGTCGAGCGCTGCCGCACCCTCCAATCCTGGGGGCGCGAACCCGGTCGCACCCTCGCCTTCGAGTTTACCGACGGCAAGCTCATGTTCAGCGCCGTGCGCCAGTTGGCCGACTTCGACGCCGACCACGTGCGCGCACGGTTGAGCGACGGAGTCTTCGCAAAAGCCTGCGCGGAAGCAGGTCTCATCGCCCTGACCAACTGGACCCTCTATCCCCACATGACGGATGTGTGGGCGCTCCTCGCCGAGGATGTCTTCGCTCATCTCGCCCCCGGCAAGCACCTCTTTATCGACCTCGTGGATCCGTCTTCACGCCACCCGGGAGATATCCGCCGCATGCTCGAAGTGCTCCCCCGCATGGCTCTGCACACCCGCCTGTGTCTCGGCCTCAACGGCAACGAGGGCAATCTCATCGCCCGCCTCCTTGACATCCCCGAGGCCCGCGAAGACGAGGCTTCCATCCTCAGCCAAGCCGAAGCTATCCGCGACCGGCTCGGCGTGGATGAAGTCGTCGTGCACTGGGTGAAGATAGCTGCTTCGGCATCCGCTCAAGGGAGCGCTGTCGTCACCGGCCCCTATTGCCAGAAGCCCAAAAAGAGCACCGGTGCGGGAGACCGGTTCAACGCCGGATACGCCCTCGGTCTCCTCCTCGGCTTCGCTCCGGAAGAGCGGCTCTTCCTGGCCACGGCCTCATCGGGCTATTTCGTGCGCACCGCCACCAGCGCCACCGTCAACGAATTGGCCGCTTTTCTGACGGACGGGACGGTTTAAACCCCCCTCGTCCCTCCCGCATCCGTCCGCTCTTGTAGTTTTTCGCGGGGGCACCTAAAAGCGTCCCATGAAAGATAAAATGGACATTGTGCGGAATTGGCTCCCCCGCTACACAGACTGCCCCCTCAAGGATTTCGGACCCTACATCCTCCTCACCAACTTCGACGAATACGTCGACAAGTTCGCCGAGTGGAACAACGTCCCGGTGACCGGTCGCACCCGCCCCATGCGGACGGCCACAGCCGGGGAAATCACCATCATCAACTTCGGCATGGGCAGCGCCAATGCGGCGACGATCATGGATCTCCTCAGCGGCATCCCCACCGCTGCCGTCCTTTTCCTTGGGAAGTGCGGCGGACTAAAAAAAGTAAACGCCCTCGGCGATCTCATCCTGCCCATCGCCGCCATCCGCGGAGAGGGCACCTCCAACGACTACGCGCCACCGGAAATCCCCGCCCTGCCGGCCTTCGCCCTGCAAAAAGCCATTTCCCGAACCATCCGCGAACACGCCCGCGATTATTGGACCGGCTCCATTTACACCACCAACCGCCGCGTCTGGGAGCACGACAACGAGTTCAAGGATTACCTCGAGCGCAACCGTATCATGGGCATCGACATGGAGACAGCCACCATCTTCACGGTCGGTTTCCACAACCACATCACCGTCGGTGCGCTCCTCCTCGTGAGCGACCAACCCATGACCCCCGAAGGCGTAAAGACTGAGCACAGCGACCGCATCGTGACGGAACAGTATGTCGATGACCACCTCCGCATCGGCATCGCCTCGCTACGGCAGCTCATCGAAAAAGGGGAAACCGTACGGCACCTCAAATTCTAGGTATTTTCATTCGCGGCTGCGTTCGGATACAATAAGTCCCCCATCGGGGGCAAACCGTCTCCCCCAAGCTCCATGCGGGCCCGCAGGAGTGCAGCGTGCCGGTTTTCCACCCGAAGTTTGAAAAAAATGTGCTCTGTATGTTTGTGAACGGTTCGGGGACTGATACTCAGCAGAATCGCGATCTCGGGGTTTGTCTTTCCCTCTGCGATCCAAAAGAGCACCTCCCCTTCACGGGCCGTTAATCCCAACCGAGCTAACCGTTCAATCGCCCGCTGCCGGACGCTTCCCGGGCTGGGCAATTCGCGCAAAAGGAGCAAGGGCAACAAGTTCGCGCAACCGGGCCGGAAACTCACCTCGAGGACCCCATCCTCTCCGGCGATCCGCAACGGCTCCCGCAACCGCGCCTCCATCAGAGCCGACGGGGCGCTGCCGGCACGCACCCAATTGGAAAGCACGGCGGGAAGTTCGCCAGCAGCCGTCAATCCTCTCCCGAAAAACTTCCGGAAAAGTGTTTCCGCCTCAGTGGACTCGCTCATTGGGCGATTTCTCTCATCAAGCACAAGCGGAACCACCCCCGACCCGCGCACCGCCGCTTCCATACACCGCGCCGCCGCCCGAAAACGGGCCAAAAGGCAAACCCGGCGATAAACCGACACCAAGTGGCGCTGAAGAATCGCTGCCGAATGGCGATCCGTCTCCGAAAACACACTCCCCGAGACATGATTCACGGCCACAACCGCAACATCATCCTCATTGTGCCCCACTTGGAAGCAAATCTGATGCTGCGTATCCGAACGACGATAGTATTCGTTGTAGAGGCGTGTGCGGTGAAAGGCGCGACGTGAATAAAAGTCGCTGAACTCCATGATTTCCATCGAGTTTTCGCGGAGAATCCGCATGATCATCGGGTGCTCCGGCAAATTGCGCAGGAGCGGCGAGTCCTCTTCTGTCGGAACTTGCACCCCCCGCGATCGCGCCACGTGCAAACCCAGTAAGCGTCGGTCAATCAGGTTAAACGACGCATTCGCACACGGAATAACCCGCGCACACCCATCCGCGAACAGCTGCGGCAGCTGCGGCGGATCCTCCACCTGATCAATCAGCTCCATCCCCCGGAGAAGAGCTTCCATTCGTTGCGCTGCGAGCGGAGCCATGGCCTAAAAAAACCACACGGAACTCCCGCGCCCCCCGCACGGATCCAAAAAGCAGGAACACAGTCGAATAAACGCTACAGCAAGCATGATAACACAAAATCACCCAAGCACCTGTCCCTCCCCTTGGCAAGCCTTCAATCTCCCCCCCCCACACAGTCGGAAGCATCAACGATTCATTATCTCTACTCATCCCGACACAAAATCCCTAAAACCCTCTAGCAAATAATTTTACCACACTATATGTATCTTATTACAGAGGGAATCCTGGAGGTTGGTTAATATTTCTACACGCCCCACCGACATAGCTTCATCATGGACTGCGCAATATTATTTTACGCCGCAAACTGCTTGCAAAAGGTTTACCCGTTTTGCCGATGTCTCAACGCTTTAGATCTTTCAGGGGGGAAGGTGCGCGATTGCGGGGATGGAATTGGCTATGGGTATCGAGGAGGCGCTCAGAGTCTACGCGGGTGTAAATTTCCGTGGTGGATATGTCGCTGTGACCCAGCATTTCCTGAATAGCGCGGAGATCCGCCCCATTGGCGAGGAGATGAGTCGCAAACGAATGGCGAAGAAGGTGGGGTTTCACGGGCTTTTCGATCCCCGCCCGGCGCGCATATGCCTGAATCCAGTGCCACACCGTTTTGCGCGAAAGCGGTTTTCCGCGATTGCTCAGGAAGAGCGCGCTACCCGTGTGGGGCTTCACAAATTGAGGTCGACCGGCCGCGAGGTAGTCGCGTATGGCGATAACCGCCTTCGCCCCGACAGGGACCAGACGGTCCTTGTTGCGCTTGCCTCCGGTCACGCGGAGGAAGCCTTCTTCCAAGTCGATGGCTTGCAAAGGCAGTGCACAGAGTTCGCTCACCCGCAGGCCGCTGCTGTAGAAAAGCTCGAGGAATGCGCGGTCGCGCAATCGCTGTGGCGATGTTCCCACCGGGGCGGATAGGAGCCGATCAACCTCCGTCAGAGAGAGCGTTCCCGGAAGCGACCGGCGCTGTTTGGGAGGATCGATCAGCTCGGTGAAATCGGTCGGTCGGATACGCTCCCGCACCAAAAATTTGGCGAAAGTTCGCAGGGCGCTGAGCTTGCGGGCCTGAGTCGACGCAGCGAAGCCCCCGCTGCAGAGCCCGTTTAGCCAAGCGCGGATTTCGCCCGCCTCAACGTTTGCCCAGCCGACGCCTCCCTTGCCCTGCAAGAAGGCGGCGCACTGAAGCAAGTCCTTTTCGTAGCCCGCCAGCGTGTGCGCCGAAAGCCCCCGCTCCAGCTCCAGGTGTACCATGAATGCGTCCAACGGCTCGCGGAGATCTTCGGAAAGGGGTGACGGGAACGGAGGGGAGGACACAATAATATAAAATGGCAGGGGGAGCTTTGGTTCACTTAGCCACGCGGCGACCGCACCTGTCAAACTTCCGCCTGCACGGACGGGGGGTTCGCATCGCTTTTGAAGAAAAGCGGGCTTGCCTGATTGCGAGGCAGGCGACGAAATAAAAATCATGTCTAAACTCATGATCTATCAGATGATGCACCTGCTCGGGGTGCTTTTGGTATTCACCGCATACGGCGCACTCATTGCACGTGTCTGGATGGGTAGCACGGCCGCGGGACTTCGCAAATTTGGCGCAATTGTGAGCGGGGTTGGGCTGCTCCTCATCCTTGTTTCCGGATTCGGGATGCAACCCGTCTACGGCTGGCCTCTCTGGATTCTCGTGAAAGTGGCGGTTTGGTTGAGCCTTGGAGCCATGATCGTGATGATCAATCGCAAGGCCCTCCCCGGCCCCGGCCTCTTTGCCGTCACGATTATTTTGGGATTCGTGGCCGTCGCGATGGCCTATGTTAGGCCGTCCTGACGGAGCCAGTATGCCGGCGAAGCGATCTGTCCGGGCTCCAGGGTTTTGATTTGAAAGCCGGACAGCGCCGCGCTTTGATGACCCCTTTTTTCAACATGAGCGATTCTCCCCGCAAAACCGTTCTCACCTGCGCACAGCCGACGGGCAACCTGCACTTGGGCAACTACTTTGGTGCCGTGCGCAACTGGACGAGCTACCTGGACGACCACGAGTGCTTCTTTGGCATCGTCGATCAACACGCTATCACCACACCCTACGTGCCTGCCGAGCTACGCCAAAGCGTTTATCGGACGCTGGCTCTCTACATTTCATGCGGTTTGGATCCTTCGCGCTGTCACCTCTTTCTGCAATCGCAGATCACCGGCCATACTGAATTGGCCTGGATACTTGGGTGCCTGTGCCCATTGGGCCAACTTGAGCGCATGACTCAATTCAAGGAAAAGAGCCAGCGGGAAGACGTGGGGTTTGTGGGAGCGGGGCTGCTCTTCTATCCGGTTTTAATGGCAGCGGACATCCTCCTCTACAACGCGGATGTCGTGCCCGTGGGAGAAGATCAAAAACAGCACTTGGAGCTGTGTCGTGACCTCGCCATCAAATTTAACGCCACCTACTCCAACACCTTTCGGGTGCCGGATGTGGCCATCCCAAAGGCCGGAGCCCGCATCCGCTCGTTACAGAGTCCAGATAAGAAGATGTCAAAAAGCGATCCCAACCAGAGTGGTTGCGTCTATCTCCTGGATCCTCCCGAGGTTATCCGCAAAAAAATCATGAGTGCCGTCACCGACAGCAGTCGGGAGATTCGGGCATCTGCGGAAAAGCCGGGCATAACCAATCTGCTCAACATCCTCAGCGCCTCCACCGGTCAAACAGTGGAGGCCCTTGAGGCGGCCCACGACGGACTTGCCTACGGGGAGTTCAAGGCCGTTGTGGCGGATGCCGTGATTGCTTGCTTGGCCCCTATTCAAGCCCGTTTTGCGGAGATCGGCGAAGACCGGTCTTACCTCGACAACGTCCTCAAAGAGGGAAGTGAGGTTGCGCAAAAACGAGCCTACCGTTTACTGTCGAAAGTTTACCGCAAAGCGGGATTCATTGAAAGGTCCCGCTAAGCGTTAAGTGGCCCTTAAATGAAATACCAAGTCGAAACGCGTGGTTATCGGCGCCGGTTTGAACGGCCCCTCGCCACCGCCAATGGCCCCTGGCGCGTGCGCGAGGGTCTCCTTGTGCGGCTGGAAGACGAAAATGGCCGCATCGGCTTCGGAGAAGTGGCTCCGCTCCGCCGTACAGGCTGTGAAACACTGCCGGCTGCCCGTCGCTTCTTTCAGGAGTTGCCCCCTCGGCTCGACGATGAACGCTTTCGCACCATTCCCCGCGATTTGCCCTGTTGCCGCGTAGCTTTGGAGAGCGCGCGTGCCCTCATCAACGAACCCGAAATCCCGTTTTCCTTTGCCAACACCGCTCTTCTACCAGGCAGCGAACTCGCCATTCTGGCCTTGGAACGCGCCCTCTCCGAAGGCTACAAGACCTTCAAGATTAAGATCGGGGTGCGCGACCGGGAAGAGGAGCAAAAGGTGATTGCCGCGCTCCTCGGTGGATTGCCGGATGATGCGGAATTGCGCCTGGATGCCAACGGTTCGCTCGGGCCACGCACCCTGCGGAGCTGGCTGGAGTTCCTGCGCGGTCGCAGCGGCGTGGATTTTATTGAACAACCGATGGCCGTTGGTGATGAGGAAGAGGCGGCCGAAATAGGAGCCGATTTTCAGACAGAATTAGCCTTGGACGAATCCGTGAGCGCCCAAGGTCAACTCGTCAATGTGGCCTCCGGGCGCCTCTGGACCGGTCCACTGGTGATCAAACCGCTCTTGTTTGGCGACTTGGAAGAGCTTGTCCGGATGGCCGCACCCTTGAACAACCGCCTGATTGTTTCTTCCGTTTTTGAAACAGGTGTCGGCTTACTCACCGCTCTCCGCACAGCAGCCGCGCTTGGAGTCGAGGACGCCGTCGGTTTCGGCACGCTTGCTCACCTCGACGATGAACTACGCGGCCTGCGCCCCGCACCCAAGCTAACATCAGAAAACCTCTCTTTCTCAACGCTCGCAGAAATATGGGAGCGGCTTGGTCAGCGTTAGAAAAGTGGCGGGATTGTTTCGCGGGCCAGCGCATCTCTCCCGGCACGTCCCCTCGAGAAAAAGGCAAACGTTCCCCGCTTGCCCTTCGGTGTGCGGACCCTCTGCAGTCCTTGGCCGAAGGCCTCGAAACCCTTGCTTCTGGCGGAGCGGTGGCCCTCCTGGACCCTGCGTTGCCGCTCGCGCGGGGGGCGGAAGTGGATGCCACTCTGGCACATGCCGCCGCCCGGGAACCCGGGGTCTGCTCCATTGCCACCGGCGGAAGCAGCGGAGAGTGGCGGCTGGCCCGACATAGGGTGGAGACTTTTTGGGCCGCAGCCAAGGGGTTTGCGCAACGTTTCCCCCATCTAAAAGAGCACTGGAGCCCGTTACCGGTGTTTCATGTCAGCGGATGGATGCCTGTCTGGCGCGCCATGGCCTGCGGAGGGGAAGTTGTGCCTGCGGACTACCGCCAATGGCTGAACAGCCACTTCCCCCGGCGACCAGCCGAAGGGGCCGTCCTTTCGCTTGTGCCCACACAAATTCATCGCTTGATGGAAGTTCCCGCTGCGGTGGAGTTTCTCCGCAGCTTCGCATGTATCCTGGTAGGCGGGGCCGCGATAAGCGATTCTCAGCGCGCCCGTGCCCGAACCCTGGAGATTCCCCTGGCACCATCCTACGGAATGACCGAGACGGCCGGAGCCATTTCTGTCCTCACTCCCGCCTCTTTTTTGTCCGGGACCGGAGGTTGCGGCCAGCCACTCCCTCATATCCACACGGATCTTCAGCCGGAAACAGGTCGGTTGCTTCTTCAGTCCCCTTCTCTTTTCGACGGGTATCTCACCGCCCAGGGCTTTGCTGGCCGAGAGGACGGACCGTGGCCCACGACGGATCGGGCATCCCTTGAGGACCCCAATAGCCTCCACATACTGGGAAGAATCGACCGTATGATCACCTGTGGCGGTGAAAAAGTGGCCCCCGCCCGAATAGAGTCCATTCTTCGGAAAATCCCGTGCGTGGAGGACGTTGTCGCCTTTGGTTTGTCGGATCCGGATTGGGGAGAGGTTGTCGCTGTTGCGTTGGAAGTTTCAGATTTCCAAACTTTTCGAAACGCGTGGCAAAGTATTTCAGCGAAAGAATGGAGTCCGGTTGAACGACCCCGTTTTTGGTGGATAACGGATCAGTTGCCGCGGAACTCGCTCGGAAAAATACAACTTTCCGCTTTGCTCAACGAAAGAAGTCGCTTTACGCCCGAACCCTAACTTTTGATTCACACCTCTGCGTTATCGGATCCCGAAGATCCCGAAGATCCCGAAGCGAACAAAGACCCGCGAAATTTCCGCCTCGGAGCGAACGGGCTCCGGTCTGTCGCCTGCCAAAGGTCTCCCGCACTCCCGCAAACCAGTCCTCCACAAAAGCCCGGCTCCCGATCACCGCGCCCTCTGTCATATACCGGATCCGGCACCGCAGCAATTGTCCCCGCGACAACCCACCACCCACCGCATCCACCTTCCAAAAGGCTTCTCGGCCAAGCACCCGCCCCTTCTCCGAAGCACTCCCGTCCGTCGCCTCCTCAAACATCAGCAACCGATACAACCGCCCCGCCGCTTCCAGGCGCGCTTGGGAGTCTGCTCGATCCACGCCCCTTCCCAATAACTCCGCTCCAAACCCCATCCCCGCCAACCGCACCAGCAGCGCATACTCGGCCAACTTCCCCCTCCCCACCGCCTCCCCGTAGCCACAGAACCGGTAATCCTTCGCATCCTCCACAATCCCCGCACGCACCGCGTTCAGATCGATATACGCCCCCACCAGCGCCAACGCCTCCCTCGAGTTCTCCACCAGCACGCTCCGGAACGGCCCCTCCCACAGCGTCCCCTTGCGC
>JAFIGE010000097.1 GCA_020831585.1 Opitutales bacterium | reverse complement strand
CTTTACACGATTAAAGAATTAGGGAAAAATCGCCTCGGAAAGGAAGGAATGCGGGGTAAAACATGAAAGCGACGTTTGAAATTCCCGACGACCTTTATCGTCGCGTAAAGGCCCGCAGTGCACTGGAGGGGCGACCACTGCGCTCGGTTGCGTTGGAGCTTTTCCAAAATTGGCTCAACGCCCCTGAGCAACCCACTGATTCACAGGAAGATCGGCCAAGCCCGGCGGAGATTGAAAAATTTCCCTGGTTGCAAATCACAAGGCCCTACATTCGCGAGGGAATGAGCCATGATCTCGACGAAATGAGAGAAGCCATTGCCCGAGGATGGGGAGCCGAAGCTGCCGCAAAAAACCATCGAGGCAAGAGTGCGGAATGAGCGAAGCAGAGTTGGATTTTGATACATCTACGGTGATGCGTTTGCTCGTCGGATCACCGGTAAAGCAGTTTCGCGCGGCCTCCCATTACTTGTCAGAGAAAGTAACCGCCGGTGGCCGGGTCCATGTTTGTGATCTGGTCCTCGCGGAGGCCTATTTTGCGTTGCAGCATTTTTATGGTCACAGCAAATCTGATGCACTGGCCACCCTGGCAGAGTTTTCGCGTTTTCCCGGAATCTTCGTCAGTGTGCATGCTCGTAAAATTCTCTCAATGCATTGGGCGAACCGCGGCATCCCCCCCTTTTCGTGTATTTCGTGGACCCCTCAATAGATTGTTAAAGTCCTCTCCTCCCCCAAAAGAGTGACACTCCAGCCCCCCGAAGGCGGTTTGGTCGAAATCTCAAAAATCTGCGATGATGACGAATGTCGGAACCCTTCCGGCGTTCATCCAATAAACATCATCGCATATGAATCCACATCATTCCCTCTACACCGCCGGCGATACCGCCATCGCGTTCATCGACCACCAGCCGCAGATGCTCTTCGGTGTCGCCAACACCGAGCGCGCCGGCCTCATCAACAACGTCGTTCTTCTCGCCAAGGTCGCAAAGACCTTTGGCATCCCGACCGTTCTCACCTCCGTCGAAACGGAAAGCTTCTCCGGCTACATCTGGCCGCAGTTGCTCGACGTCCTCCCCGGCCAACCGGTCGTCGAGCGCAGCTCGATGAACTCGTGGGACGACGCCGGCTTCCGCGCCGCCATTGAGGCCACCGGCAAGAAAAACATCCTTCTTTGTGGCCTCTGGACAGAGGTCTGCGTTTGCTGGCCGACGATCGAGATGCTCGGCGCGGGCTACAACATCTACGTCGTGGAAGATGCCTGCGGGGCCACCTCCTGTGCCGCTCAATCCGCCGCCCTCTCCCGTATGGAGCAAGCGGGTGCGGTCCGCCTCACCACGGTTGCCGCCCTTCTTGAGTGGCAGCGCGACTGGGCCAACCGCGAGCACTACAACGAACTCATGGGCATCCTCAAGCAACACGCCGGGGCTTATGGCGCAGGCGTCGAATACGCCTACACCATGGTCCACAAGGCTCCGCAAAGTGCTGCGGTCCCGCAGGTCGTCTCCAAGTCCAGCCACTGAACCGTCCATGACCACTGCGGTCAAATCCACCCTTGGCGGCCCCGTCACGATTGCCGTGACGCGGGCCGTCAAACCGGGCCACGAAGCCGAGTTCGCGGAGGCCCTGCATCGTTTTGCCGAGGCTACTCTCCGCCTACCCGGCCAACTCGGGCTGCACATCCTCCGCCCGCCGAGGGGCTCCACCGAGCGCAGCTATGGCATTCTCCGTACCTTCGAAAACGAGGCCGCCTTCGAGGCCTTCAGCCGGACACCCGTGTTTAACCAATGGCACGAGAAGATCGCCCCGTGGGTGGAGGGAGAGGCCGAGGTCCGGCACATCCCCGGTGTGGAGGCCTGGTTCCTTCCCGCAAAAGCGTCCGGCGGGGCCGGTCCACCCAAGTGGCGCCTCGCCTTGCTCACCTACCTTGCCGTCAACCTCGTCACCACGCCCATGCTCTGGCTCGTCATGCCCTTGATCGGTGCACGCGCCGCATTCCCCTGGGACAACTTCCTCTTCAACCTGCCCGTCGTCGCGCTCCTCACCTGGATCGTCATGCCGTTTCTCGGTTCCGTATTCAAAAATCAGCTACACGCCAAATGAAAAACACCCTCCTCATCCACAACGCCAAGATCACCACCATGGATCCCGCTCGCCCGGAGGCGACGGCCCTGCTCATCGCCGGCGACCGCATCGTTGCGGTTGGTGATGATGCCCTCCTCGCCCAAGCCGACGCCGACTGCACCCGCATCGACGCAGGCGGTCGCCGCCTCATCCCCGGCCTCAACGATTCCCACATTCACGGCGTGCGCCAGGGCCTCAACCACGCGATGGAACTGCGCTGGGATGCGCAAACCTCCCTTGGTGCCGCCCTCGAACGCCTCCGCGACCAAGCCCAACAGACACCGCCGGGACAATGGGTGCGCGTTGTCGGGGGTTGGTCGTTCCGCCAGTTCAGCGAACGCCGCCACCCCACCATCGAGGAGATCAATGCGGCCACCGGAGACGTGCCCTGCTATGTGCTCCACCTTTACGACTACGCCATCGTCAACCGCGCCGGCCTCCGCGCCCTCGGCATCGGCCCCGAGACCCGCGACACCTATCCGCGCGGCCGCATCATCCGCGATGCCAAAGGCAACCCGACCGGCCTCATGATGGCCGCGCCAAGTGCCGTCATTCTGTATTCGTTGCTCAACCAGATGCCCAAGCTCCCGCCGGAGGAGCAGGCGGTCTCGACCCGCCATTTCCTCCGCGAGCTGAACCGCTTCGGCCTCACCAGCCTGCTCGACGCGGGCGGCGGTTTCCTCAACTACCCGGAAGACTACGACGTCCTCACCGACCTCCACCGCGAGGGACTCCTGAGTGTGCGCATCGGCTTCAGCCTCTTCGCGCAGCGTCCGGGCAAGGAGCTGGAAGACTTCGAGCGCTGGTCCGACATCACCGCGCCCGATGCTGGCGACGCCATGCTCAAGGTCGTCGGTGCGGGCGAGATGCTCCGCGCCAGCGCCTACGACTTCGAAGACTTCATCCTGCCGCGCCCCGAACTCGGGCCAACGATGGAAGACGAACTCTTTCCCGTCGTCGAACTCCTCGCCCGCAAGCGCTGGCCCTTCCGCTTTCACGCCACCTACGACGAGTCCGCCACCCGCATCCTCAACGTGCTCGAAACCGTCAACCGGGCCTACCCGCTCGAAGGGCTGCACTGGATCTTCGACCACGGCGAAACCCTCAAGGAGCCCAACATCGAGCGCATCGCCGCCCTCGGCGGGGGCATCTCCGTGCAAAACCGCATCGCCTTTCAGGAGGAACAGTTCCTCGCCCGCTACGGCGCGGATGCCGCCAACGACGCTCCCCCGCTCAAAAAGATCCTCGCCGCCGGGGTGCCCCTCGGCAACGGCACCGACGCTACCCGCGTCTCCAGCTACAACCCCTGGCTCTCCATCCACTGGACCGTCTCCGGACGCGGGCGCGGCGGGGCCGTGTTGCTCGGCGAAGACCGCCGCCTCGACCGTCACACCGCCCTCAAGCTCTACACCGACAACGCCTGGTTCTCCCGCGAGGAAGACCAAAAGGGCCGCCTCGCGCCCGCCCTCCTGGCCGACTTTGCCCTCCTCTCGGACGACTACTTCAGTATCCCCGAGGAAGCCATCGCCGACCTCGAATCGGTCCTCACCGTGCTCGGGGGACGGGTCGTGCATGCGAGCGGACCCTTCACCAGCCACGCCCCCGCTCCCCTCCCCGCGCTACCGGAGTGGACCCCGCTGGCGCGGCACGGCGGATTCGTGCGCGTGCCATGAGTGCGCCCGCCCCGGTATCCGACTCGGTCTGGTCGGTCCTGCGCAACCCGGCCTTTCGCGTCGTCTGGTTTGCGGCCTTGTTTTCGAATCTCGGCAGCTTTCTCCACGAAACCGCCGCGGTCTGGACAATGGCCAGCCTCTCGGCCAATCCGCTCTGGGTTTCGATGATGCAGAGCGCCCTCACCCTGCCGCTCTTCCTGCTCGGCGTGCCCGCCGGGGCCCTCGCCGACCAAAAGAGCCCCCGGCGGGTCCTCCTGCGTTCGGAACCCTTTCTCGGAACAGTCGCCGCCAGCCTTGCCCTGACCGCCTGGATGGGCTGGCTCAATGGTCCCACCCTCCTCGCGTTCACGCTCTTGCTCGGTGTCGGCGTCGCCTTTGCCCTCCCTTCCTGGCAGGCCCTCCTTCCCGAACTCGTGCGCAAGGAAGAGATCCCCAACGCCGTCGCCCTCGTCGGCCTCTCCCTCAACCTCTCCCGCGCCATCGGTCCGGCCATCGGCGGCTTGATCCTCTCCTTTGCCGGACCGGCCGTCTGCTTTGCCCTCAACGCCGCCACCTTCTTCACCATTGCCTGGGTTCTCTACCGCCAGCCCGCCGCCCCCCGTGCCCCCCGTCCCCACGCCGAGCGCTACTTCGAGTCGATCCTCGCCGGGATGCGCTACGTGCGCCACGCGCCCCTCCTCGTCATCGTGCTCCAGCGCATGGTCGGCTTCGTCTTTCCGGCCTCCTGCGCCCTTGCCCTCTTCGCCTTTCTCGCCCGGCGCGAGTGGGACTTCGGCCCGGCCGCCTTCGGTGCCTTCATGGCCGCCTACGGGCTCGGCGCAGTCATCGCCGCCTCCCTCGTCCCACGGCTGCGCAAGCGCCTCAGCCTGCGCGCCATCCTGGCCTGCGGGGCGGCCGCCTTTGCTCTCTTTGGCATCCTCCTCGCCACCCTTCCGGGCGGACCCGTCATGATCCTCCTCGCCCCGCTCGGCGGCATCGGGTGGATGCTCAGCATTTCCACCCTCAACCCCTCCGCCCATGCCGCCTCCGCCCCCTGGGTGCGGGGCCGGGCGCTCGCCTTCAACCTCCTTTGCTTCCAGGGCAGTATCGCCCTCGGTGCGCTCTTCTGGGGTGCCTGCGCCGCCCAGTTCGGCACCCGCCCGTCCATCCTCACCGCGATGGGCCTGCTCGCCGCCGCCGCCCTCATCCTCCACCGGCGCGACTTCGAACGCGTCAAACAACTCGACCTCGCCCCCGCCGAAGACCTCCCCCCCGAACCCGATGTCCACTTCGCCTCCGGCACCCTCAGCCCGCAGGCGCGCATCGTCGTGTCCATCCAATACCAGATCGACCCCGCCGACGCGCCCGCCTTCATCGCCGCCATGCGCCCCCTCGGCGTCGCCCGCCGACGCACCGGGGCCAGCGGCTGGGAACTGACCGAACGCACCGACACCCCCGGCCTCTACGAAGAACGCTTCCGCGTCGCCTCCTGGGAGGAGCACCTCCGCCAGCACGACCGCATCACCCGCTCCGACGCCGTCCTCCGCGACGCCGCCAAAGCCTTCCACAAAGCCCCCACCCCACCCCGCGTCCACCACTGGATCGAGCGCTGGGGGTGAGAAGATGTCTCAACTTGCCGCAGTCGTACCCCTTTCGCCTTTTTCGTGGCCCCTCTACCAGCAGCACAGTCCACTAACCACAGCAAATACATCAACCCACGCCCCCCACAAAGCGCCCTCATCCACGCCCTCACCCTTTTTCGTGTATTTCGTGTTTTTCGTGGACCCCATCCTCCTCCACAGCATTGATCCACTAACCACACGAAATACACGAACCCTCTCCCCCCGTAAAGCATCTCCATCTTACTCACCCCTTTCGTTTATTTTGTGGGAAAGAAAGGTATGATGAAGGGCCCCCAATAAGGCCGGTCGCAGTCAAATCATCCTCCTCACCGATCAGTCATGCCTCCCGGATCAACCCCGCTGCCTTAACCCTGACACCCTGTTGTTTTTCCAACTTGTTCACATACATCAAATTCAATGCATGTCGATTTGACGGTCAACCGGATTAGAAATGGCTAGCTCGGTGACCTCGCCGGTAGCCCACCTCTATGCGCCCGCCAAGCTGCCATGCTGACCTTGAAAGCAAGCCATTGATCTGGCTTTCTGTTCTTATGAAAACCACACTTGATCTGCCCGATCCCCTGATGCGCCGGGTGAAAATCCGTGCCGCTTCCGAGGGACGCAAGCTCAAGGACATCATCGCCGAACTCTAGGAAAAAGGGTTGGCCCCCCTGCGGTTGAAACCCTTCCGGAAGGCGAGCTGCCTTACCGAATTGATCCAAGGACAGGTATGGCGGTATCGCGCACGCTGAATATCCCTGGATTTGTGCCGCCGAGCGCACAAGAATCTCAAGCGATCATTGAACGCGCCAACGAAGAGGAGGATCTCCGTCGTGCCGGGCTACAGCTCCGCCTCCTCACCGCTTAATCAATATCATTCTCCCGACCCGGTGGGGGGCTGATCGGTGAACCTCAGGAAGTAGGCGTCTCCCTTGCCGGAAATATCCACGCTTCCCCTGAAGATGCCGGACCCTGCGGGGCTTTCGGACAGGACTGTGCCGGGTTCACCGGTCAGGTCATCGGGAAAGGTCACCAAATCCGTGCCGCCTTGGATAAAGTAGTCCCAGCCGGTGCCGCCCTTGAAGGAGAAGTCCAGCATGCCACCCGTCCGCGCAACGGACGTGACCCGGGGCGGTATGCCTTTGGGCGTGCCATTGAGCACACGCAGGTTGTCGAAGGTGGCGGTAGCGGTTCCGCCGGTCCAGCCCTCACTGCGCATGAAAAAGGAGACGATCAGATCGCGGCCCTGCCAGGAATTTTGAATCCCGGTGAAGGTCGCTGCATTCTCCGGCGCACCCGCTCCGGGAGTAGCGGAACGTCCCACCGTGATCGTCCCAGTGGCAGCGGTGTAGGTGATAAAGAACGAACCGTTGTCTGAAAGGCCGTTAAGGATTCCCGTAAGCGTGGCGATGGGTTGGTTCACATCATCGATTCGGGCCGCGCCCCCGATGCCAATTGCCGGGAGGAGATTTCCAAAAACATTCACCTCGGTGCGGGCGAGCGCGACACCTGCCGAGTTCGCTCCATTTCCATCCTCACCGATGCCAAAGCCGATGCCGAGATTGAGTGGATTCGTGCCGCCATAGGTGATGCTGTAATCGATCGCGACGGTGAAGTCGCTGCCGGGATCAAACGTGTAGCCTGCGCTCGATTCCTCGGCGGTGTTGCCGTTGAAGCTCTGGTATCCGATGTCCGTGCCGCTTGGAATTGCGGCATTCGTGGCGGTCAGCGTGACCGTCGTCCCGGCACCGCTGCCGGTCCGCGACGCGCTGAAGTTGGCGTTCGGCGGGTCTTCGACGAGGAACCAGCGATCGAGTCGGTTGATTTCGGAAAAGGCCGATGAGGCGAGCAAAAGTAACGGGAGGATAGCAGCAGCCACATTCATTCGGGGCGAGCGTGGCTTTCCCTGCCCCTTTGCCAAGATCTTTGTGGCAGCGGTTGTCTTCGAGGGTGAACGATTGGGCAAACCGAACGAGCTCGCCGCGTTTCTCAAGGGCGAGCCCATCCAATCGCATTTGCACGATCTGCCGCCCGCCGTGAGAGAACCGCAACTCGCTTGTGGCGCGCGCTCCGAGGTTGCCTTTTCCCGTAATCGTGGGCAAGGCGGTTTGGGTTCCGGGAATCGATAGATGCCATAACGACCGCACTTGGGACGCCGATGAAATGGACTTGTCGTCGTCTATGACTATTCCGACACTTCGGCCAGTTTGTTGAGCACCAGTTCATCTCACAACACGAGCGGCAACACGCTCATCAACGAAACGTGGTCAGACGGGGAACGCTCGACGCAAGACCTCGCGAATAATTCGATGGCGTGGTATTCTTCCGGTGCCATTGGCAACGTGACCGCGACGACGGGATCCATGACCCAAAACACGAAAACACGGGCAGCGCGGGTCGCCACATCCTCGGCTATTTTACGGGTGCGGGCAATCCCGTGATGCTCGCCCAGGGCGAGTCGCTCACTCTGAATTTCACCGTTTCCTTTCCACGCGGATCCGCGCTGGGGGCAGGCAACGACTTCCGCGTCGGGATCTGGGACAGCCAGGGGCAGCGGGTGAGCCCGGACAACCATGGAGGCACGGGCACGCCCACCGCCATCTCCGCATTCAGCAACTATGCCGGCTACGTTTTTGCGGGCGGGGTGGATGCCTCGCGCACCATTTCGATCCGCAAGCGCGAGACCGGAACGGCCGGGATTCTCATCTCTGGCACGTCTGTTATTTCTCGTTTGATACAGTTGGATTTCTTCTCGGGAGCGACCTGGCTGACGGCTTTACCCTCAGCGAGCTGGAGTTGGTCGTGGTTCCGGAGCCTTCGACAACGGCCGCCCTTATGGGCGTGGCGGGCCTCCTTGCGTTGCTGTATCGCCGCCGCCATTGCCGCTAGCAGCCGTTAGCGGACCCCACCTCACGCCTGGCCCTTTCGTCGGACCAAAATAAACTGAGGCGCGGATAGCCTGAGGAAACGGAGAAAACGGAACTCCCTGATGTAGCGAGGGCCTCGGACAAATTGTTGGCGACGGGAATCCCCGAACCGGAGGTTCGAGGTTACTTCACGCCCTATTCTTGGAGCCCTTGGGACCAGGCGCGGAGGCGCCAATATCGGGGCTGCGTGCTATTTGGCAGAGCGGCTTCCACGTTTCCTTCAATTCCGGCGAAGGGGAGCCCTTGATCGGTCCAGATCTGCAAATCGTTTGAGGTCTCCACTTGGTAGATTACGGCCGATTGGGCCTGCCAGGAGAGGGCCGTCCCCGGTGCGGTCAGATAGACGACGGGGGCAGCCGGAACGATGACGGACGTGGCGCGGAGGGCACGGTAGGCAAGGATCGCATCGATAAAGAAATAATCTCCCCAGATGAGGCCGTTGTCGTAGCTGCTGGAGGGTTCGAGGGAGGCGAAGTGGTGGTAGCTGCCATGGCGGAGAATGCTCATTTCAGGGCCCTCATCATTGGTCAGAAAGGGGGCTGCGCTAAGGTTGAGGAGGGTCCCCTCGAGGGCCGCGAGAAAGTCCGCATAGTCCGGATCGTCCGGGCCCATGGCGGCGACGAGGCGAACCAACCCGGCGGCGGCAATGGCGGCGGCGGAGGAATCCAGGTCGGTCTCGAAATCGACTGTGTAGGCGTAGTCGAAATCCCATGCCGGCACAAACATCCCGGCTTGCCGGTGGGGCTCGGGATAGTTGTCGGGAAGGTGATCGACGTAGTAACGGGCAGCGGCCCGCGCCGCATCGAGGACACCGGGATGGCGCGTGTGATCATAGGCGAGGGCGCAACCGTAAAGCCACCAGGACTGCCCGCGGGACCAGGTGGAGGCGGCGGACCAGCCTTGCTTGCCTTCATTGAAAAGGAACTCACCGAAGGTCGCCGAGGTCGGTTCCCAGTCGAAGTAGGCCCGCTGTCAGGACCCGGCCTCTCCGGGCGACCGTAGAGGCCCCATCGTGCGGTGAAGGTTGAGGATGTGGCTGACCGCTTTTTCGCGGAACCCGAGGGCCTCGCCGGGATCATCCGTGAGCCAGGAGGCGGCGAGGAGTTGCTCGACGTTGGGCGTGTGGTCGATGAAGGCGTGAAACCAGAAAACGCCGGTGGCGGCCCGCCGCCGGTAGCCGTAGATTCCCGCCTCCTCGAGGAAGCGGCCCGTGTTGCTGGTGCGATCATAGGGCACAACGAGCAGGCGGGTCGCCTCGAGAATTGTCTGGCGCTGGGCCTCGCGCTCGGCACCCGATTCCGCCTGCTCCATCCAGCGGCGGAAGACGGCGTAATTGTTCACCGTCAAGTCGTTGCCGGTGTAGTTCCGGAGGGGTTCGCTCCATTTGCGCGCCCAGCCCCTCCATTCCCCCTGTTCAGCGGGGTCCTCCGCCAAATCGGCCATCATCCAGAGAAGGGCGGCGAACGATCCCTTGGCCCAGAATGAACTGGTCGCGTGGGAGGTGTGCCAGTGGCCGTGCGGGCGCGGGCTATTGGGTGTGGTGAAGGTGTTGGCCGTGAACTGCGGAAAGTGGGGACGGCGCGCGGGGTTGCTCTCAGCAGCGCTCAAGTCTTCGAGATAGGCCACCGTGGCCGTGAGCTGGGTCGCGGCATGCGCCAGAGAGCTTTCAATCTGCGCGTCAAGAGTCGGGTTAGGCGGTAGCGCGCTGGCCGCAGCGCTGCTACAAAGCACGAAGAAGGCAACCACGGCAAGGCGTGCCGGGTTCAGGCAAGAAATTTGGGGAAACATCATCGTTAAGGAAGGGCCTTGAAGTGACTGCCCGGGGATAAGCAGCCATCACGGCCTCCACGGTGTCCGGTGAGAAAAACGGAGCAAGGAAATCCCATGACTTTGGTGACGATTACCAGATCTGGAGAGGTTTCGCCGATCAAGTATGAGAGAGCGGCCTTCCTCACAGACGTGCCCGGTCGCTTCGACAACCACTCCGCTGCCGCTCGCGGCAAGAAACCTCCACAAAAAGAGATTCTCTCAAAATTTCATACTTGCAAAAAGCAAGCAAACCCCATTTCACTTGCATTATGAAAGCATTTTTCCGCGCAGTGAACCTCTTCAGATGAACCATCTGCCCTTTTATCTCCTGCTCGTGGGAGCGTCGGTTCCTGAGGTCGGGAGCGCGATCTCAACGCTCCGTGCCTCCATGCGGAAGACTTCCGAAATCTCCCTTCAAAGCGAATTTGCCTGAAACCATAACCATGAAATCTCCGAAGAAAAACCGCGCCTTTCCCCTAACTGCGCTCTGTTCCCTGGGCTTGTCCTTGATCGCGCCGCAGAATGCCAGCGCCCAAGAGGTCAGCGAGGATCGCCGTGGGGGCTGGCATGTGTCCCTTGGTCTGGGGGCCCGCTATGCGCCGACTTTCCCCGGTGCCTCAAGCAGCGAAATCACGCCGCGCCCCTTGATCGATGCCCGCTATGGATGGGCCGTCTTCGACACCTTCCTCATCGGAACTCCGTTTTTGGGGCTGGCACCGCAGTTTTTCAATGATGACCTGACCCTCATGGGCGGCGTAATTCTGCGCGAGGGCCGCGACCCGGGTGATGACGATTGGTTGGCCGGTCAGAATAAAATCGATGACACCGCAATGGCCTTGATTGGATTCAATTGGACTCCCGGCAACAGCCTCCTGCTGCTTCGCGGTTGGGCCGAGCGCGATGTTCTCAGCAACGATCACGGCTCCAGTCTCACCCTTGAGCTTTTGCTCCGCGCACCTTTACCCCGGGGTATCGGCATCCAAGCCGGGATCACTTCCACCTGGGCCACCGAGCAACACCTCAACACCTGGTTTGCCAGCGCGGTCAACCGCACCGCCGCCGTGACCAGCGGCCAAGGTGCCCAAAGTTTTTCCGGCAGCGGCCATCGCGAATGGGGATGGATTGCCGAAGGGTCCGCCCCGATTGGGGAAAGCTTTCATTTGATTACCCGCTTTACCATGACCTGGCTCGACAGCGGGCTCGAAAAAGCCCCTTGATCCAGCAACGCCGCCAGGAATCCGTAACCGTGGGGCTGATGTACACTTTTTGAGTTGAACTGGCTGAACTGCCGGGGGGATTCGCACATTTGCCAAGAAACATCACCTTCGACAAACCGATGTCCGTGGCTTCTGCTTTCCCGCCTCGGACCTCTACCAATTTTGTGTATCTCGGGTATTTCGTAGACCGCCCCTCTCTCGAAAGGGAGATGGTCCTTCGGCCAGACAGGCTCATAATGTGCTGCCTTATTCGCCATCCCACCCTTGCCTTTGTCCCCAAATCGCACGCTCATGGGACCTGCTGCCCACCAATCCCCCTCTTCCACCTCACCCTCCGGGGCGATGACGGTAACGCATTGCGACGGCGACGCTGATCTTTTCGCCCGCGCCAAATCCGTCCGCCTGTGGCGCAGTGTCGTCGCAGCGGCACAAACCCTCTTGCGCACAAAATCCTTGGCCGAGGCCGCCCCCGCGCTCCTCGCGCAGGTTGGGGAATGCCTGCAGGCCGACCGCGTCGCCATTGCGCGTCTCCACGCGCGGACCGACGGCGGCTACGACTGCGAGCTTTTGCACGAATGGACGAGCCCGGGAACGCCCCGCCAGATGAATCGACCCGAACTTATCCGCGTTCCTTTCGCGGCCAAGGCCCCCGATTTGGCCGCCTTCCTTGCCGGGGAGCCCATCCAGAGCCAGGTGCACGATCTGCCCCCCGCGCTCCGTGATCCGCAAATCGCCTGCGGGGCCGGATCGGAGGTCGCGTTTCCGATTTTTACCGATGGAGCGGTTTGGGTGCTCGGGGTGGACGACAAACGCCACGAGCGCATCTGGGAAGCCGACGAAATGGATTTCATCCGGCTCCTGTCGGACTCCATCGCGGCGGCAATCGACCGGGAAACTTCCGAACAACGCCGCCACGAGGAGAAAAACCGGGCGGTCAACATGCTCACCTCCATCGTCACCAGCTCGCGATTGCTGATTGAGGCGAAAGATTTTGAGGCCGGGGTTCTCGAGTGGCTAGGGCATTTCGGCCGAGCCTCCGAAGCCATCCGTTCCACCCTCTATGACTTTAGCACCCATAAAGAAAGCGGGCAACCGACCTGGCGTATGCTGAAAGAATGGGTTCGTGAAGGAATTGAAAACAGTATCCCGGTCTCTTTTGACAATCCCCACGTCATCGACCCCCGGGGAGCGGAGGAGATCATCTCCCGGCCAATCGACGAGAAACTTGTTGTCATTCACACTGACCAAGTCACCGGCAATACGCGCGAATTTCTCGAAGCGCAGGGCAACGCCACCGTCATCGCCCTCCGCATCACGATCGAGGGCAGGGCATGGGGCGCGCTTTCCCTCGACTTCCCGCAACGGCGCGAGCCCAGCGAAGCCGATCTCGCCGTCCTCCAAACCGCCGCCGATACCTTGGCCACCGTCCTGAAAAGCCGCCAGGCCAATGAAGAGGCCATTCGCGAACGTGAGGCCCGCATCGCCGCCGCGGAGCGCGACAACCGGGAACTGCGCCGCCGGGAATGCCTCCTGGAGGCCGTCAGCCACACCTCGCGCGCCTTTCTGCAAAATCCGGATTACCTGGCGGTCCTACCGGACGCCTTCGCCCGCATCGCCGCCGCCATCGACATCCACCGTATTACTTATTTCGAAGAAGTCACGAGCACGGACGGCAAACTCGCCCATCACGTGCGCTTCGCGTGGAATGCCGAAGAAATGCCTTCCCACAAGGAGCTGGACCTTGGTGTCCTTCCCAACGAGATGGCCACCAGCTTTATCTCCGTCCTGCATTCGGGGAAACCCGTCTGGAGAACGATTGATGCGTTTGAAGATGCCGTCAAAGCGTGTTTCCAACGCCTCCGCATCCGGTCGACGGGATGTGTCCCGATCTTTGTGCGCTGCGCTTACCATGGTGCCATCACCTTCGACGACTGCGTAACGGATCGGGAGTGGAGCGAGACGGAGATCGCCACCCTCTGTGCCGCCGCCAACGCCCTCGCTTCCGCCATCGAACGCAGGATTTTCGAATGTCAGGCCCGGGAGGCGGAGAAAGCCCAGGTTGCCGAGCGCAAGCGCGCCGAAGCGGATCGACGCGAAGCCGTGCTGGCCGAACGCACCCGCCTCGCCGGGGTCATTCACGACACCCTCGCGCAGGGCTTTGTCGGCGTCCTCCTTCAACTCGAAGCAGCCGAAGAGGCCCGCCAGCGTGGGCGCGAATCAGGGGCCGAGGACCAAACCGAAAAGGCCCGCGAACTGGCCCGTTTTGGTCTCGCCGAGGCCCGCCGCTCGGCCCTTGCCATCCGCCCCCTCGGAAGCGAACACGATGCCCTGGAACAGGCCCTGCAAAGCCTCGCAGAGCGGGTCTTCATCGCCGGACGGCTCCGCTGCGACTTCGATCGGAAGGGAGTGCCCCGGCGTTTGCCCGACGCCCATGCCGAAGCGCTCCTGCGCATCGCCAACGAAGGCATCAACAACGCCCTCCGCCACGGCGGCGCGAGCCACATCCACATCCGCCTCAAACACACCGCCGAAGCGGTCGAACTGCGCATCCGCGACAACGGGCGCTGGCGGCAACCGGAGCGGGCGCAAGCCGGTCTCGGACTCCGCTCCATGCGTGAAAGCATCACGCAACTTCAAGGCAGCCTCGCCATCGAGACCGGCAAAAACGGCACCACTGTCCGGGCCACTCTTCCCGTCCCTACCCTCACCGAGCCCTCATGAGGACACCTCCTGCCATCCGCATCCTCGTCGCTGAAGATCACCCCGCCGTCCGCGATGGACTCCTCACTTTCCTCAATATTCTCAAACATGCAGGAGGATAGGGAAGTCGTCGCCCAGGCTGAAGACGGCGAATAAGCCGTCGCCGCTTTCGAACGCACCCGTCCAGACATCCTTGTGCCCGACCTGCACATGCCCCGTCTCGACGGCATCGAAGCCGTCCAACGCGTCCTCACCATGCTCCCCTTTCCCTTATCCACAAAACTCCCGGCGCAGATCCCTGGCCGCCGCACTGAGTTCGCGCGCGGCGGCGAGCGTGGCGGATTCCACCGCAGAGGATGGACCACCGACCGGGGGAATATCGGGGTCGTCCTTGTCCCCAAGGCCGGCGGCGCGGTAGCGGCGGAGACGTTCGAGAATGAAGTCGCGAATCTCCGGGGCGTTGTCGACCGCGCGAAAAAGACTTTGGTGGCCCGCTTCATCATTCTTTCCGGATGAATCGCCGCCTCCCCCAGCCGAACAAACCCGCACATCGGCCAAACCGAGGAGGCGCTCCAGGGGGCCCTGCCGGAGTTCCACCTGTTGCAGGTTCGCGAAGCTCATTGTCGACTCGTGAACACTCACCAACCCCTCGCGCAAACGCAGGCTGCGGTCGGTGACGAGATACCAGCGGTATTCGTAATCGAGGCGGTTAAGCAGAAGCGTGACCGGCAGTTGCAAAAGAAAACCCGCTATCGCAAAACCTTCGACGACTCTCATCCAAAAGAGCAGGCGGGGCGGGATGCTGGCGGCGATGTTGATAAAAAACGCGGGGGCGAACCGCCCGGTCAAGCTCGTCACTCCACGGCGCTCGGGGAGGATGGGGGCTTCTTCCGAAATCATTTCCCCGGCGGTTTCCACGACCTCGGCGGCGGCGTGCTGCCAGGCCGCCTCCTGAATCAGGGCCACGGAGACAAGGATACCGAGCACGGCAATAAGCTGTTTGCCCGTCCACTCGACAAGACGCAGAAACCAGAAATTTCGCCCGGCCCGGAAGATCCGCAGCGACCCCGGCGCACCCGCCGGCGGAGCCGGGTCGGGGGGCACGCGCAGCACCCGCAGAAGAATCGCCTCAAGCCGCCGGATCATGCCCGCCTTTCCTTTCCACAATAACCGCGCGGAGGGCGCGCAACTCGGCTGCGGTCTCGCGGAGGGCCGCCGCCAGTTCGCCGCCATCGTCCCGTTCGGGGTTATTGGTCGCCGGCCCCGCAGCGACGGGTTCATCGCCCACACCGCGCATGCGCTCGTAGAGGAAGTCACGCACCGCCTCGAAGTTGGTCAGTCCTTCGAGGGTCATTTCCGCACCGGCCGAGCCGCTGGCCGTCTGCACGAGGATGCGCCCCAGACCCAGCCACCTCTCGACCACGTTCGAACGCAAGTGGATGTCCTGGATGCGGGAGAACTGAATAATGACCTCACGCCGGAAAAGCACACCCCAGCTCATCGAAATACCCTCGGCTGTCACACGGTAGCGCATGGTGTGGTAGCGGAAATACATCACCACCGCCGCGACCGGGAATAGCGGACCCACCAGAAGCGATCCGAGAATGTAGTAAGTGAGAAGGACAGGCTCGGGGCGCTCCGCGATTACCGGGTTTGCTTGCACAGGCGGGGAAGACACAGAACAAGGGTTGAAGCGTCTGCTTCGCGCGTCGTCAACATCCGTGGCGAGGGTGACAAGCGGAATCCGTCTTTCGTCAAAGACGATCAATTAGATGGATCACGCCGACCCCCGCATCGCCTTCTAGAACCCTTCAGCGCGGCTAATTTCCGCGCCCCCGGGGCCCTGGGGGTCGCTCGGAAATTGACCTTTTGGGTGCGCTTTGTCATGCCATGAATCTGGTGAATGTCTCAATGATCCGTTTCAACAACTTGCGGAGACAGTCTCCGCGAAACCCCACAATCAGAAAGCAGAGGGAGTCATGAAATGTCCCGTTTACCATGCAGTTGCCTGCCTAAGCGGGCTCGTCTTCTCGACCGGCTTGGTCTTCGCAGGCACCCAGGAGATTTTGAAAAACGGCAACTTCGCGCAAGTCCTCCACGGTTGGCAGGTGAACCCGGTCTTGATCGCTCAGCCGCCTTTCGTCGCGGCGGAAAACGCCATCGACCTCGCCCCGTGGTTGGGGATGTCTGAATTTGGCCAAGGCGTTTTGGTCAGCCAACCGGTTAATGTCCCTCTGGAGGCAGGTGATTTGCTTACAGTCGGCCTCGATGTCCGGCGCACCAGTGCCTTCTGGCCGTTGGACGGAAGAACCGCTGCGGTATCCCTCGAAATGATCGACAGCGACGGCCAGCGCCAGGTTGAGCGCGTTCTCCACGTGTCAAACGAGGAGCTGATCGATACCGCATACGGACGTTTTACCGCAACCTATACCGTTCCGGGCGACCGCGTTCGCCTCGTGGGCTTCTCCATTGAAAATGCGGGAGACGGTCACCTTTTCGTGCGCAACGCCAGCCTGCTCGCTCCCCGTGAAAGCGGCCCGCTGCCCCAATTGGCGGGTGTGGCCCCGGCAGCGGTGGCCTACGGCCAAACCCTGACCCTCAACGGGAGCGCCTTTGGCACGGCACCGGGGCGGGTCCTTGTGGGCGGGTGCAGCGACGGCGTGCAGATCGAATCATGGAGCGACACACAAGTCCGGATTTCCCTGGGTGATCCTTCAATTGGCGGGACCGTGGTGATTGAGCGGGAAGGGGTGCGCACGTGGCAATCTCGCTTTGTTCGCCTCACCAGTCCCTACTTCACCCTCACCCTGAAGCCCGTTTCCCTGATGATGGGCCATGGCGGAGGCGATGCCGTCGAGACCTTGCCCGGCCGGGCAGCTGATCTGGCCGTGTTTGTCCGCTTCTTCAATGGATATGCCCCCCCGGACGGTCTGCATCTCTCAGGCAGCGATGCCATGATCCTTTCCGGGATGGCGGCGGGAATGAGCTTCCACGAGAACCCCGTGCGCGGAGCCGGGGGGTCCATCCTACGCGTCGAAACAGCAGGTTGGCAGCCCGGTCTGCACACGGTTTCGGTCACCGCAAGCGATGGCCATGGTCGCACGCGGACCGCAGAGGCGGTCGTTTGGGTGCGGGATCTTGCGACGTTTGCCTGGAACCTCCAGTCGGGCGACCCTCTCGATGGCGCACACTTCACCAGCCAGGGCGAAGTCAGCATCTACGCAGCGGGCGCCGACGCAGAGGATGAACCAGTTTGGATCTACCCGTTTGCGGATGCGATTGAGGTTACCAGCTCAAACCCTGCGGTCATCGAAGTCTACCATGAGGCAGGCCTCTTCGGGGGCTACAGCCTCCTCGTGCACGACAGCGGATCCGCTACCATCACCACCGTTTTCCCCGACAGCTCCTCCGTGCCGGTAAATGTTTCCGCGACCATCCCGGCATCCCCCCGCATCAGCGGGAGCGGATTTACCCACCCCATCATGACCAATTTCCCCGGTGAAGCCACCGAAGAAAACCGCAATACCTTCTTCTTCAGCGCCACAGACACATTCACTCAAGTCAGTGTCGGCTGGAACAGCGATCTGGCGGGAGGTGGGTTTGGCGGGATCGGAGCTAACCGGACCTGGCATTTCTACGCCGGTGAAACCCTCCACCCGGGCAATTACCTTGTCAGCGGCGGCGGATACGTTGGGGGCGTTCTGTTGCGCACCAGTCGGATTCTCCGCGTTGTCAACGATCCGCTCACAGGCCTCCTTCACGGACAGGTCGCCGATTTCACGGGTGGCAGCCACGGCCACGGAACCTATGGGCGTATCGAATTCTACGACGCCGACACGGGCGAGCTTGTCTACACAGACGAAGTCTTTGGTGGTGACGGCTTCGGAGGCTACACCCTCTCGCGCATACCTCCCGGCTCTTACAAAATTTTCTGGGCCGGCGACATATGGGCCGAGGACTCGCCCACGCAATGGTATCCCAACGCAGATAACTTCGCCGCAGCGAGGGTTGTCGAGATTGCTGCCGGGTCCGGGGTCGAGGGCATCGATTTCCTTTTTGTGCCCTCCCCCGCCCCTCCTTCGGCACCGCGAATAACCAGCGTCCCCGTAGCGGATCGCGCGACAGGCTCTTTCTCGATCTCGTTTGAAGCTGAGGACAATGTGGAATACGCCCTCCAAAAATCCCTCACCATGGGCGACAACACATGGGTCACGGTAGCCACAACCTATGCATGGGGCGGCGAAGCCACTCTGGAAGATCCCACCTACACCGAGGAGAAAGCTTTCTATCGCGTCGTGCGTCTTCCCTGAACAACGCGTCCGCATTTCCGAAGCCCAACCCTTACCCCAAAGGGGGCCGGGTCGAAACGGTTCCGGGTTGCATCGCAGGCGCGCGGTGAAGCCGGTGACCGGTATCCATCACCGACGAATGCCGTTGATGGCCCGGCTGGCGCGGACCCCGGAACCTCGCCAAGGCGGCAAGCCGGCGGGCAACCCCGCCTCCCCGGAAAAGCAAACCCCGCCCTACGACCAGCGCACCCCATTCCCGGTTTCAGCAAAAAACAAGTCAGGTGACGATTTTTTTGCTCGCGGCATCTTCTGCCCATACCCGATGGGTGACAATCGGTGGAGCGGCTCAACATAGCAGCCCGGACGCAGACGTCCTCATGGCAAGCAAGGCTCTCGTAGCGCACCCGACCCACTCGAAAGGTGAGAAGGATCTCCTGAGGCAGAAAAGTCCACGAATCCTCTTCGCTGCACGGAGGAACGGGCCCCAAAGGCCGTGACGGCGTTAGCGGTGTGGAACAGCCTGAAGAAACTGGCAGAATGAGGAAGCGCCCCTGCTTCAGCGGCGCTTGGCCGCTATCGCGATCTTTGTGAAAGCAGATCCACCATTTTCAACAGCCGGTTTGGCTTTCCTTCCCTTTCGATAGGCCAGCCGACCATTGTCCGCACAGAAGCTCTCCACCCAGGTAACCGTCCCGACCACCCAGCCCTCGGTAAAGGCGCGAATCTTCGAGAGAAGCGGCGATCCCTCGGTCACAACGGCCGATTGCCCATCTTCACCCTCCGCCTCTCCGGAATGTCTCTGTTCGTCTCGCGGGCGAGGTCGCGTCCCCGGTCCCATCCGGCTGCACAACCGTGCACGGTAGCGCTCGTGCCATTGCGTCGTCCAAGTCGGCTTGCCCTCGATTCGGGCGATCCCCCGCCGGGCCGCCCTGTCCCCCGCGCACGCCTCCCCAAAACCACTAAAACCATAGTCCCCCGCGTCCTCCACCAAGCCTGCCCGCACCGGGTTCAGGTCGATGTAAGCCGCCACCATCCTTTGCGCCTCCGTATCTGCCTCCACCACCACACTGCGGAACCGCTCCGCCCAGAAAGTGCCGACTGTCCCACGCTCCTGATTATACCAAAAAGTAAAACGCGTCTTCACCTCACGCATGAAAACGGACACATCCCCCATCCGCGCCTTCAGGCGTCGACGGATGCCCTCTGCGGAGCTTCCGTTTTTCCTCAGAATGACCTCCAAATCATCCGCATCCAGCCCCAGCGAAGCGCAGCGCGTCCCACCATAGAGCGCCCGAAAGCGCCCCACCAGACCCGCATCGTCCA
>JAFIGE010000096.1 GCA_020831585.1 Opitutales bacterium | reverse complement strand
GGGTGGAGGGGTGGAGGGGTACGAAATTGGTCTCGGTCTCGGTATCGAAGTCGAAGTCGACGAAGGCGTTCGGGGGCAGCTGGGCTGCGATGGCTGATGGGTGATGGGTGACGGCTGAGAGCTGAGGGCTGAGAGCTGAGGGCTGAAACCGGAAACCTGAAACCTGAAACCGGAGGCCGGAAACCGGAGGCCGCACCGTTTTCCCACGGTGGGGTTTTGGCTGCTGCCTCCGCTTTCGTGTTTTGCGGCGACGCTATTTCACGGGCGGCCTAGGCGAGGGCGTATTCCGTGAGGCTGGAGAGGGGAAAGGGGGTGCCGGTGGCGGTGGCCCAGGGGAGGTTCTTCATTTCGCGGAAGAGGACGCATTGGTGGTGAGCTTCGAGCACCGCTTCGGTGACTCCCCGCAGACTCGGGCTGATTTCGCCGCTTACTTCCTCCTGGACAATCCATTTCGGGTCCACGGGCGTGCAGGTGGTGGAGGCGAACATGGCGTTGAAGACGGCCACGTGGGTCAGGGCCATTTCGGCGGTGCAAATAAAGGCGGCGGGGTCGTTGAGGCGGCGGACGCAGTCGGCAAGGGTGTTGAAGCGGGTCGTGTTAAAGGGCGTGAGGGGGATGTTCTTGCGCTGATCTTCATCATGCCGGCTGATGAACATATCGCGGCAATGGGACCATTCCATGAAGCCTTCGGTGCCTTCGACGCGGACCACGGGATGGACGCACTCGGCGCAGGCGTGGGCTCCGGTGAAGTGAATGATGGGGCCGTCGGCGGTGTGGCAACGAACGGCACCCACATCGAAGGTTTCGATGTCCTTCACGCGATAGAGATCGCCTTCCACCGCCGTCACCTCAGCCATGCGGTGCAGCTCCGGGCCGCCGAGATAGAGGCTGAGGTTGAGGAAGTGGGCCATGGCGTTGCTGAAGGGGCAGTCCAGGACCCACCCGTGGCGGTCTTTAAGGCGACCGGCCCAGCCGTTGCGGCTGTAGTAGGCGGGCGGGCGGGGCCAGAGGCCGTAGCCGCGCACCGAGTGCACTTCGCCGATCTCTCCGGCGAGGATGCGTTCCTTGGCGGAGTGGATCTCGGGGGCGTGCAGGTCCTGGAAGCCGACGGCCACAAATTTACCGGTGCGTTCGCTTGCCTCAATGATGCGGCGGGCGTCCTGAATGACGCCGGCAAGCGGTTTTTCCACGAAGACATGCGCGCCTGCTTCCATGGCGGCGATGGACATGGGCGCGTGCAAGGCGATGGGCGCGGGGATGACGCAAAGGTCGATTTGGCCGCCTTCTTCAGCCCACATGGCCCGGTCACTCGGGTAGACGCGGGCACCGATGCTTTGGAGGAGGGCCAGTTGCTCGGTCGCTTGATCGGGATTGACAACGACAGCGGCCTTGAGGGAAAGGGCTCCGGTGTGGTGGAGTTCGTGGAGGACGTTCAGTTGGACGTTACCGTATCCGGTAACGCCGATGATGGCGGCTGTTGGCATATCAGTTCGCGGGTTAGGGATTATTCGAAACGGGAAAAGGGGGATTAAAGGGGATTGAGCTGGAGGGGACCCTCATGCCAGCGGCTCATGCGCAGGCCCACGGAGAGGCGCTCAGAGACAGCGGTGGCCACCCCGTCAACCAGGGCCGTCTTCCACTCCGGAGCGGGGCCTTCCTGAAGTGTAAGCATGACGAGGAATTCCGTTTGGTGGCCTGTGCTGCTGACGCGGATGTGGCGCACGCCCGGATATTCGACGCGGTTGCCATTGGCAAAGGTGCGTTCCGAGGCGGGGCCTTCGCGCTCTTCGAGATGGAACTCGGCGGGGGCAAGGATGGTGCCCTTGAGGTAGACGGGGGTCCGCTCGCTGCGGAGGAAAAAGGTGCGGCCATCCGGACCCTCTTCAAAGCGGGTATGGGGGCCCAGGCAGAGGGTCCAGGCCCACTCGTGGGCGTGCTCATCCCAGAGGCGGTCGTGCACGGCGACGAGGGCGGGAACACCGGTGCGCGCGGCCGAGTAATCGACGAGAAAGTGGCGGTCGAGCCGGGAGACGGCGTAGGTGCGGTCGAGCCGCATGCTCACGCGACCGCCGAGGCCGTCGGGGAAGGCTTCGGTGTAGAGGAGTTTGCCGGGCACGTGCGGGCAGTTGGGCGGGGCCTGCCGGTCGTCGACGAGGATGGCGCATTGGTTTTCCGGGCCAAATTTGGCTTGGCCGCCGTTTTGCGCCCATTCGCCGCCGAGGCCGATGAAGCGAAAACTCCCGGCGTCATCATGGGCGTGCCCGCCCCCGTGCCAGTTTTTGGCGTAGGCTCCGAAGACGCAGTCGTGCCCGTCGCGGTAGCGGTTGCGAAAAAGGGCGAGACCGGTGCGGTAGTCGAAGTGGTGATGGGGCAAAGTCTCGTCCGGTTCGGCGGGAGCGACATCCAGCGGGTAGAGGAGAAAGGTCCAGAGGGTTTTGCGGTCGGCAATCGACCAGATCTGATCGCCCTCGGGGCCGTTGAGGCGGTCAAAGAAGGCGCGCAGAGCGGGGCGGTCTGCCGGGCGGGCGAGGCCCATGAGAAGGAGCGTGAGGCCGGTTGGCGGGCTGTTGCCGCCATCGTCATTCCAAAAGATCCGGCGTCCGCAGGCACCGGGCGTGGGTTGGAGGCCGCTTCCGGCGGGCTCTTGCGGGAGGGCCACGGTGAGGGCGGCGAGGAGGGCGGCCATATTGGGCACGCCGACGCATTGGTCGGTGATGTCGATGCCCCCGGCGTGGCGGGCGGCGAGGGCGAAGGGCCCCCAATAGGAAAAGGCGTAGAGACCGTATCCCGTGCCTTCGTAGCAATGCCCGGCCTCGCCGTAGTTGGAGATATAGAAGCGGACGCGCGCGAGCGCATCCTCGTAAACGCTCTGGAGGGAAGCGTCATAGGGGAGGGCGGCGAGCGCGGCGAGGCCCTTGGCCGAGTGGGTGACGGCCCACCAGTTGTTGAAGGGGTTGTCGGGATTGCCGTCGCTGATTTCGGAAAAGCTTTGGGCGATTTGGCCGAGCCGTTGGGCGAGCGCGCGGGTATCGGCGGGGTCAGCGGCGGCCCCGCAGGTGTCGAGCGCGATGGCTCCCCAGTAGGCGACCAGGGCCTTGCCGAGATCCTTGCCATGGTCCGCGCGGGCCATGAAAGCGATGGCGATCCGGATAGCCTGGCGGGCGAAGCGGGCATCTCCCGTGGCCAGATGGGCCGTGGTGAGGAGGTCGAGGCGATCTTCGGCATCCTCTGTGCCAAGGGTCGGATCGGTGGCGGGCGCAAATGCCTCTTCAAGGAGGGCTGCCGCCTGTTCCGTCCACTTTTGCAGGACCGGGGCGAGGGCCGAATCGGCGATGGCGGCGCGGCGCTTTTGCAAGCCCTCTGCGTCGATCCAGAGGCGTGGACCGGCGAGAGCTGAAACAGGCGGAGGTGCGGAGATGCTCATGACGGGCTGCTTCCTTGGTCGAGGATGATGGACTGCACGCCCTCAAAGCCCTTTGTGTTCGAAAAGCGGATACCGCAGACAGGTCCGCCGGTCGGCTGATGGCGCAGAGAGTAATCGCCGAAGAAGCCCCGGAAGGTGGCGAGGCCTTCGTCGTTGGTGGTGACGGAGAGACGGGTCTTCCAATCTTCGTGAATGAGCTTGCGCACGCGGTGGAAGACCGGGCGCAGGAGGTGCCCGGAGCGCTCCGTCCACTCTACGGCCATGCCCATGAAGCCCCAGAAATAGAAGGCCCCGACGGCCGGATGTCCGAAGGCGGCAGTGAGGTAATTGGCCACGTATTCGGCGAGAAGGTTCTGCAAATCGGCTTCCGGCACTTCGGGGTGCTTGGCGCGCAGGTCTTTGATGTGCGCCCAAAACTCGGTGATGTGGACGGTCCAGCCGGCTTCGCCATATTGGTCGTAGACGGCGGTTTGCTCGGCGTGGTTCTGCACCCACCCGGTATGGGATTGGAGGCCGAGGGCGTCGGGGGCATGGCCGGTATCGCGCAGGTGATTGGCGAGGGAGATATAGCGGGCGCGCTGGGAGGCGGCGGTGACTTCGGTGCCATCGGAGGTGCGCACACCCTTGGACTCATTTTCCACTCCGTAGTCATTGATCAGATACAGGGCGTCGGGGTCTTCCTCGCGGCACCAGCGGATGACCGGCGCAATGTATTCGGCCATATCGGCCACGGCTTCGATGTGGGGCCAATCGCGCTTGGAGAGGTTTTTCGGCGCGGGTTCCCAAAGGGCCTCATTAACGGCGTCCCACACAGTGACGCGCCCCTTGAAGCGGGCGACGAGGTTGCGCACGCGGACTTCGGCGAACTTCATGCGGGTGTCGAGGTCGTAGCGTTTGACCCAGTCGGGGGTGCATTTGTCAATCGACCAGAAGAGCGGGTGGCCCTTGGCGGTGAGGCCGTTGGCGAGGCACCAGTCGACCGTGGCGGCGAAGTTTTCCACGCGCTGCTCGCCCTGCCGGTCCTCGGTCTTGGAGGCGTCGTTGCGGGGGCGCTCGGTCCAGTAGCAGAGGTTGGTGGCGGCGTTGAAAACTTCGAGATAGCGTTCGCGGTAAGCACGGCAACGACCGGTCTCCCATTCGCCGTCGCGCCACATGGCGTCGAGGGCCCAAAGGCCTTCGCCGAATTGAAAGGCGTGGGAGGTTTGCTCGATGTCCACCCGCAGACCGCGCAGGGGACGGCCTTTCCGGTCGATCAACCGGAGAGACACGTCACCCTGGCGGTGTTCACGGATACCATCACGGGCGGATCGAAGAACGGTCGCCGAGGCAGCCGGATCGTAGAGATCGCGGGCACCGTCCATGGCGCGCCATTCTTCTCCTTCTGGAACTTTAGTCATTTAATACGGGATGGGTTCTTTACAGGGGGATTGATGAGGTTAACCAGAAAAGTGGTCGTTAATAGGACGAGCCGATAGAGGTCCACAAGAAGTTGAGGGCGATGCTGAACATGCCCGTGAGGCCCATGCCAGCCATGAAGCCGACGGCGAGAATGGGGGTGTAATTGGTCCACTGTTCGCGGCCGAACTTCTTTGCAAAGACATAGCGCCCGAGCACGGCACCGAGGAAGATGAGAACGGCGTTGTGGGGATACGCGACCATCGCGCCGAGTCCGCCGTAGATGTATTGGGCGCTGATGCCGAGGGCACCGAAGAGGCCGAAGAGGCTGAGCGCGGCGACGAGGGAGAAGCCGATGAGGCCGGGCTTGAGGGACTCAAGGAGAAGGCTCTGCCCCTCCTGCATGGAGGCCGCCCAGAGCGCGCGAAGCTGGGCGAACTGCGGCCAGAACTTCTGCACGTAAGGATAATTCTCCGAGGGGATCGGGCCGAGGCCCACGATGTAGCTCCAGAAGACGAAGGAGGCCGCGATCATGAGCGGGAACACCAGCAGCTCGGCCTTGAGAATGGAGGTGAACTTGGTGCGCGTGAGCTGGGTTTCCTTGAGGAGGTCGGCCATCTGCCCGTAGTTGTGGATGGGCAGGGGCGCGAACCAGATGTTCACCCCGCGGAAGCCGGAGGCGAAAATGGCCGCCTCGGAGACGAAGGGCACGCCCGCGTGCTGACCGGCGATACCGGACATGCGCGCATTGATGTAGGTGTTGATGGGCGTGAAAAGGAAAGCGAAGCCAACCAGCCACCAGATGCTGAAGTGTTCCTCGCGCGGGAGGCCGCCGTTGACGAGGTAGTGGGAGAGCCAGACAAAGCCGATGGAGGCCCCGATCCAGACAGCCAGAGCCACCCAGGTGGGCGGATCGCCGCGGGCGATATCGCGTTCCCAAAGTTTCTTCAGGTCGAAACCGCTGCCGTGCCCATCTTCGTCCTCTTCACCTTTTTTGCGGTATTTGGCGATGGCTTTAAAGACCCCCCAGAAGCCGATCACAGCGATGGCGAAAGACGTGCCGATACCGACGGAGATGTAGAGATCGATCTGTGTGGCGACGTGCGTTTCGATGGCATCCTTGCCCGGTGCCCAGGTGGGGATCCAGCCCATGCGCTGGAAGATGGGGTTGAGGATGATCTGGAAAGTGATGGCGGTGACAAACATCCCGATGACGATGCGCCAGGGGAGGACGAAGCCGAAGAAGAGAAGGGCGAGGTTGAGACTCAGGCCGATGGTACCGGCCGGGAGCCACTTTTCAAAGGAGGTGGTGAGGTCGAGGAAGGGGATGGGGAGGAGCTGGAAGGGGCGTCCAAAGAAAGCGGCCGTCAGGGTGGGCACGGCGATATAGAGGAGCCCGAAGACCACGCCCATGATAACGCCGGCGGAGAAGCAGTATTGGCGGTAGCCCTTCTTGTTTTTGTCCTGGCTGGTCTCGGCGAGGGCGATGGCCCCCTCGGCCGCGATGGGGGCGAGCGGGAAGGGCAGGCGCTCCATGTCGGCGGTGGCCTTGAAGGCGAGGAAGCCGAGAGAGAGCTGGGTGAGTTTGGAGAGCATCATGGCCATGAGCATGACGCTGATCGCGGGCAGCCACACGGCGGAGAGAAAGCTCTGGTAGGCGGCGTCGCCATAGGGGGCGACCCAGTCGGCCACTTCGTGCGCGATACCGAAGGCGTGGAAAGCCTCGGAGTTGCGCATGTAGCGGTTCCACACGAGCCACGCAAACATGCCGCCGCCGAGAGATAATCCGCCCGCGACACTCGTCAGCTGGCTCGCGGTGTATTTGAGGATGTAAAGTTCCTGCTTGCGGAGGGTGATGAAGGCACGGCGGGAAATCTCGACAAAAAGGATGATGGTCACCCACTCGGCGGCGCTGCCAAGGTCCTGCCCGATCATGAGCCCCATGAAGATGATGCCGGGGAGCATGACGAAGCAGATGAAGAAGGCACCGAGCACGGTGCGCCAGGTGAAGCCGCCCTCGTAGGGCTCGTTCTGGATGGCCTCGATGGAGAACTTCGCATCGAAGAAGCTCTCTTCCTTCTTGGGCTTTTTCGCCTTGGGGGCGGCCGCCGGGGCGGGGGTGTCTTGCGGGTGATCGGCGCTCATGCTTGGACGGTCTCTGCGGGGCGGGTTTCCTCTTTCAGCAATTGGGCACCCTGCTGGATGAAGCGGGTGCGCATCTCCGGCGCGAGGTTGCGCCAGAAGAGAAACTGTTGGCGGACGAGGTTGAGGAAGTTGTAACAGGTGCGCTGCCAGTTGTCCTCCGAACCGGAGAAACGGGTGAGGACGAGGCGCACAATAAAGACGCCCTCCGTGCCCCCCGGATAGAGGCGCATACGGAAGTGCTGCGCGACATCGAGGTCATAGGGCGTGAGCCACATGTCGCAGGAGAGAATGAGGTTGGGCTTGCCGGTGTCGTCGATCTCCTGGGTGAAGGCGATGTCGCGGCAGTTGAAGCCTTCGCTGGTGCTCTCGGTGTGATTGATGAGGAACTGGCGGAAGAAGGCGGCCATACCCACGGCGTTGCCACGCGTGAGGGTGAAGGGCAGGTCGAAGCGGATGGTCCCGTCGTCCTCCGGCGGGGGCAGTTCCCAGGCGGCCATACCACTGGGGGCGGCGAGGGCGGCAGCCTGGCGGGCCGGGATGAGCGTGGCCATGAGGACGACCAAACCCGTCCCCGTGGCGAGGAGCATGGAGAGGAGCGAGGTGAAGTTGAAGGAGAGCCCGCTGAGGAACTCGATGTCGCGCGCATTGAGCCCCTGTACGACATTGGCGAAGAAGAGGCCTCCAAAGGTCCCGAGGACAATCCCGAGGATGGAAAAGACGGTCGACTCCGAGAACATCAGGAAGGAGATCTGGCGCGGGGAGAGACCGATGGCCCCAAGCATGCCCACCTCGCCCTTCCGCTCCTCAACGGTGCCGAGCATCGTGTTCATGACGATGAGGATACAGAGAATAACGGGGAGGATGACGAGAGCCAGACCGGCCATATCGACCTTTTGCCGGGGCACGACAAAGCTAACCTCGCCCTCGGCGGCGGCGAAGAAAGGTGTGTTGATGCGCATGGCGACATCGCGGAAAAAGCTTTCGTCGTCGAGATCGTCCGGGAAGCGGAGGGCGACGGAGCGGAGGCGTGCGCCGACGTCGTTGCGGGCGGCGAAGGGCACGATGGCGAGCTGCGTCCAGTTCATGTGGATGGACTCGCCCTCCTGCTCCAGCTCACCGCTCACGGCCGGGCTGAAACCACTGCGGAGGTAATCGACCATGGCGAGGCTGCGCCCGTTGATATCGCGAATGCGGTTGGCGTGACCGGTATCGAGAATGCCGATGACGCGCCAATCGCGGTTGCTCATGCGCACGAGGGGGAGTTCCGCCTCGTGGCGGCGGTTCCCTGCTTCGTCGAGGATGTGCTCGGGGGTGATGCCGAGGGTGGCGGCGGCGACGTCGGGGAGGATCACGCTGGCGCGTTCGGCGAGGATGCGGCTGCCGTCGGCGGCACGGCCTCCCGCGCGGAACCACTGTTCACCGGAAACGGCGCGGTGGAGCCCGCTGAAATTTGTCTCGTTGGGCTCGAAGGCCATGATGCCGGTGAGCACATGGGTGCGGCCATTCCAGGTAACGGGGATCTGGTTCACCCCTTCGCGGGCGGCTTGGTTGCCCCCTTCAATCTGAAGGTAGTGGGCGCGCACGGTGAGCTCCAGCAAGCCCCCGAACTCCGTCTCCAGTGCGGCGACGCGGGCCCCATCGAAGAACTGCCACTGGAAGTTGCGGAAGAGGATGCCATCGTAGGCGGGCGGCAGGGGCTCGACAGCATCGCCGTCGAGGAAGGTGTCGAGCGGCACGGGCGTGCGCGAGATGGCATCGCTCCCCCGGATGGCGACAAAGGCGATGATGGAAAAAGTGAGGGCGGTGACCGTGAGGACCGTGAGGACCGTGCGGAACATGCGTTTGCGCAAATTCGACACGCCGAGCGAAAAGGCCGTGGCGAGCGAGCTGAAGAAGCTGATCTCCTCGCTCTCGACCTCACCGGAGGAGGTGCGGAAGCGCCGCAGCAAGACCTCAAAGCGGCCATAGCAAAGCCCGATGACAATGGTCGACATGAGAATCATCGTGAAGGCGATGACCACGATGAAAGGCGAGAGGGCGACGCGGAAAGCGGGGTGAAAATAGTTCAGGAAGATGGTGCCGACGGTGAAGATACCGGCGGTCCAGGCGAGCTGCCCGACGATCCCCTTGGCGCTCACGAGAAGCTTCTGCAGGAAATAGGCACCCGGCACCAGGAAGGCCATGAGGAGAATGACGCTGAAGACGGCCTCGCGCCCAAGTTGGAGGATGCGCGGGTAGCTCTTCACGAGGATGCCCCAGGCTTCGCGGGATGATCCAATGGCCTCGCGCCATTCACCGGCTTCCTTGGCCTCGCGGGCCTCGGCGAGCTTTTCCTCGCTGCGCTCCACCGCCTGATCGAGCGAGCGCGCGGAAATGCCGAAGCGGCGGTAGACCTCGACGCGGTGGCGGGCGAGGGCGGTCATTTCCTCGGCGATCCGGAAGGGCGTGAGGGTGAGGAATATGTTGCGGTCACCGTCGGGGCCGGGGCCGATGCGGTAGCCGCGGCCCTGGGCGGAGGCTCCGTCGACGACCACGTCGCCCACAAGGAGCATACGGAAGTTGAGACCCCGGCGGACCATGGCGCGCACGCGGATGCCCTCGGGGAGGTGGAGGATGGCGCTGTCGAGATTGGTTTCGCGGAAATCCATGATGGGATTGTCCACCGCGAAATCGCGCGGCTCGCCCTGGCGCACAGCGTCGATCAGCTCGATGCGGTTGGGGCCGCGCGGGCTACCCCCGATGGGGGTGTAGGTGTGCGGATCGCTGCCCGGGAAGATGACGAGCGGGTAGGAATCGATCATCACGAGGTTGCGCTCGACCTCTCCGTTGCGGCGGTAGGAGAAGGCATTGCTTTGCGGTTGCGTGCCCACTTGGCCTTGCGTCATGACCCGGCGGAAGAGGGCTTCGTCGCGGTCCAGCCAGTAGGCGAAAATGCGCGGGCTGCGGTTGAAGTTTTCCAGCTCGATGGGCATACGGTAGCTGCCGTTGAGCAAGGTGATGGCAACCGCGCCACGCCGGTAACCGTAGAACATGTGCGCGTTTGTGTGGCTCTGCCCACCATCTCCGGCGGTGAAGGGCAGGTAGACATAGGTGCCGGCCACCGGGTCGCGGGCGTCGATCCCTGAGCGGATGTTGAACTGCACGGTGGCTCCGGAGATGCGCGAGATCTCCGGGCGGGTGATGTTGAGGTCGACGGTCGAGTCGATGGTGCTCTCGACTGTGAGGCGGAGGACAGTGAAAGCGGTCCGCGCCTGCACGGAGAGGTTGGCAAAATTCAGGCTGTCGAGTGTATCGGCGGGGGTGTCGATGAGGGTGAGGCGGTCGTTTTGGCCGCCGAGGGGCATGAGGGCGACATTCGCGAGGCGCCAGAACTCGTCGTAGAGCGGCGGCAGGCGGGTGGGGATGACGGACAGGGTGGCGGTGTCCTCGTCGCTCAAAAAGGTGTAGGTTTCTTCCCAGCCGACGGTGGTGGCAGCGTGGGCGGCGACGGCGCGCAGGCGCGGGGCAAGGCGGCGCTGAAAAGAGGCCGCACGGGGCGACTGGCGCAGACGCAGATCGACCGGGGGCGCCATCGCGGTGCCGACGTGGTGGCTGCCGTCGAGCAGGTCGAGGTGCCAGCCCATGCGCGGTGTGGAGCCGCCATCTCCCCGGATAAGGCCCAGGAGGCGACCGCCGAGGGCGAGGTTGTTCTCGTGGTTGGCGCGCACCGTACGCTCTTCATCGAGCTCGCGCACATAGCGGTCGCGGAGAAAGTCGCGGGTGAGGTTGTAGCGGGTGAGGCGCTCCTGATTGGCGGGATCGTCGAGGAGGGTGCTGAGGGCGCGAAGGCGCTCTTCCGGGGTGGTGCGGCGGAGGGCAAGGCTGTTTACGCGCAGATCGATGACAAAGCGCAGTTCGCTCTCGATATTCTCCAGTTGGGCGCGGAGTCGGGCTTGTTCGGCCGGATCGGTGGCTTCGTTGAGGGCGAGGACAATGGGGATGCGCTGCTCGGCGAGGCCGATGCGCGCGTCTTCAAGGTGCCCCATGAGCCACTCTTCGGCGAGCCAGCGGGCGTCGGCGGTGGTGGCGGGGATGGAGCCGTCGATGAGCCAGGGCAGACCGGCTTCATAGCGCGCCAGAAGCTGTTCGTCGGTGAGGCCGCGGCTGCCTCCGGCAGTGTCGAGGCGGTTTTCCTGAATGAAGAGGTATTCGCCGAGGAGGCGGGTGCCCGTGCCCGCGAGGGTATCGCCGTCGATAAACGAGAAGAGAATACCGCGGCGGCGGTTAAGGTGGCGGCTCGTGGCAAGGTGCTCCATGAGGCTGAGAGCACCGGCGAGGTTGGCCATAGCGCGGGCTCCGTGGGGCGCGTCGGGCACGATCGAGGCCCCGTCGATGTGTGCCGAGACGATGAGGGGCGCTTCGCGGTTGGGCAGCGTGAGGGCCGCGCCGGGAGCGGGCGTGGCTCCGGGGGCGAGGTTGTTGGCCTCGCGGATCTCGGCTAGAGAGCTGCCGTAGAGGGCGGCCACGCGGTTGAGGAGGTCATCCGTGCGCACGGTGTATTGGCCGCGTCCGCCGGGGATGAGGAGGCGCTGGCCCTCGGATAGAGCCGTACCGGGGGCGAGTTGATTGGCCTCGCGCAGGTCGGTGGCAGTGAGACCGAAGTCGGAGGCGATGAGTCCGAGGAGCGAATCCGCCATGACTTCGAAGCGCACCGGATCGGTCGGCGGCAGATAGGCGAAGAGGCTTTCGATGGGGCGGGATTCGTAGACATTGCCCCCGGTCAGATGCACGGTTTGCCCGGCTCCCCCGGCACGCAGGTCGGCAGTGCTTGCGCGGGCCCGCTCAGGGAGGTCCCCGGCTGCTTCGAGGCCGATGTAAAAGCGCGGGAAGGGCAGGGGGGTGGAGGACATGAGCCCGGAGGCGTTTTCGTAAATCACGAAATCGTCCTCGACGACGACTACAGCCTTCACGCCGAGGGAGAAGAGGCGCTCGACATTGCGGCCTCCGCCAAACTCCATCAGCGCGATGGTTCCGTCCAGCGGAATGCGCCGGATTTCCTCCCAGTCCGCCCGGCCCACATACACGAGCGGTCCGCTGAGCCCGTCTCTGGGGGTGAGCGAGGGCATGGGGCCATTCGGCCAAAGAGGGTGGACGGCCCAGGACGCTTCGCCGAGGGCGAGCGCGGCGGGCGCTTCACGCAGCGCCGGATCGAGACGGCGGTCGAGGGAAGTGGGCGCGGCTATGCTGGAGCGCAGAGACCCGACAAATTCCACACCGTGCGCTTCGAGGCCGCGAATGCGCTCTTCAATGTAATGGTGGATGGGGGAGCGCCCGGTGGCATCGACCGTGCGGCTGCCAATGGTAGGCAAGTCGAGCGCGAGGAGTTCAGCGGTGCGCTCGCGGAGGCGCTCCGCGCGGGTGGCCTCGGCCACTTCGGAAAGGCCCGCCACGGAGAGACCGTCCAGGATCTGCAGTTGCTGGCGTTGCGGCGGGGAGAGGCGGCCCGCGATCTCCTCGTTGAGGTTACGCGCGGTGAGATCAGCCGTCCCCGTGCTCAGCGCGAGCAGGGACACCAGGGAAAGATATGGGCGAAGGAACCGGCGCATCAGTAGAGGGACGGAATGTAAGGGGTGAACTCACGGAAGGGGCGGACAAAGTCGCCCGGCGAATCCGAGAAGCTGGCGTAGAGGTTGGCGAAGAGGTGGAGCGAGTTCCAGAAGAAGACACACACCACCGCGCCCACGACGAGGCCGATGAAGAAGGGTTTGGCACGCTTGTAGGAATTCATGCCGCCGTATTTCACGATGAGCTTTTTGATCAGCCAGGCGACGAAGGCCCCGCCCCAGAGGGTGGATGCCTGAATGAAAGCCGGTGCGTCGGTGCGCATATAGGGGGAGACCCAGGCGTAGTGGATGCTCAGGAGCACCACGAGGTAACCCACCGGGTGCAGGGGGAATCGGAGGAACTTTTGGCGGCAGAAAAGGAGGATGCCGATGACGGCCGCGCCCACGCCCATGGCCCCCACGCGCAGCCAGTTGATCTGGTCGAAGCGGTCGAGGCCGGGTTCACCGAGGAAGTGCGAGACCCAGAGCGGATAAGTCGCGAGGCCGGCGGCACTTGGGCTGCCGCTTTGCGGGGGCAGCGCCGACTGGCCGTAAAAATCCTGCCCGATGGCGTAGACAAAGAGGAGGAAGCTGGTCATGCCCACGGCCAGCGCCATGACAAAGGAGAGAAGGCCGCTCCAGGCAACCGTGCGGTAGGGGATGCGGTGGCGCCGCGCCAGCTCCATGTTCTCCAACTGTTGCGGGAGGGTGCGGAAGAGCAGCGTCATGGGCAGGAAGACCACATTGATGAAGGCGGCATAGGCCTTCGCGCCGCTGATCCCGGTGAGGCCGAGAACGATGGGGAGCTTGGTCGACTCGTAGAATACGTGGAAGGTGGGCAGGCCAGTCTCCGCGCGCACGCGGGCCGCCGCCACGGCGATGGCGAGGGTGGCGATGGAGAGCGCGAGGATGAGGCTGATGCTCTTCACGCCCGTGCTCCAGAGAAGCACAAAGATCAGCGGGGGCAGCAAAAGGAGACCCCAGCGCGTGAGCGCGGGCGGGAGGTAGGCTTCGGCGCGCTCCGTGGCCGTCTTGGGATAGGCGGCGTTGCTGCGCGCCTTCCAGAGCATGAAGACGGCAAAGACGAGGCAGGCCCCGAGCATCTGCTCCATCGGGAAGGGGTGGAAGCGCCCGTCGCCGAATCCGGTCCAGTTGCTGTCGGCCAGCGTGGGGTTGGCCAGGCGCACGACCCACGAGATGAAAATGTAGAGCAGGAAGGTCGCCCAGATGGAGAAGGCCACCTCCAGGCTGAGGAGGAAGACGATCCCAATAATGATGGGCGAGAGGACAAAGACCATCGCCGGGATCTCGCGCATCGCCCCGCCCGCAGGGTTGAAAATGGAATCGTTGAAATCGAAATAGATGACCGAATCCATCCCGAGGAACCCGTAGTGGGACATGGCCTCGAAAAAGAGCATGATGAAGCCCACCGCAAAGCCGATCATGGCGAGCGAGTTGAAGGCTCCGCTGCGCCGCTCGGGATTGAGCGGATCGTTGCTGCTTTCGAGGCGGTAATCGTGCCGGATGATGTTGTCCGCCAGCTCCACTAGCGGGAAGGAAAGGTTCTCCCGGCTGACCCATTTGCGCCGGAGGAACTCCGCCAGGCACATGAGGAAGAAATAAATCGAAAGGAAGAGGAAGCCCCAGAGAAACAAGGGGCGCAGATAAAGCCCCCAGGGAAGGCGGTCGACGAGGTCGCCGAAATTGGTCCAGAAGGAGTTGCGGTCGCGCACCTCGCGGGCCTGGGTGTCGCTCCAGATGCTGTATTCAAAGGCCCAGAGGTTCTGGTTGGGGGCCTCGGTGCCGTCCTGCTGCATGAGGGCGCGGCGCTCGGAGCGGCTGAGGCGGAACATGAAGCTGTTGCGCTCTTCATCGAAGGCGGATTGGGAAAGGGTGCCCACGCGGGTGCCCTCGTTCTGCACGAGGGTGCGGCGGAGCTCGGCGCGGTCGCCAAAGCCCAGGGCGCTCACGGCGGAGCGGATGTGGGCCTCGCGCTCAGCGAGCCGGTCACGTTGACCCAGGAGGCGTGCGCGCACTTCGTCGGAGAGCGCATTCGTGGCTTCATCGAGGCGCTGGCGGGCGCTGAAATCCATCGCCGCGAGATTGCTTTCGAGGAGGCTCGCCTCCCATTCGCCAAAGTTCATGAGCGTCTCGCCCAACTCTGCGCGGAGGGCGGCGCTGCGCTCGCCGGTCAGGCGGGCACGCTCCGCAAGCGGGGCTTCGAGGCCGAGCGCGGCGAGGTTTTCGGGAGCGCCCGTGGCGCGCACGTCTTGGGCCCCATCGAGCCCAAGCCGGTCGACATGGGCGCGGAGGGTCTGGAGGTCGGGATGGTTCGGATCGCTGGCGGCCTTTTCAAGGAGGTCGCGGAGAATGAGTTCATCCGTGAGGGCAAGGGTGAGTTGTCGGCGGGCCTCGCGCTGGCGGCGGAGGGCCTCCCCGTCCTCAAGGAGCCGCAGGAGACGGTCGGCGCGGTTCCAGGCGTAACCTTCGCGTGTGGGGATTTTCGGAAACCAATTCTCGTCGAGCACGTTGTAGGCCGTGCGGTAGGTCGAGGTGCCTTGATAAACGTATTCGCGGAGGACGGCGTGCGTAGCGTTGTAGAAGGGGCGCACGAGGCCGAGGTTCATCACCGGCACGGCGATCGCCAGCATCGTGTAGAGGAGGGCCAACTCGGCGCGGCTGCAGAGGTTTCGCCGGGCCAGGGAGCGCAGGGCGAGAGCCGTCAGAGCAAGGCTGAAGATGATGCCCATGGCCCAGCCGGCGGGCGTCGACGTCTCCACCACGGTGTTGACCGTGAGGATGGTGAGAAACTGGGTGAGCGGCGTGAGGACGGCAACGAGAAGCAGCCCGAAGCCGATGGTGAGGACCGGTCGGAAGCCTTCGCGGGCGGGGGGGGCGCCCTCAGGAGTCGATGGAGCCGACGGAAATTTGGAGTTCATCACGGTTGAGGATGCGTTCGACCCGGCCGTCGCGCATATAGACGACGCGGTCGGAGACATTGAGCATGCGGTGGTCGTGCGTGGCCGAAACGATGGTCACGTTCTTTTCTTTGCTCAGGTCGCTGAGCAGTTTGACGATGGAAATGGAGGTGTTTGTGTCGAGGTTGCCCGTGGGCTCGTCGGCGAGGACGAGCATCGGGTCGTTGGCAAGGGCGCGGGCGATGGCCACGCGCTGCTGCTGGCCACCGGAGAGTTCGCCGGGGAGGTGGTGCATGCGGTGCCCCAGGCCCACGCGCTCAAGGATTTTTTCCGCTTTCGCGATGGCCTCCGCTTCGGAGAGCCCGAGAAAGCGCATGGGCAAGGTGACGTTGCGCAGGGCCGAGAAGACCTCGACGAGGTTATAGTTCTGGAAAATGTAGCCGATGTTGCGGCAGCGCAGGTAGGCCAGTTCGGACGCGCGGAGCTGCTTGAGGTTGCGCCCCCCGAGGTGGATGCTCCCGCCGGTGGGGAAGTCGAGCGCCCCGATCATGTTGAAGAAAGTCGTCTTGCCCGAGCCCGAAGGCCCCATTAGCGAGAGGTATTCGCCCCGCCGCACGGAGAGCGTCACCCCATCGAGCGCCTTCACCACCTCTGTGCCGCTCGCGTAATAGCGCTGCACATCCTTGGCCACGATGAATTCATCCGCCGTGCTCAATGTCCTTCCTCCTTCATCTTGGAAATGGTGATCTCGACGTCTTCGCGGCGGGCGAGCTTCTTCACGCGCCCGTCCTGCATCCACATGATGCGGTCGGAAATATCGAGCATCTTGTGGTCGTGGGTGGAGCAGATCACGGTGACGCCGCGCTCCGTGTTCATCTCCTTCATGAGGGCGATGATTTCCTCACCCGTGCGCAGGTCGAGATTGGCCGTGGGCTCGTCGGCGAGAATGATGGCGGGCTGATTGGCAAAGGCGCGGGCGATGGCCACGCGCTGCTGTTGGCCGCCGGAAAGTTCCTTGGGCGTGTGCAGGAGGCGTTCGCCCAGGCCCACACGCTTGAGGATGTCGACCGCGCGGTCCTGCGCCTCATCCGGCGGCACGCCCGCGAAAAGCATGGGCAGGGTGACGTTTTCCAGCGCCGTCATGGCCTTGACGATGTTGTAGCTCTGGAAGATGTAACCGATTTTGCGGCAGCGCAGCCAGGCGAGCTCTCCGGCGTCGAGCTGGGCGATGTCAATTTCGTCGATGTAGACGCTGCCTTCGCTCGGCTTGATGAGGCCGCCGACGACATTGAAAAAGGTCGTCTTGCCCGAACCCGAAGGCCCCATGATGGAAATGTATTCGCCTGTGAAGATGTCGGCATCCACCCCGGCGAGGGCCTGAATGGACTCGCTGCCCATGCGGTAGACCATCTTCACACCCCGCGCCATGACGGTGCAGTCCACCTGCTGGGAGAGGTCGGCCCCCCAGTAGTCGGCGGGGTTGGTGGCGGCGTCGGTTGTTTGTGCGGAATGGCTCATTTCTCACCTCGCATGGCTTCCACGGGGGGCATTTTCGCGGCGATGTAAGCGGGCAGGGCCGCCCCAAAAGTTGTCAGACACAAGCCCACGAGCGCGGCCGCGCCGATCTTCCAAAACACACCCGACCAATAAGCCGCCGTAAACACGCCCAGCCCCACGGAAATTGACCCGATGACGACGCTCAGGAGGAGCCCGGCGAAAATGCCAAGGATGGCCCCGGCCAAGCCGAGCATGGCAGACTCCACGAGCACGCTGATGAGGACAAACGAATCCAGCGCGCCCAGACACTTGATCGTACCGATCTCCCGGTAGCGCTGCGTGACCGACATCAGCATCGTATTCAGCACCCCCGCCGCGCTCACGATCAGGCTCAGGGTGATCATCAGGCCCCACATCTGCCGGTCGGCGGGGTCATCGGAAATCGGGGCGGTGAGAAGGAAGAGCAAAAACGCGCAACAAGCCGCCACCGTGAGCAGGGTGAGCAGCGTGCGCCCCATGCGCAGCCGCAAACTGCTCATGGCCATGGACCAGACCAATTCGGGCTTCAAATGGAGTCGTTTTATTTCCCACATTTCTTGGGTCATCGAAAAAGAGAGGGTGCGGAGGGCGAGCGTTAACTCTGAAAGTGTGATGAACAGGGTCGCGCAGATTCTTGTCAACCGTCTTAGCCGACCATGGGCTATTTGGCGTAAAATTACGCACCCTTGACGCCTATGATTGTTCGGGGAGGCCTGAAAGCCAGTGGCTGGGCGACCCGGGCTCTTTTGTGAGGATGGGGAAGGGGCGCGTGCGGCGGGCGGTGCTTTCACGCAGGTGGGCGCAAGCTTAGTCAAGCCGACGCACACGATCAGCGAAAAGCGGAGATAGCCAAGAGAGCCGGATATTGACCCGGTCAGGCGCGGATGCCCAGGGCCTCGCACATGTGCCAGTGGACGTCTTTGTTTAGGATGAGGCGCCCGAAGTGATCGCTGCCCGGCCCCATGGCAGTGAACTCGACGAACTCGCCCGTGTGTTCATGGGAGGTCCAGCCAATGCTCGTGGCCTGCAAGAGGTGAGGCCGCATTGCTCCCCCGAGTGACCAACTCCCGCCGCCGCGCGCACCACGGGCCTTGTTCACCGGAGCGAGGATCTCCTCGATTGGTTCGTCGGGCAGGGTGCCGGGAAAAATCCGCGGCAACTCCCGCGCAAAGGCCGAAACCTTGATCGGACCCGGCGGAAATCCGGCAAGAAAATTGTCGTAGCTGGTGTGCGTGAGGATACGATCAAAGTGTTGATCCGTGTGGCTGTAGCTCGGCCCGCGCCCGTTTACCTGCAATCCGCCGGTGCCGTGGTCCGTGGTCACGATGAGCAGGGTATCTTCGCGCCCTTCGACAAACTTCAGGGCCACTTGGACGGCTTCATCAAAGGCGATTTGGTCGAGGAGGGTGGCGGCAATATCGTTGGCGTGGGCAGCGTGGTCGACGCGGGCGGCTTCGATCTGTATGAAAAATCCGCCCGGGTGCGTATCGAGATGAGCGAGGCTGCGGCGGGACATTTCCGCAAGACTCGGAATCTGCTCCCGGAGGGTAGGGGTGTTCAGCCGGTCAACTTCGAAGGGCAGATGGGTTTGGTGAAAGAGCCCGAGGAGGCGGTCGTTTGAATCCAGGCAGGGCCAATCTTGGGCGGACCGGAAAAGCTTGTAACCGGCCCGGCTGAACTCCCCGGCGAGATCGCGCCCGTCCGTGCGCGCCGTCGGGTCGAAGTGGCGAGCGCCGCCGCCGAGAAGAATGTCGGGTCGAAGATCGAGATACTTTTCCGCGATGAGATCCTCCGCGTTCCGGTTTTCCGTGGCTACGGCAAAGGAGGCGGGGGTGGCGTGGGTGACCCGCGTGGTCGTGACGAGGGCGGTCTTGCGCCCGGTTTCCTTTGCTTTTTCAAGGATGGTGCGCTGGGCCTTGCCGTCGGGGGTGATGTTGAGGGTACCGTTGTTGACGCGGTGACCGCAGCCCCACGAGCTGCCCGCCGCCGCCGAATCCGTGACCATGGAGTTGGCCGAACCGGTATCGAGGAGGCCGCGGTGCACGGCGGCATCCTTACTCTCGATGAGCTGAACCCAAGCGGATGACCGGTTCATGCGACGCAGTTGGTATTGATGCGCGAGCATTAGCGTGCCGATGTTCATGCCGTCGGAGACGAGGAAAATAACGTTGCGGGCCTTCCCGGCGGCGACTCGCGGCGGCGGCTTGGCGGCGGAAAGAGGGGGCAAGGTGAGCCCGGTGGCCAATCCGGCGAGTCCGGCACTCTTAAGAAAACGGCGTCTGCTGAGAGAGGATGGGATCATTGAAATACCCTACCTCGCCACCTCCTGTTGGCCAGTCAAAGAAGCCCGTTTCTATCGTCTTTGCAAAATCGTGACGCGACCGGCGACCGGGTGTAATACAAACTTTGTCAGGCGCTGCCGCCCCTTGAGTCAAAACCGAATCCACACCCGATTTGGCACTAGGAACTTTTTTTAATGTTCTGAACATTACAGCATTGACAGAGGCTAGACAGGTGTTTGAGTGGCGTCATGAGAAAGTTTTGCAGGCGACTTCGCTATCCACGATTGGCTTGCCACCACCTTATTTCGAGGGTGGTGCAGAAAAGACGGTTGATGGATGAGGAGGCGATGGAGGCCATGAGGCATATCATGCGCTCGCAGGCGG
>JAFIGE010000095.1 GCA_020831585.1 Opitutales bacterium | reverse complement strand
CCGGCAGCACTTCCCGTCAATGGCCACAAGACCCTCAACATGGCCGTGCAGAAAAGATAAAACAGGACATCCATAAAAATACTTTACGTTTCAAGGTGTGAACCATCCGAAGGCCAAATGAAGTAGAAATTTTCACCGCCCCGTCATTGATTGAACCTTTCGGTGCAAGCGGAGTGGAGGAGGCGTGTATCACGTCAAACCTGCCACAACTTCGGTCGCATTCCCCAGTTCACCATCGGGCAAATGATCGCCGGAGACTCTTCCAGCGGTTGCGAAAGCCCTTCGAAAAACATAGACGCCCAAAATTCGGGAAACCGGGTAGGCCTTGGCCTCCGCTTGCCCGCAAACGGCGTTTTTTGGGGTGGTTCTGGTGTTTTTCGAATTTGCCTCCAGACGTCCCGTCGAATTGACGCGCGCGGAGCCCCTCCGGGCCCTCAAAAGCCACCGTTACCCTTGGATCAATCATCGCGCCCGCAAAATCCCAACTTTTTGGACGGGCTCTACAATGAGACCAATGATGCATAAGTTCGGACATGAACTTCATCCACTACCGGCTCTACCTCCGCTCTTTGAGCGAAGCCGGTGCGCGAGCAGGCAAAGGAGCTGTGCGGGATCTTTGCACTGGAGGTGGCGGCGAAATCCTTTGGGGGGGCTGAGTGTCTGAATTGATTTACGGGGGAAGGGTAAAGGCTGGAAGAGATCAGACTTGGCTTTGGTGTCGGGTTTTCCAACCTTCGGGTATGAATTTCCTCAGAGTCATTGGAAATGTCTGTGGGGCGCTCGACCTTGCCAGGGTGCGCTACGCTTTAATCGGTGGTTTTGCGATGGCGCTAAGAGGCGTGCAACGATCAACGGTCGATTTGGATTTCATTTTGATGCTCGAAGACTTGGATGTGGCGGACGCGATTTTCCGCAAGGCCGGATACGAGCGGGTGTTCCGGAATGAAAATGTCTCCCATTACCAGTCGAGCGATCTGGAGCTTGGACGCCTTTATATACTTCACGCGTTTCGGGGGCCGACGCTCAGTATGCTCGATCGAGCCGACCGCATTGCCGTGGATGAGGGGGTCGCGTTACCGGTTGTGCAGGTGGAGGATATCATTGGGCTAAAAGTCCAGGCCGGGGTGAATGATCCCCGGCGCCGGGACAGGGATTGGTCCGATATCCGGCAAATCGTGGAAAATTGTGCGGAATCCCGCCAATCGATTGACTGGGAGATACTCGGCGACTATCTGGCTCTTTTTGATCTCGATGATGAGCTAGAGAAAATGAGGATCTGGTATGGCTCGATTGACTGAAGCAGACCGTGAACACTTCCGGAGATTGGCTGCGGCGGGTTGGCGGCAGTCCGCGCAGGAGCGAAGTCCGTCCCGTGTCGCTCCCACGCTGGAAGCGCGCAACCGGTATTGCCGATGGGCGAGTGAAGCAGCCAAGTTTTTCAAGGGAACCAAACCGGTGCGCTTTTGTGGTGAACACTGGAAGCTATGAGCGGTTGCTTGTTGACTCGGAAACCATAGAATTCGCCTCAATACATCAGAAATAGACGTCCAGGTTGAAGACCTGACGGGAGCGTTTGAGTAACGTGAGCTGGTTCATGCGGGGATTGAGCGAACAGATTGCGCGTTGAGCGAATGAGGAGGATGTCAACGTTCGTTTGGCTTTGACCCACCCCTTGGGAAATAGAGAAAGAGGAGGGAGGCCACCCCGTCTGAGTCGTTCCCTCCGTCATGTAACGAACCCACTACAAGAGGAACTGGATGCCTTCATGGGACTCGTCCGGATCTGCGGGGGGCCTCGTTGGCTTGTAAGAGCCAAAACGGGCCTTTCCCGGACCTCGCGCTGGGCTGAACGGGTAGTCTCGGGTTGACGGGATGGCTCAAAACCCTGTTTTTGCATCAACCGTGAAAAGCCCCGTCATTTTGTTCAACCTCGACAGGCTCTACCCCTGGGTTCCGCGCATCCACGAAGGTCTTCTGGAAGTGGCCGAGGCGCAGGGCTGGCGGGTGATTCTGGCGACGTATCAGGGCCAGCGGTTGATCAATGTGTGTGGGGCGATTCGCGCGACCCCCACGCTTTATGCCGCGCTCGTTACGGCCAACGCGGAGGAGGCGAGTGCGTGCGCCGAACGGAGCTTTCCCTGTGTCTTCATTGGCTCACCGGCCAGCAGACTTTGGATGCAGTTGGGTGACTTCGGACTTTGCCGTCATGGGGCGAATGGCGGCAGAGGAGCTGCGGCGCTGAAGACGGGTGGATTTGCCAAGGCCGCTGGCACTCTGACGGTGGATTGTGGATTTTTTAATGTTCTGAACATTACAAGATTGACACGAAAATTCGGTGAGTGTTTGGATATGGGTCATGAGACGAAAATATTGTAGAAGATTGAAGTATCCACGGTTGGCGTGCCACCACCTTATTTCGAGGGTGGTGCAGAAGAGGCGTTTGATGGATGAGGAGGCGATGGAGGCGATGCGGCATATTATGCGCTCGCAGGCGGTGTTCGCGGGGATGGAGGTGCTGACCTATTGCTTCTTGGCTAATCACTTTCACATCTTCGTACGGCTGGATCCGAAGGAGACGGAAAACCTCGACGATGCGGGTTTGGTGGGGCGGTTTCGGGCGCTCTATGGTGTGACGCGTTGCGCTTCGCTGGGCTTGGATGCGGATGATCTGGAGGTGATTTTGACTAAGAACAGGGATTCCGCTGAGGGGATTCGTCGACGCTTGAAGGCGCGGATGGGGGATGTGTCGGTCTTCATGCGGGAGGTGAAGACGCGGTTTACTTTATGGTATAATCAGAAGCACGGAACGGTGGGGACTTTCTGGGCGGAGCGTTTCCGCAGTGTAATCGTGGAGGCGGATACGGAGGCGCAAAGGATGGTGGCGGCTTATATCGATTTGAACCCGGTGCGGGCAGGATTGGTGGAGGACGCGGGTGCCTATGGTTTCAGTGGTTTCGGGGAGGCGTGCGCGGGTGGCTCGGCGGCACGGCGGGGGATCGCCCGAATCGAGGGCAAGGCGACTTGGACGACGAAGTGGCATGAGCGCTATCGGGCGCGGTTGTGCAGCCGGATGGGTCCGGGAATGCGGCCTCTTCGGAGAGATCAGCGGAGCCCGGCAGCCGGTGCAACGAAGGAGGAAGCGATGCCTGTAGCGGGTTTGGCGGAAGAATCGGGGCTTCGCTCGAAGATCCGCGCCTTCAGTGAGAGCTGGGCGGTGGGGTCGGTAGCCTGGGTAGAGAGCTTCTGTGCGGCCAATGGGTGGCTCGGCTTTCGAAGGGGAAGGAAACCCAAACCGCTGATGGAGGACGGTGAGGCTGCCGACTTCGCGACGGTCGCGACCGCGGAGAAACGCCACTGAAAAGGTGACAACCTTTGCGATCACACCCGATTCCGTCCCCCGGAGCCAAACTTGCCAAAGTTTGGAGCGTGGCAGGCAATAGAGGAGGGATGGAGTGGTGGCGTGTTGGGGCGAGCTGCACCGTTGCTGGGCGGGGCGGGAATTAATGCAGGTCGATTACTTGCCTGGAGGCGGTTCTGCGTTCAAGGGGGGGGAGATCTTCCGATTCACAGGGTGGAGCGTTTTAAATTGCTTCATTCCAATCCTCCGTCGTAAGCTTTCGGGCGATGAATAGAAAGCAGATGGAGCGGTGGGCCATTATGCGGGAACGCGGTAAACGACGCTTTGTTTGGTTCTACGGGGTTTTTGCTTGGGGGGTGACGGGGGGGGCTGCTTACTTGTATGGCGATGCAGTTGTTTTCGGCCCCACCGCTTCCGCACCCGCTCAGAGCCCTCATCATTTCCCTGATAACTTTCACGGTGATCGGTTTTTTCTGGGGCTCTCTTATGTGGATTTACTTGGAAAAGGCCTATCAGGCTCAGCGATCGAAAGGGGGGTGAAAGCCATCCTCTCAGGTCCTTCAATTTTTAATCCGGTTTATCCAATTTTTGCGCAAGGGTCACCTTTTCGGATACCAATCCCAATCGGAAGGGCTCGGGTCTCGGTTCGGCTGACCTCAAAGGCCGATTGCCTGAAACCACCGGTGGTGGTCCCGAGTGCCGTGCTGGCTGAGACTGGAGGGCGCGGTTAGCGGAAGGAGGGGCTTCCCGCCCAGGGCCTGGGTGCGGGCTTCGCCGGGCGTGGCTGCGAAGGTCTTGCGGAAGTTCCGGTTGAAGGTTCCGAGGTTACTGAAGCCCCAGCGGTAGGCGATCTCGGCAATCTGGTAGTGGGCCTGGGCAGGATTCTGCAGGTCGGCGAGGCAGCGTTGCAGCCGGAGCCGGAGGTTGTAGCGGGCAATCCCGCCGAGCGGCTCCAGCAACGCGTATAGCTGGGTACGGGAGATGCCGAATCGCTGGGCAATCTGCCGCGGCGACAGATCGGAGGCTCCGAGGTTTTCACGGATGTAGCGCTTGATCTGATACGTCAGGACCCCGTCGAAGGGGACGGCGGACGCGGGGTCGGCGGGGACGGTGTTGCCCGCCATTGCCCCCGCCACCAGCGCAAGCGTCGCCTCCTCCATGCGCCGCGCCTCCTCCATGCTGAACCGGGGGGCGAGATCGCGGCAGGAGAGGATGTGGCGGCGCAGGAGGTCCAGCGATGGGTTCCCCGGCGGCAGGGCGTGCCCGTGCCAGCGGGCGATCTCGGGGATCACCTGTTCCATCGCCTGGCGCTGCCAGAGGATCGTAATGGCGTGGTAGTCGGAGTTAATGGTATCGAGGGACTGGCCGAGATCGAACACGACGATATCCCCGGCCACGGCCCCGGTCCTCCGGTTGCCGACCCCGCATTGCACGCCGCCTTCAATGCCGCCTTCCACGAAAAGCTGCAACAGGATGGCGTCCATTCCGTCCCGTGCCACCTTGAGGCTGGAGCGCAGATAACGCCCCCCAGTGGCCTTTAAGTCCCCAACCACCGATTGACCGAAGTGGTAGGCATGGAAGGTCGCATGGAACGGTTTTTCGTCCTTTACCGGCAGCTCCTCCACATCGAAGAGCGCCGAGATATCTTCCCGCCAAGCCGCGAAGCGATCCTTTTCCGGAACCGAATCGGTCGTGAACAAAGAATAGAGAAGCGAAGCGATGGGAGTCGGTAAGGTCAATTTTTGCCGAAGTCAAACGCTGTCAGCAGCTCTTTTGGGGTGTGTCCCGGACGAATTGAATAGGATTGGGACGAATCGGCCAGCATCTCTCCTCGGAGAGGGGTCCAAGCGATGAGAAATTCTAATGGAATGAATGCGCCCATGTTTTGATGCGATGAATCCTTCCACTCTGCCTACTCCTCCGGGTCTCCTTCGATTCGGCCTTGCTACGCTGGTTTGCTGTCTGAGTCTCGGGGCAACGGCTCCCGGTCAAAGCTCATTCGATCAGGACCTTGACGGGTGGTCGCTCTTAAACGCGCCGACGGCGGGGACGAACCTCGAATGGCGGCCTGCCGGGGGTGATCCCGGCGGCTTCGCGCAGGTCGAGGCGATGGTGAACCTCGCTGGAGTCGTCACCACCCTCGCCGACTCCGGATCTAACTCGCTGCGCGGGCTGGTGGGCAACGCTTCGGTCAGCCGGATTACCTTCGCCCCGGCGTTGTCCGGGAAGACGATTTTTTTGGGCGGTAGCGCGATAACGATTAACCGAAACGTCACCATCGATGCCTCCGCGCTGCCCGAAGGCATCACGATTTCCGGCAACTCCAATGGCGACGGCATTCACGATCCGGGCGAGTCGCGCATTTTCGTGATCAACGCCGGACGCACGGTCACGCTGCGGGGACTTCGCATCGTTGACGGACAGACCCAGCCCAATGACCCGCTGGGACCGCAAGGCGGAGCGATCAAAATTCTGGGCACCTTGATCCTGGAGGATTGCGTTGTTTCCGGCAGCAGCGCGACGGAGGGCGGCGGTCTCCATGTCATGGACCCCGGCAGCGCCACCATTCAACGCTCCCGGATCACGGGAAACCGGGCCAGCTTCTTTGGCGGTGGTGTCATCTCAAACGGGTCTCTAACCGTCTTCGACTCCACCATTTCCGGTAACATTGCCGATCTTGCAGCCGGCGGAGTCTTGAACGAGGGCACCGCGACCCTGCACCGCACCACGATTTCCGGTAATCATGCTGAAACCGGTGGCGGGGGCATCGGCAATTCAAACACCCTGTCGCTGATCCAGTCTACCGTTTCGGGAAACACGACAGCATTGGACGGTGGAGCGATTTACAATACCGATCTGCTTTATCTCACCCACACCACAGTCTCCAACAATTCGGCAGAACGCGAAGGGGGCGGAATTTTTATCCAGGACGGCAGCGTCACGCTGACCCACAGCATCGTCGCCGGAAACGATGCGCCCACCGACGCCAACATCGGCAACTCCGGCGAACTCACCACCACCCTCAGCCTGACCTCCGGCGATCCGCTGCTCGCGCCGCTCGGCGACTACGGCGGCCCGACCGAGACGATGCCCCCGCTCGCGGGGAGTCCGGCGATTGATGGCGCGATCGTCCTCGCCACGCCAATAGCGGCGGATCAGCGCGGGTTTCCGCGCGGCCCGCACGGGTTGCCGGATATCGGAGCGGTCGAGTTTGGAGATGTCCGGGTTTACCATTTCGTCGATGCCCGGGCGACCGGGGCGAACGACGGCACCTCCTGGGGCGACGCCTTCACCGCACTCTCCGCCGCCCTCGACGCCGCCACGCCCGGCGACGAAATCTGGGTCGCCGCTGGGTTCTACACACCGGGTGATGACCGCTCCGACACCTTCCAGCTCAAACCGCAGGTTGCCGTTTACGGCGGCTTTTCCGGCAGCGAAACGGACCGCTCCCAGCGCAACCGCGACCCCGCCACCAACGGCACCGTGCTCTCCGGCGACATCGGCGTGCCGGGCGATTTTTCTGACAACGTTTACCACGTCGTCAATGCCACCGGCGCCAACGCCGCCACCGTCCTCAGCGGCTTCACCATCACCGGTGGCAACGCCGACGCCCCCGGCACCGACATGCCCGCCCGCGGCGCGGGCCTCATCAGCATCACGTCCGGCTCGCCCACGCTGGAGGACCTGCGCTTTGTCGGCAACCGGGCCGCCTACGTCGGCGGGGCGGTTTACCTCAACGCCTCCAGCCCGACCTTCTCCCGCGTGCTCTTCGCCGACAACGCCACCACCGCCGGGCGCGGCACCGCCGTCGACGGCTTCGGCGGGGCGATCTACGCCAACGCCAGCGCCCCGGTCTTCATCGACTGCCGGTTCGTCGGCAACCACAGCGCGACCAGTGGCGGTGCCCTCCACCTCCAGACGACCAACGCGACCTTCACCAACTGCCTCTTCTCCCACAACACCGCCGACGGCAACGCGGGCGCGGTTCATGTCGTCAACAGCAGCCCCACCTTCATCAACGCCACCGTTTCCGCCAACGTCGCCGGGCTCTTCACCGGCGGCATCCTTCACAACGGCACCGGCACGACGACGCTGACCAACTCCATCGTTTGGGCCAACACCGACTCCGACCCGGGCGACCCCATGCGCCCCAACCTCGCCGCCGCCGCGCCCGCCCTCCAATTCTCCCTCGCGCAGGGGCGCAACCCCGGCGGCAGCAATCTCGACGGCACCCTCCCGGCCAATGCCCCCGCCTTCATCGCCCCCGCCCTCGGCGATTTCCGCCTCGGTGCCGCTTCCCCCGCCCGCAACGCCGGCAACAACGCCGCCAACCCCCGCCTCAACGACGTCGCCGGCCAGCGCCGCATCCAGGCGGGCACGATCGACCTCGGGGCCTACGAGGGCGCGCGCGACGTTATCATCGAAATCGACGCCCCGGCTCATTTCCTCGGCGATCAATTGAGCTTCCTCGGCGGGCGGCTCCGATTAAGCAGCCGCCTCACCAGCCACCTGCAATCCACGCCCGACTCCGGCGGCGAGATTCTGCTAACGGGTGCGGGGATTACCCTGCGTCACGAATTGGCCGACCTCACTCCGGAGGGTTGGCGGAGCGATTCGGTCAGACTCGACACCGCCGGCCCCTGGTTCCTCGGGACGGGCTCCGAGCTTGCCAGCGCCAACACTGTCGCCGCCGTGTTAAAGAACATCACTTCGCTGCGCATTCGTTTTCCACTGCGTGCCGGGCTCGAAGCGCGCTCCCTGGACAGCATTGCCTTCTCCCCGGAACCGGAAGCGGCCGCGCATTTCCGCTTTGGCGACAATCCGGCCTCCCCCGGCATTTTCCTCCAGTCCCTCACCGGCGCCCCCCTCTCCGCCGCCGGGGTCTCCGCATACACCCTCCCGGCCGTCGGCCCCGGCAGCGCGTTTCCCAATCCGGTGACCCAACCGGGCCTGCTCAATACCCAGGCGGCGGACTTTGGAGTGGCCGCCGCCTACGATTCCACCCGCGTCGTCTCGGCGGTTGAGGTCCCGTCGATCAGCTTTGGCCCGGCGATAACCGTCGAAGCCTTCATCCACGCGACTTCGCTCGGCAGCACGGATGAGCGCATCATCGCTGCCCACGGCTTTGACGACGGCGTGGGCCTCAGCCAGCCCTCCTGGTCGTTCGGGGTCGGTCCGGCAGGCACCCTTGTTTTCCGCGCCAACGCCAGCGGCTCCCCCGGCAGCGATGCCGTCTTCACCGCGCCCTTTACCGTCGAGACCGGGCGTGATTACTACGTCGGCGTGTCCTTCGAAGGAGGCACCGTGACCTTTTTCCAGCAGGATTTCACGGCGGGAAGCGATCTCATCGCCGTTCCCGCCGTCCAGTTGGACAACGGGGTCGCGGCCCCGACCATCTTGTTCGATCCGGTCGCGCCCCTCCGGGTGGGGAACTCCCCGGCGGGCGACCGCGCCTGGCACGGCTTGATCGACGAAGTGCGGATCCAGGATTTCGCGCTGGACATGATCGACCTCCTCGTCGCCCCCTTCGACATTTCAGGCGGCGTGCTTGTCTCCCAATTCATTCCCGGCGGCGCGATCCTCGACCTCTCCACCTTAAAAGGCGGCACCGCGACCTTTGATAATGTACTCCTCTCATTCAATTTGCCTTCCTCAAATAACGGCCAGTTCCACAACCTGGACCTTCCTCCCTTCAGCCGGGTGCACTACCGCTTGGATTCGCCCGGGATCATCGGAAGCGGGGTCAACGATCTGATTCGTTACCCGAACAGTTTTTCGGTTTCCCTCAATGGCCGAATCGGCTACTTTGACGTCGATATTAATCCAGGTGCCAACTTCGGTCCGGGCACCTACCGACTCATTGAACGGGAGCCCGGAGTCACATCCAATTTGCAATACTACTGGAGCTTTGCCCGCCTCGGCGACGTGCCCGACGGCTACAGCTACGAACTCAGCCGCGATTCCATCGGTAACCAGAAGTTAATGTTCACCAATCTCGATGTCATCGTCCGGCCCGCACGCACTTTAACCGGGCCCATCCTCGCCGCAAGCGATGCCGACATCGGGGAGGCCGGATTGGATCTCGGCTTCAAGGGTGGAAGCCTGCGACTCACCGAGTCCTTCACCAGCAGCGAGCGGCGGCTCTTCATCCACAAAGGGCACGACGCCCTCATCGAAGTCGACGACGGCAAAACAGTCGATTGGAACGGCACCACCCTCAACTTCGGCCGCCTCATCAAGACCGGCGGTGGCACCCTGAATCTCGCCGACGGCATCTCGCACTACGGCCAGCTTCACCTCAACGGTGGTTGGGTCTCCGGGTCGTTCAACAACACGATTCCCGGCCACTACTTCTTCTTCGATGGCGGCGGCTATCGTTTCGATTCGGACTATACCTTCGGACAACCTATCCACTTCGGGCCGGAGGGGGGAACGCTTGATGTTGCCAGCGGAGTAACCGTTTCCATCCCCGCCGAAACCGGGACGACCGGCACCGGACCGATCACGAAAACCGGGAGTGGCATACTGAGATACACCGTCCCCGAAGACATGCCGCACCGACTCACCGTAGACAGCGGCCAAATGGACCTCCTCCTTTCCGGAAGCCGAACCTTGCCCGGTCTCTCCGGCGAGGGAGGAGTGGTGCGCGTTTTGACCTCATTCACCGATCCGCGCCGGGTTCTCAACCTCACCGACACCCTGGCCTTCGAAGGGGTTCTTGATTTGGGCAATGCCAATTTACGGGTTCAGTCCGGTGACAAACTGCCGATGACCGGATCGGGCACGATTATTGGATTAGATGGCCACACCAACATCCACAACATCGACTCTTCGGCAGATTTCACTTACGGTAAAAGTTACTCGGGTGGTGGGGAATTTGTGATTCAAAAATTTGGCTCCGGGACGATGACATTTGCCTCAGGGTTAAATTTTCCCGTATATGGGGGCTTCCTCGGCAATTATGTCGCGTTGCAAGTTCAGGCTTACGAGGGAACAACCATTATACCGCCAGGTTTTCATGCGCTTCGTTACGCAACATTCCCAGGTTCCGAGTCTCTGATCGGAACGGACAGGATACATACTTTCCATGGCAGTGGGGGCGTTGTGCGACTCGGGCCAGGCTTTATTACGCTTTATATAAGTAGTGGGAGCGACTCCGCTACTAGTAGCACGCGTTTTGTAATGAAGCTCCGTCAACCGGGGGTCTTCGGCGAAGGGGTAAATGACATGATTCGCCGCTGGAATTGGAGGGAAACTTTCCTCCCCGTATTCGACATCGAAGCACACCCCGGTTTCGGCCCGGGGAGATATCGACTCATCTATAACTCTCGCGGATTCCACCCGTTGAGTCCGCTTCCTACGATCGGTGAAACTCCGGAGGGCGTGAACTACAGCTATCACCTTGAAGTGTTTGAAGGAGTGAGTGATGATCCTGGTCTCACCATAATTGTCGGCATAGGCGTCGACCTCATCGTCACCGCCAACCCCGAGTCCTACACCGAGTGGATGGAGCAGCGCTTCTTCGCCGCAGGCACCGTCCCGGCGCCGTGGGATGAGAGCCCCGCCAATGGACTGGGAAGCAACGCGCTGGCTTATTTCTTCGGCCTCAATCCGCTCGCGGGCGAGATCCCGGAGACGATGAGCTTCCGAGGCTTCGAAACGATCACCCCGGAAGTCGGGGAAGGCGAGGAACCCGCCGAGCCCGTCACCTACGCCCGCGTGCGTTTCCGCAAAAACCACCACTTCGGCGACGCGAACTTTGCCTGGGTCCTGCAATCCAGCCAAACCCTCGCCGAAGGCTCCTGGGCCAGCCACCCCGACCTCGCGCTCGAATGGATCAGCCTCACCGAGGACGGCGAGGCCACCGTCTGGGAAGCCCTCGTGCCCCTCGAAGCGGACCAACCCGCCGGCTTCTTCCGCATCGCCCTCGAAGTCGAGGAGGAGCCCGCACCCTGAGTGGCCAGCTTGCCGAGGAGCGCCAAGAGATTCGGCGATCCCTTAATGCTGTCTCTGCGATGCACGATGCATCCACACTTTAAACTATGAACTTATCCAAAATACCGGTTTCCGCCCAGCCCCTCGTGGTCTGCCTGACGGCATTCGTTTGCTTTGCCTCCCTGAATGCTTCGCCCGCCACGCAAAGTGCCTTCGACGACGGCCTCGACGGCTGGTCGCTCGTCGCCCCGCCGACTTCGGGGGCCGGACTGGAATGGCAGCCTGCGGGCGGCGATCCCGGTGGATTCGCGCGGGTGGAGGCGCTCGTGGACCTGGCTGGCGTGGTCACCACCCTTGCCGACTCGGGGGCCGGTTCACTGCGTGGGCTGGTGGCCAACCCGGCGGTCAGCCGCATCACCTTCGCCCCGGCGCTCTCCGGCCAGACGATTGTGCTCGGCGGCACCCAGATACTGATCGATCGAAACGTCATCATCGACGCCTCCGCCCTCGCCGGCGGTATCTCTATTTCCGGAAATTCCAATGGCGATACGGTCCTCGACCCGGGCGAATCCCGCATTTTCGAGATTGCCGCAGGGAATACGGTGACCCTGCGGGGCTTGCATTTGAGGGATGGGCACGCGGTGCATCCCGGCGGCGGGGCGATCCTGAACTACGGCGACCTGATTATCGAGGATTGTAAGCTTTCCGGAAACCGCTCCAGCGTAGGAGGGGCAATCTTCGGCACGGTGCCCGGCAGCATCACGATCCATCGCTCGCAAATCACCGCGAACCACGCCGGTATGGGCGCAGGCGGTATCTACAGCGCCAGTTTGCTGGAGATCCATGATTCCACGTTTTCGGAAAACACCTCCCCCGTAGGTGGCGGCCTGTTTCTGGAGAGCTTTACCACGATCTACCGAACCACTTTCTCGGACAACCATGTGACCTTAACGGGCGGAGCCATTTACAACGACTACATCCTCGCCCTCGTTCAGTGCACCTTCTCGGAAAACACGGCCGGGGAAAATGGCGGGGCGATTTACAACCACGAGAGTCTCGAGCTCGTCCAAACGACGATTTCCGGCAACACGGCGGGCACCGAGGGCGGTGGCATCTCCCATAGCGGCTATGAGATGTTTTTGACGCACAGTATTGTCGCTGGAAATACCGCCCCGGCGGATGCCAACGTGGCGGGCACAACAGGCCGAATCGATACCCTCAGTCTGACCACGGGCGATCCGATGCTGGCACCGCTCGGCGATTTTGGAGGTCTCACGCAAACCATGCCGCCACTCGCCGGGAGCCCTGCCATCGACGGAGCGGCTATCCTCGCCACGCCCTATTTCAGTGTGGCTGTCGAGACCGTCCTGTTGTTGCCCACGCCGCTGGTGAGCGATCAACGCGGATTTCCGCTCGGCCTGAGCAGCTTGCCGGATATTGGCGCGGTCGAGTTTGGAGATATTCGGGTCTATCATTTCGTCGATGCCCAGGCGACTGGAGCCAACGACGGAACGTCCTGGGCTGACGCGTTCACCGAGCTTTCCGCCGCGCTCGCCGCCGCCACGGCAGGCGATGAAATCTGGGTTGCTGCCGGGGTCTACACGCCGGGCAGCGCCCGCACCGACACCTTCCAACTCCTGCCCGCCGTCGCCCTCTACGGGGGTTTCTCCGGCCACGAAACGGCCCGCCACCAGCGCAACCGCGACCCCGCCACCAACGCCACCGTCCTCTCCGGCGACATCGGCGTGCCGGGCGATTTTTCTGACAATGTTTACCACGTCGTCAACGCCACCGGAACCAACGCCGCCACCGTCCTCAGCGGCTTCACCATCACCGGCGGCAACGCCGACGCCCCCGGCACCGACATGCCCGCCCGCGGCGCGGGCCTCATCAGCATCATGTCCGGCTCGCCCACCCTTGAGGACCTGCGTTTCGTCGGCAACCGGGCCGCCTATGTCGGGGGTGCGGTCTATCTAAATGCCTCCAGCCCGACCTTTACCCGCGTCGTCTTCGCCGACAACGCCACCACCGCCGGGCGCGGCACCGCCGTCGATGGCTTCGGCGGCGCGGTCTACGCCAACAACAGCTCCCCGGTCTTCATCGACTGCCGGTTCGTCGGCAACCACAGCCCGACCAGCGGCGGTGCCGTCCATCTCCAGACGACCCACGTGAACTTCACCAACTGCCTCTTCACCGACAACACCGCCGGTGCCAACGGCGGAGCGGTGCAGGTCGTGAACAGCAGCCCCACCTTCATCAATGCCACCGTTTCCGCCAACAGCGCCGGAGCAAACGCCGGGGGCATCCTCCATACCGGCACCGGCACAACCACCCTCATCAACTCCATCGTCTGGAACAACACCGACACGAGCGGCAGCACCACCGCCGCCGCCAACCTCTCCGCCAACACGCCCGCCCTCCAATCCTCCCTCGTGCAGGGCCACAATCCCGGCGGGGCCAACCTCGACGGCACCCTCCCGGCCAACGCCCCCGCCTTCATCGCCCCCGCCCTCGGCGATTTCCGCCTCGGCACCGCCTCACCCGCGCGCAACGCCGGCAACAACGCCGCCAACTCCCGCCCCACCGACCTCGCGGGCCAGCGCCGCATCCTGGGCGGCATGATCGACCTCGGGCCCTACGAAGGCGCGCGCGACGTCACCATCGAAATCGCCGCCCCGGCTCATTTCCTCGGACACCAATCGCACCTTGTGGGCGGGCGACTCAGGCTGAGCAGTCGCCTCACCAGTCACTTGCACTCCACCCCCAACTCCGGCGGCGCGATTCTGCTAACGGGTGCGGGCATCACCTTGCGCTATGACTTGCCCGACCTCACACCGGACGCCTGGCAGCGCGACGTCATTAAACTCGCCGCTGGCGGCGGCTGGTTTATCGGGAACGGCACGTTGCTGCCGAGCGCCGAGCAAATTGCCACAGTCCTTGGCAACGTGACCTCCCTGCGCATCCGTTTCCCCCTGCGCTCCGGGCTTGAACAACGTTCCTTCGACAGGATTATCCTGAGCCCTCCGCTTGAGCCAATCGAACACTTCCGCTTCGGCGACAACCCGGTTTCACCCGGCAACTTCCTGCAAACCCTCGGGGGCGACCCGCTCACGGCCATCGGCGTTTCCCAGTATGCCCTACCCATCACCGGCCCCGGCAGCGCCTTTCCCAACCCGGTAACCCGGCCCGGCCTGCTCAACACCCAGGCGGCCGACTTCGGCCTCGCCGCCGCCTACGATGCCACCCGCGTGCTCTACGCCGCCGAGACCGTGGCCCCCACCTTTGCGACCGCCTGGGGCTCCGTTCTCACGGTCGAGGCCTTCGTCCACGCCACCTCGCTAGGCGCCACCCATGAACGCATCATCGCCGCCCACGGATTCGACAACGGTGCCGGATCAAGCCAGCCCGCGTGGTCGTTCGGCGTTGCCCCTACCGGCGCGTTGGTTTTTCGCGCCAACGCCACTGGATCACCCGCCGCCGATGCCGTTTACACCGCGCCCTTCACGCTCGAAACCGGGCGCGATTACTACGTCGCCGCGACCTTCGACGCAGGGGTAGTGACGTTTCTACTACAGAATTTCACCGCCGGAACCGTGCTCACTTCCGCGACCGTCGCGCAACCGGCCAACGGCACCGCCGCGCCCGCCACGCTGTTCGACCCTGCTGCCCCCATCCGTGTCGGCAACACCGCCGCAGGCGACCGCGCCTGGCACGGTCTCATCGACGAAGTGCGGGTCCACGCCGTTGTTCTGGATGCAGGCGACCTGCTCGTCGCGCCCTTCGACACCTCGCAAGGCTTGATCGCGTGGCGGTATTTCTTCAATAACGAGGTTCTCGATCTCTCGGCGTTCGGCGGCACCGTGATTTTTCAAAACTCATGGCTGTCAGGCGGTGCGTTCTTTTCTTCTGACTTCGCGTCGGGGCACAATCTGGCAATCGACCATCTCACCCGGGTGCGCTACCGCTTGGACATGCCCGGGATCGTCGGCGGCGGGGTGAACGACCTCATTCAATACCGCGATACGGGGAGTATTGCGGATTCCTTAGGTCATCAAGTGGCTGATTTCGATGCCGGCCCCAACTTTGGTCCCGGCACCTTTCGCCTCATCGACCGGGAGGCGGGCACCACCAGTCACCTGTTTGCAAGCGGAACCGTCGTCCGCCTCGGCGACGTTCCCGAGGGCTACAGCTACGAACTGGTGCGCGACATCTTCGGATCCGACAGTGATCGCTTCACGAAACTTGATATGGTCGTGCGCCCGGCCCGCACCCTCACCGGGCCGATCCTCGCCGCGAGCGATGCGGAAATTAGCGAGACCGACCTCGACCTCGGCTTCAAAGGCGGCAGCCTTCGCCTCACCGAGTCCTTCACCAGCAGTGAGCGGCGGCTCTTCATCCACGAAGGGCACGACGCCATCATCGACGTGGACGCCGACAAGACGGTCGATTGGAACGGCACCACCCTCAACTTCGGCCGCTTGATCAAACGCGGCGAGGGCACGCTGACCCTCGCCGATGGCATTTCCCACTACGGGCAAATCCACTTGGACGGCGGCATGCTCACCGGCCCGCTCAAGACAGCTCCCTTCCACTATTTCTTTACCTTCAATGGCGGGGGCTATCGCTTCGAGGACAACTTGACACTCTGGACACCCATCCACTTCGGGCCTGAAGGCGGCACGGTCGATGTCATGGAGGGATTGATCGTCCGAAGCGAAACCGCTTTCGCGGGCACGGGTCCGATCACCAAGATCGGACCCGGCACTTTCCGCACACCGCTCAGCAACTCACCGGAAACGGACTTTACCGTGAACGAAGGCACCCTCATCCTGAGCATGGGAGAGAGCCTCAGCGTGGGAGGGATTGCGGGCACCGCCGCTGGGCGCGTGGATATCGTGTCATCGTCGCGGGAGCTCACCCTCAACGGCACCCTCGCTCACGAGGGGATTTTAAATCTGGGCAATGCCGACTTGCGCATTCATTCCGGAGACAATCCGCCAATGACCGGTCCGGGCACCTTAAATTTCGTATCCCAAATCAGCATCGACAGCTCAAGCGACTTCACCTTCAGCAAACATGTGACTGGAAGTTCTCCGAGAATTCGCAAGTTTGGTGCCGGGACAATGAACATCGCGCCCGACGTGAGTTTTCCGGTTTTCAGCGACGGAATACACAACGTTTTTCTTTACCTGCACCAAGGCGGTTTGATCATTTCCCCGGGACATAACCCTCGATGGGTCATTCTTCATCCAGAAACGGAAATTCTTATCGGAGCTTCGGAGATAGGCGTCTTTGATGCGTTCGGGGGCACCGTTCGCATTGGACCAGGATTTCGCACCATTCTTTTACGCTACACTGATTATGCCGATAGTCGGACGCGTTTTGTCATGAAGCTGGGCCAGCCCGGGGTCTTTGGACAAGGAGTTAATGATATGATACATCGAACGTATTGGAGGGAGTTTCACCCTGTATTCGATATCGAAGCGCATCCGGGGTTCGGCCCTGGAAGGTACCGGCTTATTGACAACCCGGATAGTTTCCCTTCGAACTTTCCGCTTCCCACCCTGGGAGACACTCCGGATGATCTAAACTTTTCCTACAGCATCCAAAGCGTGGAAGCATTTGTTCCGCGATTTAACCGCATTTACCCCATAGCCATCGACCTCATCGTCACGGCCAATCCCGAGTCCTACACCGAGTGGATGGAGAAGCGCTTCTTCGCCGCAGGCACTGCCCCGGCCCCGTGGGAGGACAGCTCCGGCACCGGCCTGGGGAGCAACGCGCTGGCCTATTTTTTCGGCCTCAATCCCCTCTCGGGTGAAGTCCCGGAGACAATGAGCTTCCGTGGCTTCGAAACGATCACCCCGGAAGTCGCCGAGGGTGATGAACCCGCCGAGCCCGTCACCTACGCCCGCGTGCGTTTCCGCAAAAACCACCACTTCGGGGACGCGAACTTCACCTGGGTCCTGCAATCCAGCCAAACCCTCGCCGAAGACTCCTGGGCCAGCCACCCCGACCTCGCGCTCGAATGGATCAGCCTCACCGGCGACGGCGAGGCCACCGTCTGGGAAGCCCTCGTCCCCCTCGAAGCGGACCAGACCGTCGTCTTCTTCCGCATCCTCGTTGAGGTTGATGTGGACTTGATTCCATAGGTGGGGCGGATCGGGCGGTGCTCAGGCGGGGAGGGTGAAGCCGATGCGGGTGCCTTTGGGCGGGGTGCTCTCGGCGAGCATGTGGCCTCCGTGGAGCTGAATGATGTGTTTGACGATGGAGAGGCCGAGGCCGGTGCCCCCGGATTCGCGCGAGCGACCTTTGTCCACGCGGTAGAAGCGCTCAAAGATAAACGGGAGTTCTTTCTGGGGGATGCCGGCTCCGTCGTCTTCGACCCAGCAGGTCCATCCTTGGGGGCGGTGCTCGGTGCGGAGAGTGATGCGGGTGAAGCCTTTGGCGTGGCGCTTGACGTTGTCGAGGAGGTTTTCGAGGACTTGCGTGAGGCGCAGGGAATCGAAGGGGAGGGTGTCGGGCTCGGGAGCGAAGGCGTAGATGATTTCTTTGTCGGGGGGCAGATTTGAGCGGAAGTTTTCCGCTGTCTCCCGCATCAGGACGGAAAGGGAGGCGGGATCTTTGTGAATGGTCTCCTGGGCCGATTCGAGGCGGGAGAGCATGAGGAGTTCCTCAAGGAGCTGGTGCAGGCGGGTGACGTTACGCTGGATTTTATTGAGGAAGCGCTCCTCGTCTTCAGCGTCGAGCTGGCCGCGGTCGTCGATGAGGACGTCGACATAGCCCTTAATGATGGTCACGGGAGTGCGCAGTTCGTGGGAAACGTTGGCGACGAAGTCGGTGCGCATGCGCTCAAGGTTTTTGAGATGCGTGATGTCGTGGAGAACAAAGAGGGCGAGGCGGTCTTCGTCCGGGTCTTGCTCGGGGAGGTTGGTGCCGGAGACTTCGAGCCACTTTTGCGTGCCGCCTATGTTGACCTGCATTTGCTTAGGCTCGGCATGGCCCTTCTCTTTGACGAGACGGACCTGGCGGAGGAAGTCATTGCCGGTGATGAGGGTTTCGAGGCGGCGGCCCTGCATCTGTCCGGGCACGCCGAGGAACTGGGCAAAGGCGTCGTTGCAGAGGCGGATGAAGTTGTTTTCGTCGAGGAGGAAGACGGCTTCGCGGATATTGCCGAGGGTCGCGCGGATTTGCTCCAGGTGACCGCGTTCGTCGAGGCTGCGTTTCTGGTTTTCCTCAATGAGTTCGTTGAGGGCAAACTGCAGGGGGTCGAGGGCAACACCGGCGTGTCGGATCGGTTTTTCAACGAGGAGGGGGCGACGGGCGCGGGCGGCCTCCTCAAGGTTGCCGATGGCTGTGCGGATCTTCCGTAGGGCGAAAGCCAGCCGCAGACAAAGGAGGCTCAAACCAATAATGACGAGAACCGCCATATCAGTGATCGTTCAGGCGGTAGCCGATACCCCGCACGGTCTCGATGAGGGAGGCCTTGGGGCCGAGTTTGTCGCGGAGGCGGCGGATGTGGGTGTCGACGGTGCGGGTCTCGGTGGAGGTGTCGTAGTCCCAGACGCCCACGAGGAGGCTTTCGCGGGTTTGCACGCGGTTTTTGCGTTCCATGAGGATGCGCAGGAGCTTGAATTCGGTGACCGTGAGATCAATGGCCGAGTCGTCTACGGTGACGGAGTGATGGGCTGCGTCGAGCACGATACCTTTGGTTTCGAGGCGTTCGGTACTGGGGGCAGTCTCATCGCGCGTGCGGCGCAGGAGCGAGGCGATGCGCAGGAGCAGTTCCTGGATTTCAAAAGGCTTGGCGAGGTAGTCATCGGCCCCGAGTTCGAGGCCGCGGATGCGGTCTTCGATTTGGCCGCGCGCAGAGAGAAAGATGATCGGAACGGATTGGAGGGCGCGGTCCGCTCGGATAAGGCGGCAGATTTTGTGTCCGTCGAGATCCGGCATCATGATGTCGAGAATGAACAGATGGGGGCGGAAATCGCGGGCTTTCCCCATGATTTCAAGGGGGTCTTCGATGGTTTCGACAGCGTATCCTTCGCGGCTCAGCTTGAATTTGAGGAGTTCGGTGACATCGGCCTCGTCATCGACGACGAGGATGCGTTGACCCTGTGGCACAAAAGGCGGCGGCATGGTGTAGGTGGGGGGATAATCAGAGAAGAGAGATCGAAAAGGACCCATTGTTTTGGTCGAAACCTCATTTTCCAAGGCTGAAAATCAGGTCTTTGGGGGGAGTGCCAACTGGACGCGGCAAGGGGTTGTAGTCACAAAGGTTGTCACATTCCTCAGTGGCGTTTCAGCAAGGTCGCGACCGTCGCGAAGTCGGCACTATCGTTCGCCACGAGCGGTTTGGGCTTCCTTTCCCTTCGAAAGCCGAGCCACCCATGGGGCGCACAGAAGCTCTCCACCCACGCAACCGACCCCACCACCCAGCTCTCACTGAAAGCGCGGATCTTTGAGCGAAGCCCCGATTCTTCCGCTTCCTCCAGACCCTCTCCCGGCATCGCTTTCTCCTGCGTTGCAGCGGATGCGGCGGCGGTCCTCTGGTCTCTCCGAAGAGGCCGCATTCCC
>JAFIGE010000094.1 GCA_020831585.1 Opitutales bacterium | reverse complement strand
ATGACTTGGTCGACGAAATGGCACGGGCGCTACCGGGCGCGCTTATGCAGCCGGTCGGGTCCGGGAATGCGGCCTCTTCAGAGAGACCAGAGGAGCGCAGCCTCCGGTGCAAGGAAGGAGAAAGCGATGCTTGGAGCAGGTCTGGCCGAAGAATCCGGGCTTCTCTCAAAGATCCGCGCCTTCAGTGAGAGCTGGGTGGTGGGGTCGGTAGCCTGGGTGGAAAGCTTTTGTGCGGTCGATGGCTGGCTCGGCTATAAGAAGGGAAGGAAACCCAAACCGCTCGTGGAGGCAGGCGGAGCCGACTTCGCGTCGGTCGCGACCGTGGTGAAACGCCACTGAAAAAGGTGACAACCTTTGTGATCTCGCCCGCCAAGCGACCGCACGGCTGCACGGGCCGAGTTGCTTTTTTCCTTGCGACGGAGCCGGATTGGAGCGACTATCCGAAACACAAGTGGTTGTTTTTTGCAGCTGCCTTCTCTCGTTTTTCCCAAATAATGAAATTTTTCAAACTGCGCAGTTTCCTCGGATGCGTCTTTCTGGCTTTGGCAGCGGCGGTCTCGCCTGTTTCGGCAGGTGAGTTCACGGCGCGCGTAAACGCTTTTCAGTCGGCAAACCTGCCCTCTTTGTCGCCGGATCTGGCTTTCCGTTTCGCCGCGCTCGTGGGTGTGGATGATGCCTCCAACCAAGCGACGCACGTCCTTCTTCAGGGTCTTTCGCCTCTCGCGCCGGCCAGCACGGTGCACGTGAGCAATTATTCGGCGATCAATTTGGCAAGCGGGCAGGAGCAGGACGCCGGGGTGGTTTTTCTGGATATTGCAGATTCACAAGTCCCGGCTGGAGCGGTCGCTTCCCCGATTGTGGGCGTCATTCAGCGCTCGGGCTCCTGGAGTTCTCTCGACCCCCTCACCCCTTCCACAACGGTTGGCGGCAGCTCCGGAATTTCCACTTACAACATTGAAGCCGGTTCCATCTCCCTCTCTCTCGCGCGTGGCGGTCAGGTGTTCTCGGGCACGGTTGATTTTCGCGTGGCGGATGTGGATACGATCCTCCTCGATCCGTTTTCGCTCTCCGACGGCTCAGAGACCTTCACCTTTCATGAGTCCACTCTCGCCCGCGATGGCGGTCGCTTTTACGGGATTTTGGAAAGCAGCGATTTGGCTGTGACCCACGATTCCCTTTTGCACGTCCTGGAGTTCGTCAACCTGCCCGATTCCAATGACGACGGTATTCCCGACTTGGTAAGGGGGGGCGGTTGTCTTCCCGAGGGGTTTGCCTACCATCCGCTGCTCACATGGGTTTACAGTGCCGGTCGTTGCTGGACCCTCTGGTTTGCGAGTTTCAATGAAGATTTTGGTTGGGTTTATACAGCCTTCCTTGATCGCGCCACGGGCGGTTGGATGTATCATGTGGAGCGCGAATGGATGTTTCTCTGGCCGCTCCCGCAGGAGCCCACGATGGTCCCCGAGTTCTATGTCTTCTTGCCCGAGTCGGGTTGGTTTGTCGTCACCGAGGATGAATCCGGTAACGTCGTTTATCTGCCTCTCGACGAAGACGCCACCTGATACCCTAACCCGCGCGCAGGCGGGGTTCGGGGAGAACCTGATATACTTTTTACGTGATTCATAAGACCGGGATTCGACATTCCCGGTCTTTCTTTTAGCTTATTGCCTATGTCCCAAACGACCCTTTCCGCGCCCCGTGTCCGCGAGTCCATGGACCGTCTTAAAGGCAACATCGCCAAGATTATACGCGGCAAAGACAGTCTCATTGAGGATGTCCTCACGGGCCTCCTTGCATCGGGGCATATCCTCATCGAGGATCTCCCCGGTCTGGGCAAGACATCGCTGGCCTATTGCCTGGCTCGCTCTCTTGATTGCGATTTCACGCGCATTCAGTTCACGAGCGATCTCCTGCCCTCGGATGTCATTGGCGTGAGTATCTACGACGAGCGCGAGCGGGGCTTCATTTTCCAGAAGGGGCCGATTTTCAGCAACATCGTGCTTGCCGATGAGATTAATCGCGCCACGCCGAAGACGCAGAGCGCCCTCCTCGAAGCGATGGACCGGGGAAAGGTTTCTCAAGACGGGGAGACCTACCCGATGGGCGAACCCTTCATGGTCTTCGCCACGCAGAACCCGGTTGACTACGAAAGCACGTTTCCGCTCCCGGAGAGCCAAATGGACCGGTTTCTCATGCGCCTGCACATGGGATACCCGGGCTTTGAGGACGAGCTGGAGATCCTCCGCAACGGCTTTCTGCGCTACGATCAGTTCGATGTGGGTCCGGTTCTCAAGGCCGCTGAGTTGGCCGCCCTGCAGGCTCGGGTTCCGGCAGTCTTTCTCGAAGATTCCGTTGTGCGCTATCTTCTCAAGATCATCGGAGCGACGCGCACGGAGACCGAGTTTCGGGCGGGGGCTTCGACACGTGCAAGCCTGGCCCTGAAAACAGCCGCCCAAGCCTCCGCTCTTATGCGCGGGCGGGACTTTGTGATTCCGGAGGATGTCGTGCGGATGGTCCAGCCGGTTCTCGGTCACCGCCTTGTCCTGCGCCGCCCGCCGGGGGATGCGATGGAAGAGCGCCACACCATTCAATCGATCCTCACCCGCCTTGTGGACCGGATTCCCCTGCCTGTCTGAGCATGGGTTTTCTGCGCTCAACGGCTCCGGCACCCCCGGGTACCGGGGCACCCCCTGCGGGCGATTGGAGCGACCCCGGCTTCCTCCTCCGCAATTCTCCCATCCGCAACGCCTGGCGGCTCTTCATCCAACTCTTCAAACCGCCCCGCGGGCACCGCACAGTGCCAACACGCACGGGCATGGTGCTCATCCTTCTGGCGCTTGGTATCGGCACGGCTGCCTTCAACACGGCCCAGAATATCCTCTATATCGCCCTCGCGATGCTCCTTTCCAGCCTACTGCTCAGTGGCTTGCTCTCCTGGATGAACTTCAAGGGGTGTCGCTGGCGCTTGCAGACGGTCGAGCCCTATCGCGTGGGCGAGCCGGGGACGGTGGAACTAGCCGTCTTTAATGGAAACAGGTGGCTCCCCATCTACAGCCTGTCTTTCGACCTCGCGGCAGTCGGCCAAAAGCTCGCTCAACGGCTCTCTCTGAACCGCGGTCTCTCCCCCGGAGACACATCGAGGCTCGCATGGGATTTCACGCCCACCCGCCGTGGCACGGAAACGGTCTTGCTTCAACGGCTGTCTTCCAAGTTCCCCTTCGGCTTCCTCGTGAAGACGATTGATTACACCCAGCCGAGAGAGATTGTCGTGTGGCCCGCCCGTGTGCCCTACACCCTTCAGCTCGAGCGCGCCCGCTACACCCGCCCGCTGGGCAATATTGCCCGTCGTCCGGGGGGAGGCACCGAGTTGCGCAACCTTCGGCACTATCGACCGGGCGATTCCCTCCGGCGCATCCACTGGAAAGCCAGCGCGCGGCAACGCCGCCTCATCGTGCGCGAAAACCTCGAAGACGCCGAGCAATCGTATGTCCTCGTGATTGCCGGCCATGCCCGCAATTGGCCGCGCCCCGCTCAATTTGAGCGCCTCTGTGCCTTTGCCGCCACCCTTGCCGAAGATCTTCATGTAGCCGGCAGGCTTGCCGGCGTGGGCTTCGGCGATGAAGGCGTGCAGCGAGTCCATACGCTCGGCGACATGCATGCCGTCCTCGACCGCATGGCGCTTTTGCAGCCAAGTGATTTGCGCCCCGCATCCATCCCGCCGGGTGCCCTCGTGATCCTGGAGTTTGCTCCCTCCGGGAGTGACCATGTAACCTGCGTCTCAAATGGGAATCCCGTTGGCCAAGCTTGATTACCGCGATCTTTACCAGATCAAGTGGATTTTGGGCGGACTCCTCTCGGTGCTGGCGATGTGGAACGTTTTTGCCCTCGACCTCGGCTTCACGTGGCTCGTCTGGGGAGCCGCCTCCCTGATGGCGGGAGCCTTGCTCTACCCGCCGCTGACCAACGGGCTGCCCGCGTGGTTCTGGAAAATGCAGACTCCGCTGATCGTCGTTTTCGTGGTCAGCGATTTCATTCTCGCGGGTGGGGATTACATTCCACCGCTCATTCGCATGATTTTGCTCCTTACGCTGTTGCGCACCCTCCAGCCGCGCACTCGCCGTGAGGACTTACAGTTGCTCCTTCTCGCCCTCATACTGCTCATCGTTTCCGGTGTCCTTACGCTGGAAATTTCCTTCGCGCTGCAGGTTGTTCTGTTCACCCCCCTGGCCATGCTGTATCTCTTTGTGATCAGTTTGGCGGAGGCCTTCGGAGTGGAGCCGGAGGTGCCGGAGGAACCATGGAACGGATTTTCCTGGCGGGCGTTTTCACAGCGCGTTCGCGGCCTCTTCGACGCCCGCCTGATTGCCTTCGGGGGAATGCTCTTTGTTTTTCTAACTGTCCTCTCCGCCGGAATTTTCATTTCCCTCCCGCGCTTCGAGCTTGGTCAGGCCCTGCCCTTTCTGCGGATGCAGGCAACCGCTTCGAGCACCGGTTTCAGCGAAGATATCCGTTTTGGCGATGTCGTGAGCATCCTGAACAACAATGCCGTGGCTTTCCGGGCGGATGTTCCCGAGCGCTCCACCAGCCCCATTTACTGGCGCATGATGGCCCTCGACGAGTATACCGGCGAGGGCTTTGTCATGTCCGAAGTGGCGCGGTCGGTCGGGCGTCGAATGAGCGCACACACCCTTTCCGCGCCCTCCGCTCTCCGCCGTCACGAGACCAGCCCGGAAGACGGCGACTGGACCCTCTATCTGGAGGGCGGGGTGAGTCGCTTTTTGCCCATTCCGGGTCTGTTCGATACCCTCCGCTTTCAGAATCGCCAGGATCTTACTGTTTTCGATGGCATGGGAGCGGTCTCCCTCCGTGAGCTTCCCGCGAATGTCTCATTCTTTCAACTCACACGGGTGCGCGAAGTGGCTGCTCTGCCGCGCACGGAGTCGGACCGCGCCCTTCTCCGCTCCGAAGGCGAGCGCGGAAGTGGTGCGCTCGCTGCCTACGCGGAGTTGCTTCTTGGTCTACCGGACGATCCGCGCAACCGCCGTATTCTCGAAGAGGCCGTGGAGAAAATCGCCGGCGGTGAAACCCTTTCCGTGCAGGACTTTGGGCAACGGGCGATCGCTTACCTTCAGCACAATCGCGGCTACTCCCTCGAAACGCGCATCCCCCCGGGGCGCGAAGACCCCGTTTTGCGGTGGATGCAAGCCGGCCTCGACGGCCACTGCGAACTCTACGCCGCTGCTCTGGTCCTTCTCGCCCGGGCGGCGGGCCATCCCGCCCGGGTGATCGTGGGCTTCGCCGGGGGTGATTGGAATGGCTTCGAAAACTACTACATGGTTCGCCATCTGCACGCCCATGCCTGGACCGAGATCTTCGATCAGGATCTCGGTTGGCTTCACTTCGAGCCCACACCCGCCGCCGACGGTCCCGGCGGCAGTTCCCCCGGGAGTGACGCGGCCGACACTTCCCGCGACCTCGGCGACCGGACCTGGGCAGCCTACCTTGACAGCCTCCGTGTCATCTGGTTTCGCCGGGTCGTCAACTTTGACCGTGCCCAGCAGGCGGAGCTCATTCAGGGTGTGCGCCAATCGGTCGGCTCCATTGGGGAAGGTGTGCGCGAAACCCTCCGCGATGCGCTTGCAGCCATCCGATCCGCCTTTGAGAACCCGTTAACCTGGCGGGATGCGGGCTGGATTTTGCGGAATCTCGCCATTGCTGCGTTCGTCTGGGTTGCGCTCCGGTTTCTCTATGGTTGGTTGCGCGGTCGTCAGTTCGCTTGGCCCGGAGGCGCCCGCCGCACGCGAGCAGAAGCCGGGCGGTGGCTCCGTCGCCTCCGCGAAGCGCCCGGATCTTGCCTTCCGCCGGGTGTCGAATCACCGGAGATCCCGGAGGATACGGTGGAAGAAGCCCTCTATCAACTGCGCTACGGGCCCCCGCCCTCCTGGCCCGCGCCTGCGGAAACCTTTCAGCGAGCCCGCCAAACCCTTCGCGAACGGCGCCGCGCTGCCAGATAAATCCCTCCTGACTATTTTTCAGGCTTCCCGCCCCCTTGTTGTTTTCCCGTTCGGGCTGCGCGTGCTTTCTCTGCTGATTAGGGCTTCTGATAATAGATTCGACAAAGCATTAGATTTTCTTGCGGTTTGTTTTTCCCTGGCGCATGCTGACGCGTCATTTACCCCAAAGAAAGGAAACCCCATGACCCCTATGAACTGCTTCAAATTGATAAGCCTCTTCCTCCTCCTCGGCGCGGTTGCATGGGCAACACCGGAAAAATCCGTTTCCCCGGAAGCGGACACCCTCGTGCGACCAGTTCTGATCGCCGGTTCCATGCCGGCCTATCCGGAAACCGGGCGCGTTCTGGGCATTCAAGGCGTGGTGCTACTCGAAGCGCTGATCTCGGATAAAGGCGAGGTCATTCAGGTGGAAGTGGCCCGCTCTCTTCACCCGGAGATGGACCGGGCGGCCCTTCAATCCGTGCGCGACTGGAAGTTTGAACCCGCCCGTCGCGACGGCGAAGCCATCTTCGTCACCGCACGTATCCCCATTCGATTTGTGCTCGTGCCGACCAGAAACCTGCCCACGCCCAGTGTGGCGGCGCTTTGAGCGCACCAGCTGTTTCCTTTGAAAATGGTGCCCCCGCTGGGAATCGAACCCAGATCCTCGGTTTAGGAAACCAATGTTCTATCCATTGAACTACGGGGACGGGAAGTGAGAGCAGAGCGCCAGCTTTCGGCGGGTTTGGCAAGCATGAGTTCCGGTTGCGTTTAGGCAAAGGATGTGAAGAATCGCCTCTCATGCGAGTTTCCGTCTACGATACGAAGCGCTACGACCGCCGCTATTTTGAGGCCTCGAAAGCGGGCAAGGGTGCCGTTGAATGGGTCTTCCACGATTTTCGGCTGGAGCGCAGCACGGCGTCGAGTGCGGAGGGCTCCACGGCGGTTTGTGTTTTTGTAAACGACCGCGTGGATGCGGATTGCCTGGAAATCCTTGCGGAGGTCGGCGTGAAACACGTCGCCCTGCGCTGTGCCGGTTACAACAATGTCGATGTAGCGGCGGCGAAGGAGCGCGGCATCGCGGTCACGCGGGTTCCGGCGTATTCGCCCCATGCCGTGGCCGAGCATTCCGTGGCTTTGCTGCTGACCCTCAACCGCAAGATCCACCGGGCCTACAACCGCGTGCGCGAGCAGAATTTTTCCCTCGGAGGCCTCGTTGGGTTTGATTTGCACGGCAAGGCCGTCGGCATACTCGGCACCGGGAAAATCGGGCGGGTCGCGGCAACGATCTTTCGCGGTTTTGGATGCCGCGTGTTCGCCTACGACAAACATCCCGATGAGGAATGGGCTTCCTTCGCCGGGGTGACCTACGCGCCCCTGGAAAATGTCTTGGAGCGAGTGGATATCCTTTCGCTCTACCTACCCTTGCTGAAAGAGACCCATTACCTTCTCGACACCAAAAACCTTGGGCGGATGAAAGACGGTGCCTTCATCATCAACACCAGTCGGGGCAAGCTCATCGATACCCGCGCGCTCATTGAGGCCCTCAAGCAAGGCAAAATCGGCGGTGTCGCCCTGGATGTGTATGAGGAAGAAGAAGGCGTCTTTTTTGAGGATCTTTCCGACACCGTTCTGCTCGACGACGAGCTGGTTCGCCTCATGGCCTTCCCCAATGTCCTCGTGACTGCTCATCAGGCCTTCCTCACGCACGAGGCCCTCACACAGATTTCCGCCGTTACCCGGGAAAACCTCCTGCGCTTGCACGCCGCTGAAGCCCCGCTGGCTCATACTGCCGTTGATCCCGCGTAAGCCAGTGGCCGCTGCCTCACGGCTCCTTACTCCGCTCCGGTTGACCCTGTTCAAAAGGCGTAAGAAAAAAAATCCTTCAGAAAGATTATTGTTGACCGAGATAGCGGATGGGGGCCGGGGGGCATGTCGGGGTGAGATTTGGATTTGCCCTTTGGGCAGAGGGGGCGTCTTGCTTTGGGGGAATGGAAGTTTCGTCGAATGGGGCGGTGATACTGCACCGGGAACGGGCCGCGCAGACGTATCGGTGGGAGCTGGTGCGGGGAGGTTCATCGGGGGTGCTGGAGGCTTGTTGGCAGGCATTCGCTTTGCTGGTGGCGATTCGTTACTTTGGTGCGGGAGATGGCATCAAGCCGTTCATTGTGGCGGGGACGGGCGTCGGGTTGACCTTGTCGTTTTTCACCCTGCCATCGATCCTGCGGCTGCGGTTGGCCGTGGCGGCGGCGCTTGCCTTGATTTGGGGCGTGGCGGGGACCGCATTGCTGGGTTCGGCGCTTGCGCCAGGGTTTGCGGTCTTCTTTTTTGGCGTTTTTGTAGCGCAGGTTTTCACGGCGCAGGGTCCGCAGCTCATCGCCCATGTCTACGCCACGAATTTCCCTGCTTCGGAGCGGGGGTCGCGGTTGTCGATGGCTTTGGTGGTGTCGGCGGTGGCGGGGATTGTCTTCAGCTATGCCGGGGGCACCGTTCTGGACGCGGACCTGGCCTATTACCGCTGGGTTTTCGGGGCCGCCGGGGTCGCCGCCCTGGTGGGGGCTTTCGCGTTTTGGCGAATCCCTTCCGAACCCCTGTCATCGATTACGCGTTCGCGGCTGATGGAAAATCTCTCGCTGGCCTGGCGAGACCGCACGTTCGGGTGGCTTTTGGCGGGGTGGATGCTCATCGGGCTGGGAAATCTCATGATCATCCCCCTGAGAGTAGAATACCTTGCCAACCCGGCTTACGGCCTTGACCTCGCCAACGCTGAGGCCACCGCGCTGCTTGTCGGGGTGGTGGCGGCGTTCCGCATCGTCTCGACGCGGATCTGGGGAGCGATCTTCGACCGTCTGGACCTGATTACCGTGCGGGTTTGCCTCAATCTTTTTTTCTTCGCGAGCATCCTGATTTTCTTCAACTCGACCTCGCTGATCGGTTTGTTCGTGGGGTCGGCTTTGCTCGGGGTGGCCTTTGGTGGGGGGGGAATCATGTGGGCACTCTTTGTCACCAAGATCGCCCCCGCGCAGAAGGTGCCCGCCTACATGAGCCTGCATGGGTTTCTCACGGGTATCCGTATGGCCGCCGCGCCTTTCGTGGGTTACGGATTGCTCGCACTGGGGGGACCGGTCTTCGCCGCGTGGTGCGCCGCGCTCCTTATCGCCCTTTCGACGATCTTGTTCATCCCTCTGCGGTCCCGGTTGACCCCACCGGAGGACGTGCGCTGAGAATGACGGATTAATCAAAGCGCAGGAAGCTGCGGTGGCGCTTGCGCTGCACGGGAGTGAGGGGCGGAAACTCCCCGAAATGCGCGGGGGGCGCGAGCCCGTAAAGGGTTTCCCGGCAAAGGCGGCGAAAATCGAGCCAGCGCTCCCACTCAAGGTCGGGAGCATGAGCGATGTGATTGAGGAGACTGCGCCATTCCAGGCGCGCCCGCTCGATATCGCCGGAAGACAGATCTTCGCTGAGGATGTGTCGGCGGGCACCGGGTTTGTCGGCCAGATGCAGAAGGATCTCTGCGGCGCCGTCGCCATAATCCTCGGGTATCCCTTTGCGCAGATAGCCGGGGAAGGTGGCGTTACGGAAAGTGGTGCGGCAAAGATTGCCGAGGCGGCTCGAAAAGGTCTCGTGCTCGCTGAAGCGATGGCCGGCGCGGAGGTTCGCGATATCGAAAACAAGCTCATCCAGCGGGTAGGCGGCGTCTTCGAGGGCGGCGGCAAGGGCGAGCCCTTCACCGTGGTTGAAGAAGCTGAAGAGCCGTCCGCGGAGGGTCGGTCGGGCCTGGTTGTCCATCAGACCAAGGTCAAACCAAGCGTCGGCAACGGTATGCGCGCGCAGCCGCTCGGGCGTTTGCGGGGCGACGGCAAAGTGCAGATTCACCTCCACATCGACAGACCGCGTGGGCGGGTTGATGAGGGCCTGTCCATTGCTGTCGACGTAGGCGAAGGTCTCCGCATGGCGGTAGTCGAGGCGCGCATAGAGCGTGTCGTTGCGCTCTTCCAGGCCGGCAAACGTGCCCCCGTGGGTGAGGCTCGGCAGGTGCGGAACAAAGCGGTTTTCCAATTCGTGGAGGGTCCACTGTTTGCGGCGGACGGGTGTGCCCTGGCTGCCGTTGGTTTGGATTTCGCGGATTTTGTGGGCGGTCCAGCGGGTGAGCACGAGTTCGCCTTCGGAGTCATCCCGGCCAAGCCGGGCGAGGGGGACTTCGCGGCCATAGAGGCGGTGCCCGGCGTGTTCGCCGAGGTGGCAGAGCGACCCGGCTTCCACCCCGCCGAGAATACCGGGGCGGGCGAGCGCGGGCATCCAGGTGTTATCTTCAAACCAAAGCGCTTCGCCCAAGGGGGTGCGGCGCGGGCTGCGTTGGCGCTCCCATTCGCCGTCGGGGCGCTGAAACTCGACGATGGTTTGCGTGCGCGTGGGCACGTTCACCGGAGCCGCCGGGCGGGGTCCTTTGCGATGAAAATGATCCAACCCGAGGGGAATGCGCTGGGGGCTGAAGAGGCGCGCGGAGAGGGCGCGCGCGGCCTCCGTGGGGTCTTCCTTGCGCTCAACGGCAGCCTGCATGACGGCGATGAGGCTCGGCCAATCGATCTGCGCGGAGCGGCGGAGGCTCAGTGGCCGGCTCTCGCTCACGCGGGGTTTGCCGGGGGCGACGAGGACGTAGCCCTTCTTGTCGAGACCCCGTCGCCCCGCGCGGCCGAACATCTGCAGCAACTCATCCGGTCGAACGAGGTGGGTGCCGTCGCCCGAGCGGTATTCGCGGTCGGTCACGAGGACGCTGCGCATAGAGAAATTGATCCCCGAAGAGAGGCCCATGGTCGCCACGACAACGCGCAACTGGCCCGCTTTTGCCAAAGGCTCGATGAGGCCCGCGCGCTGCCGGTAATCGAGCCCGCTGTGGTGGTAGGCCACGCGTGCACGCAACAGGCGGGTGAGGCTGTCTCCCGCGAGGCGCTGTTGCTCGGGTGTGAGGATGAGGGGGTCCTCCTCGGGGAGCATTCGCGCAATCTGCACAGCGAGCGCTTCGGCGGATTTGCGCCGCGGAGCGAAGGCAAGCAGCGGGGCCATGCCAGCAGCGAGGGCTTTGGCGATGGCTCTCGGCCAGAAGCCCTTCACGCTCACGGGAATGCCCCGGTCGGGCAGCGCCTCCACCCGCACCTCTTCGAGGGGAACGGGCCGCTCCGCGTGCTGGATCAACTCCACCTGCCGCCCCAGCCGCCGCAACCAGGCCGCCACTTCTCCCGGATTGGCCACCGAACCGCTCAGGAGGAGGAGCTGCGTGCTGCGCGGGGCGAGGGCGAGGGCGAGCTCGTAGTTCACCCCCCGGCTCTGATCGCCGAGCATCTGGTATTCATCGACGACGAGCAGCCCCGGTCCTTTTCCAGAGAGAAAACGGTGTTTCTGCGTCTCCAGGGTGGCGACGATGACAGGCGCATCGGTGTTTTCGGTGAGGTCGCCGGTGACGATGCCGACGTTCCATCGGTTCTCCCGCCACTCCTGCCGCTTGTCGTTGGCGAGGGCGCGGGTGGGGACAGTGTAGATGGCATCCGTGCGCAGGCCGGACTCCACGAGCATCTCGAAAATGTAGGTTTTGCCCGCGCCGGTCGGGGCATCGACGACGACATCTCTTCCGGCCTGGAGGGCGCGAATAGCCCGTTGCTGCCAGAGATCCGGCAGACGCAAAGGGGTTTCGAGACTTTCGGCAAGGCGGGTCATCGCGGTGTATGCGGGTGGGGAAACATTCCCGGCCCGCACGGGTGGAACCTAAAGAACTGCTCTTAACGGTGCTGCCTTCCGTCCCGGCGGCAAGCGGTTTTGCGGAAAAGGCTTTCTTTAGGGAAAGCAAACGCTCCGGGCGATTTCGGCGGCCGCTTCCTCGCCGCAGAGGGCTTTGACGAGGGCCAACCCGAACAAGTGCGCCGTACCCGCTCCCTGCGAGGTGATGATGCGCCCGCTCACCACAACAGCCTCCGCGCGGATGTCCGGGAGGGTATCGGCGACGGAAAAGTGGGCCGTGTAGGGGGCGCTCCCGAGCACACCGGTGGCGTGGAGCACAGTCGGCCCTGCACAAATGGCGGCGAGCAAGGCCCCTGCCTGGTCGTGTTTGCGGAGGAGGCGTTGCACAGTCGGGTCGTCCCGCAAAATCGTGTGACCGGGCCCGCCGGGCACCACCACCAGATCAAAAGTCTCCTCCGCAACGGCACCGAGGGTTGTATCCGCGCGGAGGGCGAGACCGTTGCGACCGGTCGCCATGAGGTCGTCGCCGAGACCCACGCCGGCCACCACCACCCGCACGTCCGCCCGCCGGAGCAGATCCACCGGGGCGACCAGTTCCATTTCTTCAAATCCCTGGGCAAGAAAGCATAGAGCGGATTTCATGACGACACACATCCTTCAGCGGAGCGGCGGGAAGGTCGAGGGAAATGGCCCCCCGAACAGGCGGGATCAGTCGATACCGCCGGAGACTGCGCAGAGCGGACGTGCCTCGTCGTGGCGCGACCCCATCCTGGGGTCAGCGCGTGGGGCGTCGGTCTTTCGAGGATTTTGGTGGTGAACCCGTGTTTCCGCAAATTCGGGGGCTGCGGAGCCGGGGGCCAGGATGGCCACCCGGCCACGGTGCGTTGTCGTCAAACAAAACGTGCAAAGACAATTTTGAAACGATGGGTGGCTGCACTGGTGCGCTGCCCAATCATCCGCGTGGCGTTGACAGTTGCGGGCCGCGCGGGCAAATGGTTTAGGCGTAGTGGACCGCTTGCCCTGCAATATCCTTTTTGAAATGGCCAATGACGCCATCCTCGTTGTGGACGAAAAATCCGGACGGGTGATGGACGCCAACCCGCGCGCCCTCGATTTGCTCGACCGCAAGATGGACGAGGTTCGCGGCAAGCTTTACAAGAGCTTCCTTCCCGCGTGCGACCGGTCGGGGGCTCTCGGCATTTTCTGCAACATCGCCGATGCGGGGCCCGAGGGGAATGCGACTATCCGGCTGGAGCGGCCCGACGGGTGGTTTGTGCATTGCGAGGTGACGGCCCGCCGGACGGAGATTGATGGCAAACGCTGCCTCCTCGGCTTTTTCCGCGACATTTCGGAGCGCCTGCGGGCCAATGAGGACATCCATTTGCGCAATGTCGCGATTGCCAGCGTGGGCACGGGGGTGACGATTGCCGATGCGCGCCACCCGGATCTGCCCCTCATTTATGTGAACCGGGGTTTTGAGCAAATCACCGGATACTCCGCCAAGGAAGCCGTGGGGCGCAGTTGCCGCTTTTTGCAGGCGGATGACCGCGATCAGGCAGCCCTTGAAGTCCTCCGCACCAGCCTCCGCAAGGGCGAACACTGCAATGTGCGTCTGCGCAACTACCGTAAGGACGGCGCGCTCTTTTGGAACGAACTGATCATCTCTCCGGTCCGCAATGAAGAGGGCGACCTCACCCATTTTATCGGTATTCAAATCGATGTGACCGACCGCGTCCTCGCGCGGGAGCGGCTGGAGGCCTCCGAGCGGCGTTACCGTGTGCTTGCCGACAACATCGAAGACCTCATCCTCCGCGTCGATCCTCAGGGGATGATCGATTTTGTTTCACCTTCATCGATACACTTTCTGGGCGCGGAACCGGAAGCCGTCATCGGGCGCAACTTTTTCTGCTGGGTGGACGAGACGGACCGCGAAGACCTGGCCGGCCACTGGCGCTCCCTCGAGCGGGAAGCCGGGACGATGAGCAAAGCCTTTTGCCTCAAACGGCAGAAGGGCGAACCGATCTGGGTGGAATCGCGCGATACCCGTTTGCCTGCGGGCGAGGGGGAAGGCCGCGATTATATCGTCGCCGTCATGCGCGATGTGACCCTGCGCAAGCGCGCCGAGGAGGACATTCGGCGCGCCCTGGAACGGGAGCGCGAACTCAACGAAATCAAGACCCGCTTCATCCGCATGGTGAGCCATGAGTTTCGCACCCCCATGACCGGTATTCGGGCTTCATCGGCCTTTTTGCGCGACTTCAGCGACCGCCTGACGGCTGAGAAGAAACAAAGGCATTTCCGGAACATCGACAACTGCCTCGGGCGCATGAACGACATGCTCAACGATGTTCTCTTTGCCAGCCGGAGTGAGGCAGGGCGCGTCGAATGCAAGCCTCGGCCGACCAATCTGCAATCATTCGGCGACGATCTCGTCGAGCAACTCCAGCACATCTATGGGGAGGAGCGTATCGTCTTTGATGCGGATCTGCCCTCCGGTGTGGAGCGTTTGCTCGATACCGCCCTCCTGCAGCATATTCTGCAAAATCTCCTCACCAACGCGCTCAAATATTCGCCGCCCGGAGCCCGCGTGCTGTTTCGCATTGAGGAACAGGATGACGCCGTTTCCTTCCTTGTCGAAGACGCCGGGATGGGTGTTCCGGAGGCCGACCGGGAAAGCCTTTTCGAGCCCTTCCATCGCGCCGGAAATGTTGGTACGATCAAGGGTACCGGCCTCGGTCTCTACATCGCCAAACGCTCGGTCGAGCGCCACGGCGGCACGATTTTTTACGAACCCGGGCCGGAGAAAGGCTCGCGTTTTCTCGTCAAACTACCCGCTCCGGCGGTCCCCTCCCCTGCATCCGTATCATGACCAAAATCCTCGTCCTCGAAGATGACGAACAAGTTCGTCTCCCCCTCATTGATTTGCTCGAAGCCAATGGCTACGAAATTGTCTCCGCGCTGAACGGACGGGAGGGTATTGACCTGGCGCGAAAAGAAGATCCCGATCTCATCCTTTCCGATATCATGATGCCGGAGGTTGACGGCTATGGGGTCTTCGAGGCCCTCCAAAGCGATCCCAAGACGGCCATCATTCCCTTCATTTTCCTCACCGCCAAAACAGATCCCTCCGACATCCGCGAAGGTCTGGGCCTGGGAGTCGACGACTACATCACCAAACCCTACCAGCCGCGCGATCTCCTCGACGCCATTCGCGTGCGTATCGAAAAATACGAGCGTATCAGCTCCGCCGCTACCACCCTCAATGAGGAGAATGAATACGACCAGATCTTCATCAAGGACGGGGAGAGCTGCTGGTTTGTGGAATACGAAAAACTCCGCCTCCTCGAAAGCGAGGACAACTATGTGCGCATGTTTTTTGAGAATGAAAAACCACTAGTAAGCCGCACCCTCAATTACATGGAACAGCGCCTCCCGGCGAAAATGTTCTTTCGCGCGAACCGCAAGCAGATGGTCAATCTGAAGTGGATCAAAAACATCCAGCCCTGGTTCAACGGCGGCCTCCTCGTGACCCTGCGGGATGGCGTGAAGGTGCAAATGTCGCGGCGTGCAGCCCAGGTCTTTAAGGCAAAAATGGGCATCTGAAGACACTTGGGCATTGAATTTGAGGCGGCGGATCGCCTTATTCACGGTTTTCCCTCAACCCCCTCTCTCATGAAACGATCCGATATCAATCGCGCCTTCGACGACGCTTCCAAATGCTTTGCCCGCCACGGCTGGGTCCTCCCGCCCAATCCGCGCTGGGACATCACCGATTTTGGCCTGGGCACTTTCGACGCCTCCGGCCTCGTTCTCATCAACCTCGCGGAGGAGCCGGAATACTGCGAAAAGCTCATGTATGCGCGGCACATGCAGGTCACGCCTATGCATACCCACAAGGCAAAGAAGGAAGACATCATCTGCCGCCAGGGCCGCCTCGCCATCGAGCTGTGGACGGCCCGCCCGGACGAAGCGGAAGCGGGGGCGACCGGTTCTGTTCGCCGCAACGGTGAGGCGAGCACCTTCATGAACGGCGAGCCCCTCATCCTTCAGGCCGGTGAGCGCGTGACCCTTGAGCCCGGCACCTGGCACGCCTTCTGGGCCGACAGCGAAGAATGCGTTATCGGCGAAGTTTCCACCGCCAACGACGACGCCAACGACAACTTTTTTGTCGACCCCAACATCGGTCGCTTCCCCGAAATCGACGAAGACGAGCCCGCCCGCATCCGCCTGATCAGCGAGAGGTGAGGGTGCGCACGTCTTCCAACTGATCCCTTGTGTCAGGATTCATACACACAGATTTTCTCGTCCTCGATTTTCTTCCTAAATGACTCCTTTCGAATGGATTGCGGCGTTAGCAGGTCGACCGGGGCATTCAGGGAATCTTCCAAACCGTGCAGAAGGCGAAAAAACCTCTGTGAATATTCCTCGGGTGGAAGATCTTCAAAGGTGGCCAGGAAATCATAGTCTCTGCCTTCACCGATGGGGGAGCGTGCCTTCGACCCAAACAAATCCAGCCTCTTAACCCCCTGATCTTTACAGAGTGGAGCAATTTTCGTTCGAAGATCTTTCGTCGTCACTTTATTCAAGCTAGCCGAAAACAGGGACGGCTCAATCCAATTCATGCCCTTTTTGGGAGCAGTGGGCGGAGGAGAGGACCGGAAGGTTCGGGCAATCGGAAACCAAAAAGCCCCGAAGGCCGATGGTTGGAATCGGCGCTTCGGGGCTGGAAAGTTGGGGTTTACCCGACCTCAGACGGGCTGCACTTCGAGGGCGCTCACTTCGTTGCGCACCTTTTCGGCGAGGGCCGTGCTGAGGTAGCGTTCGCTCGGGCTGGCACCCATGGCGACAATCATCTTGCCCGCGTTTTCCGGGCGCGCGGCAATTTGCAGGGCCGCCCAGATCGTCGCGCCGCTGGAGATACCGACCCCAAGGCCGTCCGTGAGGGAAACTTTTTGGGCGGTTTCGAAGGCATCCTCGTTGGTCACGCGCACGACTTCGTCGATGACCTCGGTATTGAGGTTTTTCGGAATGAAGCCTGCGCCGATCCCCTGGATCTTGTGGGGGCCGGGCTTGCCGCCGCTGATCACCGGGCTCGCATCCGGCTCCACGGCCACGACCTTGAAGGCCGGGTTGCGTGCCTTGAGGACCTCGCCCACGCCCGTGATCGTTCCGCCCGTGCCCACACCGGCGACAAAGATGTCCACCTTGCCGGCGGTGGCGGTCCACAGCTCTTCGGCCGTGGTGCGGCGGTGCACTTCAGGGTTGGCCGGGTTTTCGAACTGGCCCGGGTTGTAAGCCTTGTCGCCATACTGCTCCATCAGCTCTTTGGCTTTCGCGATGGCCCCCGGCATGCCCTTCGGGCCGGGCGTGAGGACGATTTCCGCGCCGAGCAATCCGAGAAGAATACGGCGCTCCATCGACATCGTCTCCGGCATCGTGAGAATGCAGCGGTAGCCCTTGGCCGCGCAGACAAAAGCGAGACCAATGCCCGTGTTGCCCGAGGTCGGTTCGATGACCACCGCGCCCGGTTTCAAGCTGCCATCGGCCTCGGCCGTCTCAATCATCGCCATAGCGATGCGGTCTTTCACGCTCGCCAGCGGATTGAACCAATCGCACTTGAGGTAAATGGAGGCTTTCACGCCTTCGGCGATCCGGTTGAGCTTCACCAGGGGCGTATCGCCAATGGTCTCGATGATATTGTTTGCCAGTTTTGCCATGTCCTTGAAGGGGTTCGTTGTTGGAAAAAAGTTTAACCTTACGGGCCGATCTTTCCCTGTCCAGTCTTTTCGAGGTAAACGGGGTCGAAAACCTAAGATAGGCTTTCAGGGAGCTTTTCCAGCCCAATCCACTTGCGTGGAGACGGGCCTCGGTGCCCCCAGTTGTTCGGATGAGGGCAAGGGGGCCGCGCCGCCGACTGTCAGGGTGAAGCGTCCGGCAGGGCAGATGCGCTCGCCGGCATCATTGAAGATCGAAAAGTCCTTCGCCGAGAGTGTCCAGTGGAGTCGGGTGCCTTCGCCGGCGGGAATCGTGATCCGGGTGAAGGCTGTGAGGCGGCACTGCGGCTGGTTTGCCTCTCCATCCGGGCCGGAGAGGTAGAGCTGGGCCACTTCATCGCCCGCGCGCTGACCGGTGTTTCGCACCTCCACCGAGACCTCGACGTTGTCGCCGTTGTTGATCACTTCCAGTCCGTCGTAGGCAAAGGTGGTGTAGGTCAGACCGAAGCCGAACGGGTAGAGAACCTTGGCGTCCTCCATATAGCGGTAGGTGCGCCCGGCCATGGCGTAATCTTCGAAGGGCGGCAGATCCGCCGTGCACTTGGGCGTGGTCACGGGCATGCGTCCGCCTGGGGCTTCTTTTCCGAAGAGAATGGACGCAATCGCTTCGCCCCCGCGTTCGCCCGGATACCAGACCTGCACAACCGCATCGGCGAATGCGTGCACTTCCGGAATGGCCAGGGCGCTGCCCCCGAATAGAAGCACGATCACCTTGGTCTTCGCCTTCCGCTCCTCGATCGCGCGGGCGATGTTTTTCAGGTAGGCCAGTTGATAGGAAATCAGCTCGATTTCCACGCGGTCGCCGCTGTGGGGGGATTGCAAGGCGTCGCCCTCCTCGCCTTCCAGTGTGGGTGAGAGGCCCATGCAGCAGAGGACGACATCGCTCTTGACGGCCTCGAAGCCGGCCCAGTCGGCCTTGTTTGGGCGCGGCTGGTCGAGGAGGCAGCCCTGGCGAAAATCCATTCGCAGACCCTCCGGAGCGTGGGTGGCCAAGCCCTCCATGACCGTGCTGATCTGCCCGCTCATGCCAAAGTAGTTCCCCAGCATGACGTCCACCGTTGTCGCCAGCGGGCCGGAGAGGAGAAGGTTTTTCACCTCCGGACCAAGGGGGAGGACGGCACCCTTGTTCTTCAGCAGCACGCAGGAGCGCACGGCGGTATCGAAAGCGAGCTGGCGGTGTTCCGCGCAGTTCACCACGTCCATCGGAATGGCGGCGTAGGGCACGCGCTCCGGTGGATCAAAAAGACCCAGCTTAAAGCGCGCGCGCCAGAGACGGCGGAGGGCGCGGTCGATATCCTCCTCTGTCACATAACCGAGCGCAAGGGCCCCCTCCAGGCCGTCACAATAGACGCTCCCGCAGTTCAGGTCACATCCATTCTTCAGAGCCAAGGCGGCGGACGCCTCCACCGAGTCGGTCACCTTGTAAGTCGTATGAAAATCGCGGATGGCCCAGCAGTCGGAGACGACATGGCCCTCGAATCCCCATTCCTCGCGCAAAATTTTCTGCAGGAGGAGCTGGCTGCCGCAGCAAGGTTCGCCGTAGACGGCGTTATAAGCCCCCATAACCGACTCCACACCCTCTTTGACAAGGCGTTCGAAGGCGGGCAGATAGGTCTCGCGAAAATCCTTTGCCGACGGACGGGCATCGAACTCATGTCGCAGCACCTCCGGGCCGCTGTGGACGGCATAGTGCTTGGCGCAGGCGGCCGTCTTCAAATACTTCGGGTCATCTCCCTGCAACCCCCGCACAAAGGCGGCGCCCAATTCCGCCGTCAGGTGCGGATCCTCGCCCCAGGTCTCCTGGCCCCGTCCCCAGCGCGGATCGCGGAAAATGTTGATGTTCGGCGTCCAGAACGTGAGGCCCTGGTATTGCTGACGACTATCCCGGCGGGCCGCTTCGTGGTGCTTCGCCCGTGCCTCATCGGCGATCACCGAGGCCACCTTTTCCGTTGTCGCCACATCCCACATGGCGGCCAGGCCAATGGCTTGCGGAAAAACGGTTGCCCGGCCATTGCGTCCGACCCCATGAAGCGCCTCATTCCACCAGTTGTATTCCGGAATACCCAACCGCTCCACCGCCGGGGCATCCCAGCGAAGCTGTGCACATTTTTCTGCCGTCGTTAACCGACTCAGCACATCCCTCAACCGCTCCTCCAGCGGCAAATCGGGATCGAGAAAAGGAAATACCTGATTCATGCCCTCCGAGCGAGGGCCAACCCTCCCCTTTCGTCAATATCTTCCGCCACAGCCAACCAGTGAAGCTAATAATTTCGCAGACAGATTATTGATTGACCAAAGCACCTTGGATACCGCATGGTGTGCGCATGAAGCGGATCAAGTTGAAGGGCCCCTGCTGCTATCACCTGATGGCCCGGTTGGGGCAGGAGGTGCCGGTTTGGACACGGGTTGAGCAGGAGGTCCTGCGCAAGATGCTGCGGCGCTTGGCCGACTTCGCGGGGGCGCGGATTGTCACTTACTGCCTCATGAGCAATCACTTCCATGTGCTCCTGG
>JAFIGE010000093.1 GCA_020831585.1 Opitutales bacterium | reverse complement strand
GGTGCTGAATGCGGGCGGGGAGCTGAGTGCGGCGCAGTTGCTGCGCTGCCGGTTGCGCTCGATGACTCAGGGGGCGCTGATCGGGAGCCGGGCGTTTGTGGAGGGTTGGCTGGCGGAGCGGAAGCGGCACCGGAAGAAGGCGGCACAGATGAGCGATCCGGCAGGGTCGGAGATCGTGCTCTTGTGAAGGCTCAGCTTTGGTTGCCCGCGCGTTTGGTCTTCAGTTGCTCAATTTGCGGCTTGAGAATCTTGGTGTAGTAGTCCGGATCAATTCCATGGGAGAGGGTGATGCCGAGGTGATTGCGCATAAAATCCTCGACGGTTTGCCAGCCCTCATCGGGAAAGTGGATACGTTTGGTGTAGGCGCAGATTGTCAGCACGTTTTCGAGGGACTGGATGCGCGAGTTCGCCTTGAGAATGCGCTCAGCAACGCGCAGCCGTATGGCCAGTTCAATTCGTTCGAGCGGCTTGGCGAGAAAGTCGTCGACGCCCGCGTCCATGGCCTGAAAGTAATTGTGCCGCTCGGCGATATTGGCCGTGAGCATGATAATGTAGGTGTAGTCTTCCCTTTCGTCCTGAACCTTTCGGATTTCCTTCACGAGTTGAAGGCCGTCCATCTTCGGCATGAGCCAGTCGGTGATAACGAGGCGGGTGGGCATACGCTGATACATCCGGAGAGCCTCTTCGCCATCGGAGGCAGTGGTGACCGAATGGCCCAGCTCCTCAAGAACGTTACCAAGCAGTTTGCGGGAAATGAAGTCGTCTTCAGCAATGAGGATATTCATGATGAGGGAATAGCGTCGAAGATATGGCGAACCGTCGGGCGGCCTTTGCTTCTGAATTCCCTGAGGAGGTTTTTTTTTTAATCTTTTGGCAAACCGTTAATCCCTCCGGTCCAATCTGCGGACCGGAGGGGAATGGCGGCTTATGGGGTGCTCACTTCGACCAGAACCTCTGACACGGTAGCCGCACCGTGGGTGGCGATGGCAAGGCGTTCGAAGACGAAGGTGGCCGCTGCGTCAACAGTGTGCACGTAGGTGATGGTGGCGACGCCGTCGCTGACCACGGTGCGGGCGCTGGTGCCGTCGGCGCGGCCGGTCTCATAGTGGCTGACCATTTCCACGGTGGTGGCGGAGGTGCGCTGGAGGAGGAAGGAGACGTGTGTTTCCACGGCCCGCTCAATCGTCGGTCGCAGCCCGGAACCGATGCGTTCGCCACTCATGCCGGGGGCCGATAGAAGACCGGATGTTCCTCCGGCATCGAGTGCAAGGACCCCGGTGCCACCCGCGTCTTGGCGGTAGACGCCCCAGTTGGTGCCATGGTTCCCCGTGCGCACAGCGACCGCGTGGAAAAAGCCTGTCCAGGCATTGGTGACGGAGCGGGTGTTGTCGGTCGTGACAGGTGCGCCTTCGAAGAGCCCGAAGCGAACGGCTTGCGCGACGTTGTTGCCGCCGGTGGCATTTATGCGGAAGTCGACGCGGACCCAATCTCCCACCGAATTGAGCGAATACGCTCCGGGCAGATTGGCGACGATGCCATGCATGGGGTTCGGGCCGACCGCGATGGAGACGGCATCTCCCGAGACGGTGAGTGTTTCGCCGTCGATGGCACGGAAGTCGGCGGGGGGGATGGGCCCGCCTTCCGGGGGAGGCGGCCCAAGGTCCACGCCAACGGCATCAACATTGTCGAACTCCGCATAACCGAGGGCGGAATTGTTGTGGCTGGTGAAGGCGAGGCCGATGAGAGTGCTGGCATCCATGGCGATAGTGACGGTGCCGATCTGCGTCCAATCCACTCCGTTGGCGGAACGGAAGCTGGTGAAGACATCCCCGGTTCGGGCGATACGCACCCAATGGGGAGCGGAATGCCCGCCAAGGGTGGTGCCTGCGCTGCTTCCGCCTGTGCTGACGCGGCGCTGGAAAGCAACCCCGTTCGAGGGGGTGACAAAGGTCGAGGCGTGGCGGGAATTGGCCGCAAGCGATTCACGGATCATGACCCCAGCTTTGGCCCAGCCGTGGGGGTTGGTGAGGGAGGCGACCCGAGCGGTGATTTCGCCATCGCCTTCCAGGGGAAGGTAGACGAAGTGGAAGGCATCGGAGGTGCCCCAGATATCGTGCCCGGAAGCCGAGACGGAGAAGGTGCCCGTGGCGGTATCGAAGGTGGCATCGCCCGGAAGCGTGGGGTTGCCCACATCGGTGTGCTCCCACTGGCTCGGTTGGGGATCCGGATCGGGATCGGGTCCGGGGCCTGGATCGAGGAGCCCCTCGATGACGACCCGCTTGTGGGTGTGGGCGCTGATTCCGTTGGCGTTCGTGACCTTGAGGCCGACGATGTAGATGCCGTTTTCGGCGTAGGTGTGGGCGGCGGTCGCACCGGTGGCGGTGGTGCCGTCGCCAAATGTCCACTCGTAGCTTTGGATGGCACTTACCGAGGTCGAAGCGGCGGCATTGACGGAGATGTTGCCGACGTTCACACCAACCGTGAAGGCGGGGGATGGGCGGTCGTTGTGGAAGGGCATGAGGGCGAGCACGCCCGTGATGCCATTGTAGCTGGCGGAGCCCCACGAGGGCACGTTGTTGGTCGGCATGTCGTTGCCGCCCGCGCTCGTTCCGGCATTGTTGCTGTGATGGCCCACGGCGAGGAGGCCACCACTGAGCGGGAAGACGCCGCGCAATTTCACGTTGCCCGCGCCCACGGGCTCGGCGTCGATGTTGCCATCCGGGTATGTCCACTGCCCGGTGAGGGCGCTGGAATAGGCCAAGGCGCTGAAATCTGGCTCATAAGCGCGCGCCCAATCCGTCCAGGGGCTGGTGCCTTCGTTGAGGGCGGGGTTGTTGTGGCCGCGGCGGCGTGGAAGCTTTTGGAAGGCGTTGCTTGTGGTGACCATGCGGGGGCCGTTGCCGACGATATGGACGCGCCCGTCGGGCCCGATGCGGATGGAATTTGGCTGCACGCTGGTGGTTGTGAGGTCGGGCCAACCCGCGTTGTGGTTGGGCCAGCCGTCGTGGATGGGCTGCGGGTAGGCTTGCGTTGGCCAGTTGCCGCGGTTGTTGATGATGCGCCGGAAGAACCCGGCCACGTAGGTGGCCGCGAGGAGATCCCCCGAATCGGCGGTGAGGCGGCCCATCCAGCCGATGTGGATGTTGCCTTCCGTGCCGGTGAAGCGGTTCTGGAAGGCATTTGCGGAGGGGTTGAGGGCGATATTGTTGCCCGCCCAGAAGTTGGAGGCGTTGTTGCCGTGGGCGCGGCCAACGGCCACCACCTGCCCGCCCTCGGAGAGGGGCACGGAGTAATCCACGGCCATGCCGTCGATGTATTGATCGGGCTCCGAGCGCCAGGTGGTGTCGATGAGGCCGTCGCCCGTGGTATCGGCGGCTTCGCGGTAGAGGCGGTTCCACCATTTCATATTGCCAGCGGCATCGTAGGCGATGACGGCGGGCTCGAAGTCGGGGTTCTCACCGTGGCCGCCGCCGGGAGCGAGGATCGACTTGATGTTAAAGCCATAGTAGAAATGGTTGTTGCGGCGGTCAATGGAGACGGCCCCGATCCAGTGGCGGCCTTCCGCGCGGTAGCCGTTGTAGCCGTAAGCGGTGCCGTTGATGACGCGGACCGGTTCACCCGTGTCGAAGGAATACCGGATCATGATATCGATGGGCCAAGTGCCTTGGCGCAGGCTGCCGTTGCCATCGGGCCCAACGGCGAAGAGTTCGGCGTCGGTCCAGGACTGGTTGTCGGTGGGGAGGCGGATGGCACTGTAGGCTGCGCCGGGGAAGGCGCTGCCGAGGCCACGCTCGAATTCTGTGCCGGTGAAGTGGCTGGCGCGGAGCTGTGGCAAGGTGGTGCGTTGGCCGGTGGGATCGAGGAAGCCGATTTGGGCGTTCCACTCCCCGCCATAGGCGTAGACAACGCGTCCGTCGTTGCCGACATCCCATGGTTGGTCGATCTGGTGACCGCTGGAGGCGGTGACAGGGAAGACCCAGTCAAAGCCATCCGGTGCAGCGTCAACGAAGTTGCCATTGAGGCGCCCGATGAAGTAGCCCCCGGCAATCTGGCCGGAGAGGTAGATCATGGCGGTGGGTTCGCCGGGGATTTCGGTGGTGCGGATCCAGCGCAGACTTGTGGAGGTGCCGGGGGGCAGGTGAACGGCGTCGAGCACGGCGGTGGCATCGCCGCTGAGCCGCAGGGCGAACGGGTGGCGTGTGCCGGAGGGGGTGGGCAGGCCGGTGACGGCGAGCTCGCGCGCGGGCGCATCGGCGGGCAACCAGTTCAGGTTATCGGCGACACCGACGACGAGGAGGGTGCCATCGGAGAGCTGGTGCGCATCAAGGAAGCGCGTATCGGCCCCGCCGCCGGCATAATAGACGGTGGCTTCGCCGGGGGTGATTCCGGGATCGGGATCGGGGGCCGGCGCGGGCTCGGTCACGGTGATGGTAGCGGAAGCGGTGTCGCTTGAGGTGCCATCGCTGACCGTGACCGTGGCGGTGTAGGTGCCGGCGGTGGTGTAGGTTTGGTTGCGGGTGTCATTGCCGAGGGCGGTCTGGCCGTTGCCGAAGTCCCAGGAGTAGGTGAGCGGGCCGCCTTCGGGGTCGAAGGAAGCGGAGGCGTCGAGGTTGACCGTCAAGGGCGCGGTGCCGGAGGTGGGGGTGGCGGTGAGGGCGGCCACGGGAGGCTGGTTGGGCGGGGGTGGGGGTTCACCGCCGTCTGCACCATGGGTGACATTGAAACCTCCAAGGAGGAACTGGCTGCCGGTGCCCGCGCCGGTGCGCTCGGTATAGAGGCCGATGGCTTCGATGTTGTTGAGCGTGACGGGGGCAAACGTGAGTGCGGAAGCGGCGGAGACTTGGCCCGCGCTGGCGTTGGCAAAAAGCCCGAGAACACCGCCAGCCGCCGGATCAATGACCGCCCAGGTGAGCGCAGCGAGGGCAATGGCATCACCGTGCGCGAAGGCTTCGGAGATGTAGTGCTGGCCGTTTTGGCGAACGAGGATGTGATAGGGTCCGTTTACATCCACAGTGACATGCGTGTCGGCGGCGTTGAGGGCGGATTGATCAAATCCCCCGAGGAAGTCTTCCTTGGACCACCAGATGAGGGTGGCGGCGTGGGTGGAACCGCCGGTGGTGGTGCGCATCTCAATCTCGGTGCGCGTATTGCCGTCGTTGCGCCCGTCGAGGCGGAGGAAGACGGTGGGCAGATTGGTCGTGCCGAAGGAATTGAAGACCACCCCGGCGATGTTGAAGCGCCCGCTCGGCGGACCCTCCGGCATGTAGGCGGGGTTGAGAGCGGCCAATCCAAAGGCGCGGGTGCGGTAGCCGGTCACCTGGCCGTTGATTTCAAGGGTGCCCGATGTGAGACCGGCGAGGCCTGTCCAGCTCCCGGTGCCATCGGCGTTGTTGTAGTAGGCTCCGGGACCCCACACAACGACAGGGATTTCCTCACCGCTGCCAAATTCGCCGGGCGTCTGTGCGGTGCGTTCGGCGGACCAGGGGGAGTCACCGGCCTCGTTGGAAGCGCGCACGCGGTAGCGGTAGGTGGTGCCGGGGAAAAGGTCGGTGTTGTTGAAGTTGAGCGCGGTTGTTTCGTCTACCAGCGTCCATGTGGATGAATCGCCGGTAGCCCGCTCGATACGGTAGCCGTCGACAGATCCGGAGACAGCGGACCATTGCAGGAATATCGAGGTCGCGGATGTCGCCGAAGCGGTGAATCCCGTCGGCGCGGCGGGCGGATTGCTTGCTGGGGGCAGGGTCGTGACATCAATCGGCGCGGTGAAGTCCGATGAACCGCCGGTGTTAAAGGCGCGCACGCGGTAGCGGTAAGTCGTGGAATGGGCGCGGTCGGTGTCGGTGAACTGCGTCTCGGTGGGTTCGCCGATGAGCGCCCAGGAGGAGGAGCCTGCGGGGGCGCGTTCCACGCGGTAGCCGGTGACGACGCCGGTGGGGGCATCCCAGGAAAGGGCCACGACCGACGAGGAGATTGCTTCGCCCGAGAAAGCGAGGGGCGTGCCTGGCGGGTTCATGGGCGGCACGATGGTGCCCCCGCTGGCATCGACGATCTGGATGGCGTGCGCAAGGGTGCGGCCGGAATGGCTCCCGCTGTTGAGGCTGAAGTTTTGGTCTGTGACCCCGCGGAAGACGACCACTCCGTGACCGTCGATGGCCTCCGCGCTGCTTGTGGCCTCGGAGATGGCATAGGAAGCATCCCATGTGAAATTCGTGCGCCGGACCCACTTCACTTCATTGAAAGTGGCACCCGTGAGGCTGATCCACCACGTAATGTCGCGCTCATGGTCCTCGCGGCGGGCACCGTGGTAGACATAGACGTCGTAGACGGCGTAGGGCACGTTGCTAAAATTCATGGTGCCGTTTTGCGCGCCGCGCCCTGTGCGCATCAGACGGTGGTCGGCGGAGCGGGGCGTCGTGGAGTTTCCGTATGAGTGGGCACCGCTGCCGCTGAAGGCGAGGGAAAGGAAGGTGTCGTCGCCTTCCGAATCACTGAAGTCCGACCAGGCGCCACTGACGTTGTTCCAGTTGGCCTGGGGCACGAGGCCCGCAACTTCGTTGGGGCGGAGCGAATCGACAAATTCGTTGGCGCGCCCGCTGAAGTTGATGCCGATGGAGAGCGGGCGTTCGGCGGGTTGGGGGACGATGAGTTCCTGGGCGAAGGTGGCGCGGCCTCCCCGGTCGTCGGTGACGATGAGCAAGGGCGTGTAGGCACCGACGCCGTAGGTGTGCGTCACGACGGGGCCGCTGGCGACCATGCCATCGCCGAGTTCCCAATGGTATTCGATGGGGTCGCCGTCGGGATCGTAGGAGGCCGAGGCGTCGAAGGTGACAGTCGTCCAACCGGTGGGGGCGGTCGAGACCATCGTGTAGCTGGCAACTGGATCGAGGTTGGGGGAAACGGTTGCGGTGAGGGCGCGGTTGGTGGAGGCCGATGGGCCAAGAGCCCCCGTCACGGTCATCACGGCGGTGTAGTTGCCCGGCGTTTGATAGGTGTGGGCGACTTGGGAGAGTTCCCATCCGCGTTGCGTCTGGCCATCACCGAAACTCCACTCGTAGTAGAGCGGGTAGCCGCCGGGATCGGAGGAAGCAGAGCCGTTGAAATGTGTAATTTGGCCCACGGCGGGATTTGTAACGGGCACACTCAGGGAGGCTACCGGGGTCGAGCTTGCGGGCTGGGAACCGGTGCCGTAGTCGATGAGTTGGATCAGGTTGAGGCCCACGGCGTTGGGCGCGGCGCTCGTCGCGGTGGCCTGTATGTTGGCGAAGCGGTAGTAGGCGTAGGCGGTGGTGTTGTTGATCGGGAAGACGTTTGTGCGCGGATGGCTGCCGCTGAAAGAGTTACCCGTGACGGAATCGAGAAGCGTCCAATCCACGCCGTTGTTGGAGCCGTAGAACTGCCACGAGTAGGGGTCGCGCTCGTTCCACGATGTCAGGCTGGTGAAGCGGTATTCGGATATCACATACGGTTGAAGCTGTCCCTCATGGCGGAACTCGATTTCGATCCAGGAGTTTAGGACGAGATCAAGCCAGCGGGAGGTTTTGTCGCCATCGAAGGCACTTTCGGCGAGTCCGTTGGGAAGGAATTCACCGCGGGAGCGAACGATCTTTCCGGGCATGAGGGCGCGGTCGATGCCTCCGAAGATTTCAAAATCCTCGATCACGGGCACAATGAGGGTCTTGGCCGTGGAGGTGGTGATGCCACTGGAGGTGGTGACGTGCAAAAGCACGCGGTGGGAGCCGCTTCCGAAGGAGTGGGAGACAGTGCGTCCGGTCTTGATCGTGCCGCCGGGGAATTCCCATTCATACGAAGCAATCGTATCGCCTCCGAAGGCGCGGGAGGTCGCCGCATCGAAATTATACGTCACGGGCGAGGTCCCGCTGTCGGGCGCGCGGCTGTAGAAGAAGTCGGCCTGCGGACGCCCCGGACGCCAATACAAGCGGGTGTTGTCGACTTCGTTTCGCTCGAAGCCCGGGCCGCTCCAGGTGAGGGCGAGGTAGGGGTGGAAAGCACCGGTGCCGGCTTCGTTGCCGTAGTAGATGAAGTCGACTGGATGGAGACCGGCTTGAAGGGCAATGGTGTTCCAGTCATCCACGTTGCCAAAGCGGGTGTTGTTGCGCACCAATTCCACACCGGCGACGTTGAGGAGGCCACCGTTTCGGGAACCCACATAGAAGGTGTAGACGCCGGTCTCGGGAACATCGATAAACCCGCGATAGCGGAAGGCGAAACGGGTGGAGCGGTCCGTGGGCCAGATGCGGAAGTTGTCGAGCACGCCCGACCAGAGAAGGGTGATGAGGTCGGGAGTGAGGTAGAACGGCACACGCCCGGTGCCCGAATCGATGTCGTTGAAGTAGAGGCTGTATTCAATGCCGCGAAGGAGTCCGGGGAGATCGGCGGGATTGAGCGGTGCAACGGGATTGCTGAGCGCGCGCACGCGGATGGGATTGGGCAGCGCGCGCGTGCCGGTGGCTCCGCCGTCATCGGTCACGGTGAGCGTGACGGAGTAGTCGCCGGGCGTGGCGAAGGTGTGGGTGGGGTTGATCTCTGTGGAGGTATTGCCGTCTCCGAAGTTCCAGAGGAAGGTGATATCATCGCCGTCGGGATCGTAGGAATTTTCCCCCGTAAAATTTACGATGAGGGGGGCCTGTCCGCCGCCGACATTCCAACTGACAAAGGCCACAGGTGCTTGGTTGGCCACGGAAACGGTGCTTTCCCGGGCATCGAAACCGCCGTTGGTGTCGCGTACCACGAGGGTCGGTTTGAATGTGCCCGTTTGGTAAACATGGGTGAAGCTGTCGTTGTTGGTTGTGGTGAACGTGGTGCCGTCGCCCAGATTCCACTCGTAGGTGAGGGGGAGGCCATTGGGGTGGTTGGAGGAGGCGGGATTAAAGGTGACCGTGAGGGGCGGTTGGCCGGAGCTTGGGGACACGCTGAAGTTGGCGGCGGGCCAGCGGTGTCCGGCCACGACGGTGCGGTTGGCGACTTCGTGGCGACCGGCGTTGTCGGTCACGCGCAGGCTCACTTTGTGAATGCCGGGCGTGGTGTAGGTGTGGGAGGCTGTCGCGCCGGTGGCGGTGGTGCCGTCGCCAAAGTCCCAGGCGTAGGAGGCGATGCCCGCCGGGCTCGAGGATGCGGCGGCGTTGAAAGCGACGGAGAGCGGCAAACCGCCGGATGTGGGGGTGGCCGTGAAGGAGGCGACCGGCGGCGCGCTGAGGGTGACGGCGGAGTTCACCAGGCGGTCGGCGGCGTCATCCCAAGTGACCGTCACACCGTTGAGGGCGAAGGTCGAGGCGAGGCCGCTTCCGGAAATGGAGGCGGACGGGGGCGTGCCGTTGCCCACGGCCATGACCACCCAGATATCGGCGTCGGCGGCGGTTGTGTTGAAGAAGAGGCGGTTGGCGGCGGTCTGCACGGAGGCGTTGGCCGGGTGCACGATCCAGCCGCGCAGATAGCCGTCATTCCCCGGATAGGTGATGGTGAAGCCGGGGCGGCCGTTGAGCGTGCCCACAGCGACGTTGCCCTGGCCAGTGTTGATTTGCCAGCGGTATTCGTGGATGCCGCCGGAAGAACGGAGCTTGTCGCGCAGGCCAAGGAGCGCCTTCGATCCGGAATTCCCCGAGAAGTCGGCGAGGAGGTGGCGGTGGGCCGTGCTCACGCCCATGTTCGAGTAGGCGTTGCCGCCCGTGGCGATGCCGTAGGCACCTTTCTCGCCCAGACCAAAATAGGCGCTGCCACCGGTGCGCCCTGTTGCGGGCACGGCGTCGTTGACAAGGATGGTGCTGAAAAGGTCTTTGGCGCTGGCCTGGTGCGCCGTGTTGCCGGGGCCGGTGATATAGCGGTTTCCTTGGCCGAGCACGACCAGTGAGAGCGCGTCGGGCGCATCCCAGCCGCGGTTGTATTGCTGCTTGTCGGTGCCAAGGAAGAGCACGACATCGTTCACATCTGTCCATCCTGAGCGCATGTGGAAGCCGCCCGTATCTTCGATCGCGAGCGGGAAGCGGGTCGCGGGATCGAGCGGAGCAACGTGTTCGGGATAGGATAACAGCGCCCACACCCGGCCCTGGCGGTCGCGGTCGAACTTCTCGGAGTCGGGCGCAGGATTGAGCACGCCCATGAAACGGTCGAACCACCAGCGCATATACGGCTTCTCGCCCTCGGGAGCGTAAGCCATTTGCAGAGAAGCGAAGCCGCCGTCCCAGATGGAACCGCCCACGCCCCAATTCACGGTGTCAAAGGACTCGCTGAACATCGAACCATAGAGCGGCACGAGGTGGTGCTGCTTGGAAGTGAGCGCGATATCCATCTCGGGATCGCCGATGGCGCGCATGGCCTGCATCGCGGGCAGGGCGAAGATTTGGCCGTAAGCGAGGTAGTAGTTGCCCTCCTGTCCCCAGCCGCGCGGGCCGTGCGTATTGGCGTTGCTGAGAAGCCAGTTGCGCAACGAGCGGTAGCGCAGCGGGCGGGAAGCTTCTTCACCGGCGGCGAGGAGCATGCAGACTTCGGCCCCGCGGACCACCGCGAGCCAGTTGGAGGCAAAGTCCCCGCCGAAATTGGTGTGGCCCAGATTCGGCCAGCCGTTGAGGGCTTCGATCATTTTCCCCCGCACCCAGTCGCGTTGGACCGTCGTCCAATAGGCAGAGGCAAATTCATACCCCAGCGCGAAGCCCATGGCTACGGTCGCCTTCGAGAGGTGCTGGTTGGAGCCGAGCAACTGGTGGCCGCCGGAGTCCGGATCGTCATACATCGCGCGCAGGGCATCGTAGGCGATGCCCGCGTAGTAAGTGCGGTTTGCCTGGGTGTTGCTCAACAATGCGACGAGAGCCGCTTGCTGCGCGAGGTAGGAACGGTCGTAGTTCCAGTTACTGCCCAAGCGGTTTGGCACGGTGATGATGTCGACGTGCTGGCTGTCAACATAGGCCATGGTTTGGGCGAAGACCCGTTGGTGGTGGCTGCCGGATTGGGTGACGAGCTGCCGGAGTTCGACCACGCGGTCGGCGTCGACCCACAGACCGCGGTTTTGTGCGAACATGTTCGCAGGAGCGAAGGAAATAAGGGCAAGAAGGAGCGCGCGAAAAAGCACGCCGGAGGGGGACTTCATTTGCATAAGGAGAGGGGGGGGTAGAGGGTAGAGATCAAAGCGGCGGGCCACTTTTATCATGGAAAAGTCTATCCGATACAGCCGTGCTTGAGGAGGGCGAAAGTGAACGAAAAACTTCGCCGATTCGGACAAGCCAATGGGAGATTTCCTATGATCCGTTATCGGGACTTTGGCTCAGGATGCGCTGTCGGTATGCCCGTGGACTCAACCCTGTAGCCGCCTGGAATGCGCGGTGGAACCACTTTGAGTCACCAAAACCAGCCAACTCTGCGACCTGCGTGATTGGCAGGGAAGACTCCGCGAGGAGGCGACGTGCCTGATCGATGCGAAGGATCTTGATGTATTGCTGGGGGGTCGAGCCCGTGGCCAACCGGAAACGCCGCTGGAGCGACCGTTCGGAAAGCCGGGCCAGGCGGGACCATTCCTCCATGGAATACTCTGCCTGCGGTTGAAGGCGCAATTGCCGCAGGAGACGGTCGATTGCGGGATCTTCCACTGCCGCCTGATCGGTCGAGCGCCGCTCAACGATGACGGCGCTGTTCATGAGCGTCACGGGCGGAGGAGCTTTACCCGTCAACACCCATTAGGTGAGCGTGCGCAGGGCGCGCCGGCCCACCGCCGCTCCGCCTATATGGATAGAGCTGAGAGCCAGGTTCGTGCGCTTGGTGAAGGCAGGGTCATCATCGGCTCCGATCAGCGTGAGATCCGCTGGAACCCGACGGGGAAAAGCACTCAAACGAGAGAGCAGGTTGGCCCCCTTTTCGTCGTTGGCGGCAAAAATCGCCGTGTTGCGCGGGAGGCTGGCAATCCAGTCTTGCATGAGCGCATCTTGAGCAGAACCCGGATGATGCAGGCTCTCGCCCCGGACGCGTGGAGCGTCAAGCAGTTGCTCCGGCGCAATACCCGCCCTCTGGATGAAGCCCAGACGGCGTTCTTCGGAAAAGAAAAACTCATCGGGAAAACCAAGGAAGGCGAAGGCCTGCGGTTGCTTCCTCGCGAGGAAGCGGCCCGCCAGACGTCCGATCGCGATGTCGTCCTGCACCACCTTGGGAACATCGGGATGGTAAAAGCGATTGGATGTATTGATCCAGGGGATACCCAGAGTGGACAGCGGAGGCCAACCCTTGCCGCCAAAGACAACATGCCAGTAGTTTCCGAAGGCGAGCGCCCCGTCGAACTTGACGAGGCGGTGTTCCCGCAAAAAACGGTCGTAAGTCTTCGACTCCCAAACCTCCAAAGAGAGCTGCGGATTTTCTCCGCGCAAACGCTCCGCCTCTTCCAAAACGCCCCGAGCGATCTCTTGGCAAACGTAGGACGGAAAAAATGATCCCAAGGCAATACGCACATTCATGGGAGGGTAAATCAAAGGGTAGGGTAGGGGAGAGGATTAAATCGAAACACGTCACTAGCCGCTCCCACCGACTTGCGCAAGCCTGCGCATCGGGCTTTCCGAGCGCCATTGACCTCTCGCCGCACCCTTTATCGTTCGGCGATAACTCAATCGGTTTCCTGGAAAAATGATATTGACGGTAGGGTAGGAATGGCTTGGGGTTACGGGAATGAGATACCTGATACCAAAAAAAAGTCGGCGGATGCCGCGCGCTGAGCGGCGGGGGGTGGAGGCGGTTTACCATGTTGTAAGCCGGGTTTGTGGGCGGGCTTTCCTGTTTTCGGATGTGGAGAAGGAGGCTTTTCGGGGGCTGCTCCGGAGGGTGGCGGGGTTTTGCGGGATCGAGGTGATCACGTATGCTCTGATGAATAATCACTTTCATCTGCTCGTCGAGGTGCCGGGAAAGGTGGGGGAGCTTTCGGATGAAGAATTGTTGCAGCGGTGTCGCTTGGTCTACGGGGATGAGCGCAAGGGGCAGCCGCTTTCGATGGCGCGGATCGAGGCCGCGTTGCGGGCCGGGGACGAAACGCGGATGGCCATGCGGTCCTTGCTCATGGTGCGGATGGGGTCGCTGCCGATGTTCATGAAGATGCTCAAGCAGCGGTATTCGATCCACTTTAACCGGGCGCATGATCGCGTGGGGACGCTGTGGGAGGATCGCTTTCACAGCGTGCTGGTGGAAAACACACGGGTAGCAGTGCGCGCGGTGGCGGCTTACATCGACCTGAATCCGGTGCGTGCGGGTGTGGTGGATGATCCGAAGGACTACCGTTTCAGCGGCTACGGGGAGGCGGTGGGGAGCGGAAAAATTTCGGCCTATGCGCTCTTCCGGCGGATCAGGGAGAACCGCAATGATTTGCCCGAAGCGGTGGCCGCGCGCTACCGGCAATACCTCTTTGTGAAGGCTTCCGATCCGCGCAAGGGCCGGGCGCTGAGGGAGGAGCAGGTGAAGGACGTGATGCGCCAGGGGGGATCGTTGAGCATGGCCCAGTTGCTCCGATGCCGCCTGCGCTACATGACGGCGGGGGTGGTGATTGGTTCGCGGGCTTTTGTCGAGAACTGGATGCGGGAGCGGGCGGAGAAAGCCGGAGAAAAGGCTCTCAGGAAGGGTTCCGTTCCGTCTCCGGCGGGTGGGAGCGAAGGTGACGGCCTGTTCGCCCTGCGCCACGGCATGTGCGATGCGGAGAAAGCCGGGCGGCTTAACTCTTGAGGAAGCTCTTGATCTCGCCGAGGGAGATGGTGGCGGAGCGGCTGGCGCTTTCGTCGAGGAGGTCTTTGAGGATGGCGGCTTTTTCGGCCTGGTACTCGAGGACGCGTTCTTCGATGGAGCCGGTCATGATCATCTTGTAGACGTTGACCGTCCGGGTCTGGCCGATGCGGTGGGCGCGGTCGGTGGCCTGTGCTTCCACGGCGGGATTCCACCACGGGTCAAAGTGCACCACGGTGTCCGCGCCGGTGAGGTTGAGGCCCACGCCGCCGGCTTTGAGCGAAATGAGAAAGACGGGGAGGGAGGTGTCGTTGTTGAAGCGGTCGCACTCGGCCTGCCGGTGGCGCGTGGAGCCGTCGAGGTAAGCGTAGGGGACTTCCGCTTCCTCCAAAAAGGTGCGCAGGTGGCTGAGGACGCTGACAAACTGGGAAAAGACGAGCATGCGGTGGCCGCCGTCGAGCGCCTCGTCGAGGAGGTCGCTGAAGGCGCGCAGTTTGCCGGAATCGCGGGGAAGGAGGGTGTTTTCGAGGACGCGCGGTTCGGCGCAGACCTGCCGCAGGCGAAGGAGCTGGGCGAGGGCGGCCACGCGCACCTGCGCTTCGGAGGCCCCGGCGAGTTCCAGTTCGGCGATGACGCCCTCGGTGCGCGCTTTCACGGTCTGGTAAAGCTTCTCCTGCGCGGGGGTCATTTCGCAGTAGAGGACCTGTTCCTGTTTTTCGGGCAGTTCGGGTGCGACAAGGCGTTTGTCGCGGCGGAGTATGTAGGGCGCGGCTTCGCGCAGGTGCTGGGCGTCGAACCACACTTTGTCTTCCCCCCGCAGGCCGGGAGGGACGCGGCTGAGGTGACCGGGGAGGATAAAGGAGAAGAGGGAGCGGAGGTCGTCGACACTGTTTTCGACGGGGGTGCCGGTGAGGACGAAGCGGGCCTTGGCCGGGAGCCGGCGGAGGATCTGTGCGGCCTGCGTGCGGCGGTTTTTGATGTGTTGCGCCTCGTCGGCAATGATCGAGGCGGCCGGGAGGTTGAGAAAGAGGGCTTCATCCTGCCGGAGGGTGCCGTAGGAGGTGATGATGACATCGAAGGGGGCGGCGTCCGCCGGCTCGCTCAGACGGTGGGTGCCGTGGTGCACAAAGACGCGGAGGGCGGTGGCGAAGCGCTGGAGTTCGCGCCGCCAGTTTTCGAGCAGGCTGGCCGGACAGATGACGAGGTGCGGCGGATCTTTGGGTGATCGGGGGCAGGTGAGGAGGGCGATGGCCTGGATCGTTTTGCCCAGTCCCATCTCATCGGCGAGGACACCGCCGAGTTCATGCCGGGCGAGGTGCCAGAGCCAGGCCGCCCCGATGCGCTGATAGCTCCGGAGGCGCTCATCGAGGGACTTTTCGATGGGGGGCGGAGCGAGGTGGCCAATGGAGCGGAGGGCGGCGGTGCGGGCGGTCCACTCCTCGGGAAGCACAGGCTTATCGGGAAAGTCGTCGAGGAGGGATTCGGTGTGCGCGAGGGCGGCTGTGGGCACGCGCATATCGAAGGCCGGCGCGAAGGGGCGGGCGGGGTTGCCGGAAAGCGCGCGCTGGAGCGCCTCGGCGCGGGCGAGGCTTTGCGTATCGATGAGGAAGAGGGTGTTTTCGTGGAGAAGGTAGAGTTGGCCGCTGGCGAGAGTGCGGCGGATGGCGCCGGCATCGGGGGCATCCGGCCCGGCGTCGAGATGGAGACGGAAAGCGCCGTTTTGTTTTTCCGCGCGTGCCCGCCAGCGGATCCAGCGCCGCCCGGCAAAGTGCCGCGCAAAATTCGGGGTGAAGTTGGCTTTGAAGTCGGTGCGCAGGGCGGTCTCGTGTTCGGCGAGAAAATTCAGTGCCTTGTGACGGTCGCGCAGCCACCAGCGACCGTTGGAGTGTTCGAGGCGGAAACCGTTTTCGCGCACAAGCCGGATCATACCTTCGTAGGCGGCATCCTCTTTTTCGGGGAGTTGGATGGAGAGAAAATGGGGGGAGCCATCGACTTCGAGCGAGGCATGGCGGCCGAGGGCGTCGCGGCGTTCCGCCTCTGCGCGGAAGAGGTCCACGGCGGAGGGCCCCCGCGCGGGCGGCATGAGGGGCGGGATGGAGCGGCTGCGGCGAATCTCGATATCCACCGGGGCGGTCGATGAGGGGGCGGCGCGGGCGGCGAGAAGGTGTTCGGAGACCCCCTCGAGGCCATTGCCGGTCCACCGCAGGGGCTTTTCGGGGGCATTGACGAACCGAAACGACTGCTCCTCCCCCAGAAAGGCCACGAGGACCCCCAGTTGTTCGCACTTCAGTTGAAGCATGCCCGAGGGACGCCCGTCGCACCAGTGTTCGAGGAGGGCGAGGGACTGCGTCAGGCCATCGCTCATCTGGTAAGCGGTCCCGCGAAAGAGTTTTTCCGGTGGGCAGCGGCGGCCCCCGGTGTCCATTTCGAGGCGCACGGGGATGGCGTTGCGGCGGGCGGCGGCCTCCAAATTGGGCGGAAGGAGGATGCGCAGGCGCAGCAAGGGGCCGGCGACATCGGTGCGGAGCCAGGTGAGGGTAACCGGGGGCTCCTCTTCCTCCTCGGCGACGTCCGGCTCCTCTTCGGGGGTCGGTGAGGGGGCGAGGTAAGCCGCCTCCTTGCGCGCCGCCAGCTCCATGAGGAGGGCGATACCGTGTTCGCAAAACTGGTGTCGGCGTCCGGCGGCGCAATCGCAGCGGCACTCCGCGAAGGTGAGCGAGCGCAGGTTGACTTGGGGGCGATGGGGGCGGGAACCCGTGCCGACGACTCCGCTGGCCATCGGCGGTGCCCAGGAGGCCTCTTGCACGGCCCCCGCCTCGTGGAGCGCGCGCGCCTCCTTCACCACGCCCCAACCGGCAAACTCCACGAGAACGTCCCGCGAAAGATCGGGAAGGTCCGACCAATTGTCCATGGTCGCGGTTCAGGCTTCGTCGTCGGGAAGGAGGAGGATCTTGCCCAGGCGCGGTTGTTCGGAGGCGGCGAGGGCCTCGCGGAAGCGCGAGAGGGGGAAGCGGTCGGCCACGGGTGCTTTGATCGAACCCGAGCGCATGAGCGAATGGATTTTATCCTGCATGACCTGGATTCGTTCGCGCGAGCTTTCCCGGTACCAGCGGTCGAGCCAAAAGCCGGTGAGCTGGATTTGGTTAAAAATGAGTTCCCGCGTGGGGAAGCGGATCGGCTCAAAGGTCATGGCCCCGAAAGTGACGAGGGTGCCCTTGAACCCAAGGGTGCGAATGAGACGGGAGGCACTCTCCCCGCCGATGGAGTTGAGCCCGAGTTGCACGCTGGCCCCGCCGGTGATCTCCGCGATTTTCTTTTCGTATCCGCTGTCTTCGAGGACGACTGCATCCGCGCCGAGGGCTTTGAGGGGCTCGATCAGTTCGGCGCGGCGAACGACGTTGATCGTCTTCAGATCGAGGTGGCGCGCCATCTGGATAACGAACTGCCCCACGGCCGAGTTGGCACCGTTTTGGATGAGCCAGTCACCGGCGTTGAGGTGGGCGTCGCGGAGGATACGCCAGGCCGTGGGCGGATTGATGAAGGCCATGGCGGCCATTTCGAGGGGAATGTCGCTCGGGATGGGAAAGAGGTCGGCGGCCGGGGCGACAACCCGATGGCGCCAGACCCCTGCCTCCTCGGGCATGCGCACCCAGTCGCCCGGTTGGATCCCGGTGACTTTGTCGCCCACCGCTTCCACCACGCCCACGCCCTCGCGTCCGGCCACGGCGGGCAGGGAAGGGAGCTTGCCGTATTTGCCCAGGATCATGCCCATGTCCGATGGCTGAATGACCGCAGCGAGCATGCGAATGGTGGCCGTCTCGGGACCGGCTTCGGCGAGGGGCACGGATCCCAAAGACAGGACCTCGGCGGGTTTGCCGTGGGAAGGGTAGGTGAGGGCAATCGAGTATTTCACAACCTCCGACGTTACGCATCGGTCGGTTCGATACCAGTCAAATTCGCCCCGGCGGCGGGACGCGGTGTGTGAGGCCACCGACCACTGCGGAGGCCCGTATTCGACAGCCCTTAGGGCGCTGTTTCTCCGGCCAGGTCGGGGTCGGCGGTATCGAGGGTGGGGCAATCTTATGGTCAGAGCCTACCGGCGGTCCTTCCGCATTTGCAACGTCAGCTGCCGAAGAAGGATCGCTTACCCCTTTTGCTCTCGCCGGCGGTGAGGGTCGATGAGGGGTCTTTTTTGAGCTATTGTCGTGCCCACCGGTCGGATGTCTGCATTTCCTCGGACAGCACGGTCCTGCATTACCTGCCTGCGGGCGCGCTGGATGTTCCCGGCGAAATTGGCTTTGCTTCCCGGGATGTGCAGGATAATCAGCCAAAAGTGAGCGACCTACGCCAGGGACCGCAGGCTGTCGGCGCGGCCGGTGCCTATTGAATGGACCTCCATATTCGCGCAAATGTGCGCGGCACGACGGCGACCGATTACAGGATTGTCTTTGATGGAAGCCGGCGGGAGGGAACGACTTGGCGACCCCTGGCTGGCTGAAGGCCGTTTTCCAAGAGGATCAAGGGTGGCTTTCCAAAGGCGGGGAGAGCGAGGGGGGAGCCCTTTTCGGCCTACCGCACCTCGGCGAGGGCAGCGTGTATGGCGGCGAGAATGGTCTCCACGGGGGCGAGCTTACCGGGGCCTTCGTAGCCGCAGGCGAGCATGCCTTCGACGGGGTCGATGATGCGGTGGCCTCGCTCGCTCAAGAGGGCCAGGTTGGCTTGGGTCGCGGGGTGTTGAAGCATCTTGCCGTTCATGGCAGGGGCGAGGAGAACGGGCGCGCGGGTGGCGAGGTAGATGTTGCCGAGGAGGTCGTCGGCCAAGCCCTGGGCCATCTTGGCGAGGGTATGGGCGGTGGCGGGGGCGACCACAAAGAGATCGGCGCGGTCGGCGAGTTCGATATGCCCGGGTTGCCAGCCGCGTTCCTCCTCCCAGAGGTCCACCGACACCGGGCGCCGGCTTAGCGTGCCGAGGGTTAGCGGCGTGATAAAGCGGGTGGCCGCAGGGGTCATAACGACGTCCACCTGAACACCGCGTTTCACCAGCCCGCTGACGATGTCGGCGGCTTTGTAGGCGGCGATTGAGCCGGTGACACCAAGGAGAACAACCGGTGCGCTCATTCCTTTTTCTCGATCACGTAGGTATTGGCGATGAGATCGTGGAGGCCGCGCTTCATGGGGTGGAAAGCGACCCAAACCACGGCGATGATCCAGAGAAAGGAGAAGAAATTGCCGACTTGGTTGAGGGTGTTCATGGATTCCATGGCTTCCGCCAGGCGTTCCGGTTCATCGAAGGAGGCGGGCGTCAAGCCTTGCTGCTTGAGGTTGATGCCAACGATGAGGGTGGGGATGAAACCGAGAATGACAAAGACGTGCCGGATAACGGCGGCGGGCAGCCCGATAATTGCGCCCTCTTCGTTGATCACCCGCGCCCCCACGGCAAATTTACCCACGGTGGCCCCGAGAAAGCCTTCCATGAAGGGCTTGTAGAGGAGAGTGGCAAAACTCAGCAGGATGTAGAGAAAGAGCGGCGTAAAGTAGCTCAGGATAACGATCGGAATGATGATGATGAAGTCGACGACCTGCGCGCCGACGCGAAGCCAGAAACCGGCAAACGGAGCCGATGCCAGATCGAAGGCCGGCTTGTCAGCGGGGGACGAATGCAAGGATTCGAAGGAATCAAAAGACTGGTTCATGAGATGATTGGAATCGATAGAGGGTGTCGGGAACGGCGCGGATTGCGGATAGCGGCGGTCAACAGAAGAGGTTAGAAGAGGGGGCTCTGCGCTGTCAATCCGCGTCAAGGCTCCTTGTCATAGGTGGGTGTAGTCACAAAGGTTGTCACCCTTTTCGGGGGCGTTTCACCGCAGTCGCGACCATCGCGAAGTCAGCACCGCCTTCCTCCACGAGCGGTTGGGGCTTCCTTCCCCTTCGAAAGCCCAGCCAGCCATTGGCCGCACAGAAACTCTCGACCCAAACAACCGACCCCACCACCCAGCTATCACTGAAGGCGCAGATCTTTGAGAGAAGCCCCGATTCTTCCGCCAGACCCGCTCCGGGCATCGCTTCCTCCTTCGTTGCACCGGCTGCGGCGTTCCTCTGGTCTATCCGGCGAGGCCGCATTCCCGGACCCATCCGGCTGCACAACCGCGCACGGTAGCGCTCGTGCCATTGGGTCGTCCAGGTCCTCTTGCCCTCGATCCGGGCGATCCCCCGTCGCGCGGCCGAGCCACCTACGCAAGCCTCCCCGAACCCGCTGAAAGCATAGGCCCCCGCGTCCTCCACCAGCCCTGCCCGCACGGGGTTCAAATCGATGTAAGCCGCCACCATCCGTTGCGCCTCCGTATCCGCCTCCACGATGACACTGCGGAAACGCTCCGCCCAGAAA
>JAFIGE010000092.1 GCA_020831585.1 Opitutales bacterium | reverse complement strand
GCTACTTCACGGAAGGGGTGGTGATCGGGAGCAAAGCGTATGTGGACCGGTGGTTCGCCGAGCACAAGGGGTGTTTTGGACGGCGAAAGACGGGGGCGCGGTCAATTTTCCGGCGGGATGGGGCGCGTGAAGGGCCGCTTTGTTCGCTGAAAGCTTGAAGTTTGGCCTTATCAGATACCTGTGCCGCCGCTGTAGGCAGCGGAGTCGGTGGCGGCAGTCTTGCCTTGGAAGTCTTCCGCAAATTCGCGGGCGAAGTAAGTGAGGATCATGTCCGCTCCCGCCCGACGGATGGCCAAGAGGCTTTCGTCGCGGATACGGCGCAGGTCCAGCCAACCGAGCCGGGCCGCCGCATGAATTTGCGCAAACTCTCCGCTTACTTGGTAGGCCGCCAGGGGCAATTGGCTTTGCTCACGCGCCATACGGATGATGTCCAGATAGGGACCGGCCGGCTTTACCATGAGGATGTCGGCTCCTTCCTGCTCGTCGAGTTCGAGTTCTTTGAGGGCTTCACGGGCGTTGGCGGGGTTGAGCTGGTAGGTTTGCTTGCCAAGGAGGGGCGTGCCGGCTGCTTGCGCACTGCCCACGGCTTCGCGAAAGGGGCCGTAGTAGGCGCTGTTGAACTTGGCGGAATAGGCGAGGATTCCGGTGTCCGTGAATCCAGCCTCGTCGAGAGCATGGCGAATGGCTCCCACGCGACCGTCCATCATGTCGGAGGGGGCGATAAAATCCGCTCCCGCCCGTGCGTTGAGGATGGCCATGGCACAGAGTCGCTCGACCGTGGCGTCGTTGTCGACATCGGTTCCGCTTGCATTCAGGAGTCCATCATGTCCGTGATCCGTGTAGGGGTCGAGGGCGACATCCGTGATGACGCATAATTCGGGAAAGGCGGCCTTCACCTGGCGGATGGCGCGGAGAATGAGGGTGTTTTTGTCGGTGGCTCCCGACCCGCAGGCATCTTTGAGTGGGGCATCCAGGACCGGGAAAAGCGCCACGGCCCGAATGCCGGTTGACCAGAGTTCCGCGCAAACCTGATTGAGGCGGTAGAGGGGCCAGCGGAACTGTGTGGGGAGAGAGGGAATGGGTTCGGGTTCACCCTCCGCACGATCTGTGACAAAGAGCGGCTGGATGAGCTGCGAGGGGTGCAGGCTGGTCTCTTCCACCAGGCGGCGGATGACCGGCGTGCGGCGGAGGCGGCGGGGGCGAATCGGGAGGTGCTGGCGGAAGGACATGGCTTTTAAAGGAGATCGGGGTGGTGCCGGGGGCAAGATCAACGGTCGCTTTCGGGCGAGCCGGGTGGTCCGTCCAGGAGGGTGAGGCGGCGTTTTTGCTCGTCGATGGATGCGAATTGGAGGAAACGCGCATCCGGCGGAAGGGCCGGCACGATGCGCTCGGGCCACTCGAGGAGAACAGTGAACGGGCTCCGCAGAAAGTCGTCGAGCATGAGTGCTTCGATGTCGTCGGGTCCGTGCAGGCGGTAGGCGTCCATGTGGAGCAACTGACGCGGTGCGCCTTGATAAAAGCTGTAAATGGCAAAGGTGGGGCTGGTGATGTCTTCACGCACGCCGAGGCCACGGGCAAAACCGCGGGCAAAGGTTGTTTTGCCGGCACCCAGATCGCCCGCGAGGCATAGCCACTGATCATCGGGAAGGCTGCGGGCGAGGGCGGCCCCCACGGCTTCCATCTCTTCAGGCGACTGGACGATCCAGCCCCCGCGCAAGTCTTCGAGGGAGCGGGGAAGGTGGGGTGCCGTTGGCTGCGGTTGTTGGGCGAGGCGTTGCCAGGCGGGCAACGGAATGGCCTCGGCGCGAATGGTGGGAGAGAGGCCAGACTCAAACGAAACCGCGCGCCACCAAGGCTCAAGGATGGCGTCTCCGCGCACGAGGGAGGCTGCCTGTTTGCGGCGTTGGGTGAAGAGCCGACGGATGGCGGCGCGAACGGGTGCGGCGAAAATTTGTGGCGGCGAGCGTTTGGCGAGCACGAGCAAGACGGAATCCACCCCGGGCACCGGGTAAAAGCATTTGCGGGAGACCGGATGCTGGCCTTCGGCGCGATAGGCGCTTTGGAGGAAAATGGAAATGGCTCCGAAATCCCCCCCGCCCGCATCCGCCGTGAGCCGGTCCGCCGCCTCCTTTTGCATCATGAGGACCATGCGTTCGGGCAGGGGACCACTGAGGAGGGCATCGAGCCACGGGGTGGTGATGGCGTAGGGCAGATTGGCCACGACTTTGAAGGCGCTCTCTTCCGGAACTCCCTCGCCGCGGGGAAAGTCGACCGCGTCCCCTTCTTTGAGGGAAAAGCGGTCGCTTTGGATGGTCTCCCGCAAATGGCTGGCGAGGCGGGCGTCCAGTTCGACGGCATGGACGGCGGCACCGGCCTCGAGAAGGGCCCCGGTAAGGGTGCCGAGGCCCGGCCCCACCTCAACGACCACATCGCCCGGCCGCACCTGGGCGAGTTCCACAGATTTGCGGACGATATTTCCGTCGATAAGAAAATTCTGCCCGAGGCGTTTGCGGGGGTGGTGCCCGAGAAGATCGAGCAATTGGCGGGTGGCCGAGGGGCTGAGCGGGGCGGGCATGCCGAGATGAAGAAGCGACCCTGGTTTCAATCGAGAGCGTGCGCGGCCCCAATGAAATCATCCGGTTTTTCCGTCCGCATGAGGGTTTCGCCGACGAGGATGGCATCGGCTCCGGCGGCGCGGGCGCGGGCGGCATCTTCGGGAGATTTCATGCCGCTTTCGCTCACAGCGATACAGTGGTCAGGAAAGTGGGGGATGAGCCGTTCGCTGATGCTAAGGTCGGTGATGAAGCGGGAGAGATCGCGGTTGTTCACACCGATGATAAGGGCATCGTGGCGCAGGGCTTCCTCGGCATCGGCTTCGTTGTGAATTTCGAAGAGGGCGTCCATGCCCGCCGTTTGCGCGGCCTCCCAGAGCCGGGCGATTTCATCGTATTTGAGTGCGCGGACGATAATGAGAATACAGCGCGCCCCCGCCTCCGCGGCTTCGAGAACCTGCACGGGATGGACGAAAAAGTCCTTGCGCAGAGTGGGGGGGGCGTCGGCGCGGTTGGCCAGGAGGTCGTTGACATCCCAGAGGTCCTGCATGGACCCGCCGAAGGAGGGCGTGTCGGTGAGAATGGAGAGCGCATCGGCCCCGGCGTTGTAATAGAGGCGGGCCTGTTCGGCGGCGTCGACGGATTCGGCGATGGCTCCGGCTGAGGGCGACTTGCGTTTGACCTCCGCAATGACGGCGAGCCCCGCGTCGCGCCGGAGGGCTTCGGCGAACGACTTGCCCGCGTAGTCCATGCGTGCGAAGCGGGCGAGATCGGAGGAGCGCACGGGGCGTTCCAGCGCGGCCACCTCGCGGCGTTTGTAGGCCATGATTTCGGCAAGCTTATCCATGTAGGCTCACTAGCAGAATTTGCATGGGTGCGGGAAGCAACCGCAAAGGAAGGTGGCGGGGCTCACAGCCGCAAAATCGCGCGCACGGCTCTTGCTTGCGGTCGCCCGGCGTGCAAGGATGCGCCCATGGAAAAGTCGGAAATCGTCGCCGTGCTCGAGGAAATCGCGGTGCTTCTGGACCTCAAGGGGGAGAACCCCTTCAAGATCCGGGCCTATAGTGCGGGGGCACGGCTGCTGGAGGATCTGGAGGACGATCTCGGCAAGCTCATTGCGGAAGACCGGCTGGGCGAGGTGAAGGGCCTCGGCAAGGCGCTCGTGGAGAAAATCACTGAGTTGCACGAGACGGGCCGGCTGGAGTATTACGAAAAGCTCAAGGCTTCCGTGCCTCCCGGCCTGCTGCGCATGTTGGAGATTTCCGGTTTCGGGCCGAAGAAGGTGAAGAAGGTTTATGAGGCGCTCGGGGTCGACTCCATCGAAAGCCTGCGCGCCGCCTGTGAGGCGGGGAAGGTGTCGGAACTGCCGGGTTTCGGCGCAAAGACCGAGACCAATTTGCTCCGGGCGATTGAAAATCTCGAGAAGTACAACCGCCGTCACCTCTGGTGGGATGTGCGGGCGGTGGCGCTGCCCATCCTCGACGGGTTGCGTGAACTCGGCGCGGTCGAGCGGGCTGAAGTCGCGGGTAGTTTTCGCCGCAACCTGGAGACGGTGGGCGACCTCGACTTCATTGTCGGCGCGGATGACTCGGGCCCGGTGATGGACTGGTTTGCCGGTTTGCCCGACGTCGCCGAGGTCATTGCCAAGGGGGAGACAAAGACCAGCGTGCGTTTCAGCAACGGTATGCAGGCCGATCTCCGCGTAGTCCCTCCGGCCCAATTCGCCTTCGCCCTCCATCATTTCACGGGGTCGAAGGATCACAACGTGCAGATGCGCCAGCGTGCGCTCGCGCAGGGATACAGCCTTTCCGAGTGGGGCCTCTTTCCGAAGGATGCCGATGAAGCAACACGGAAGAGTCGTGAACTGCATTCGGAAGAGGGGATTTTCGAGGCCCTTGGATTGCATTTCATCCCGCCCGAACTGCGGGAGGGGCGCGATGAATTGGCCTATGCGGAAGAGAACCGCGTGCCCCGCCTCATCGAGCCGGGGGACATCCGCGGAGCCTTCCACAACCACACGACAGCTTCCGACGGGAAGGACACGCTGGAGGATATGGCGCGGGCGGCGGCGGCGCTCGGTTGGGAGTACCTTGGCATCGCCGACCACTCCAAAGCCAGTTGGCAGGCACGCGGTCTGCAGGAGGATCAACTCCGCGAACAGGTCGCCCGTATCCGCGAATGGAATACATCGGAGAATCCACCGGTCCATCTCTTTGCCGGCTCGGAGGTCGACATTCTCAAGGATGGCTCCCTCGATTTTCCGGCTGAACTTTTGGATACGCTGGATTACGTTGTTCTTTCGGTGCACGTTTCCATGACCGGTATGGACGAAAAAGCCATGACCGATCGCATCATACGCGCCCTGGAGACCCCCCTGAAGTGCCGGAAAATGCTTGGCCACGTAACCGGCCGTCTTCTTCTCCGGCGGGAAGGGTACGGTGTGCAGATTCCCCGGATCATCGATGCGGCGGCGGGCAACGATGTCGCCATCGAGCTGAACGCACATCCCCGAAGGCTCGATTTGGACTGGCGCCATTGGCGGCGGGCGCTCGAGAAGGGCGTGACTTGCGTGATCAACCCCGACGCTCACTCCGCGACGGGGCTTGCCCTCCTCGAGGCTGGGGTGCGGATTGCGCGAAAGGCGCGGATGGAACCGCATGAGGTTTTGAACACACGGAATCTTGCGGAGGTGCGCGCATGGCTCGGTTTATGAAGAGCGAGTGCTTGCGGGTGCGCCAGAGATTTCTCTGGAAAGGAGTGCCATGGGTGTGAGCGACACCGATCTCATGACTGCAAAGGGATCCGATTCCTATAGCCGTGAAGGGGCTCACGCTTCCAGTGTGAAAGCATCCGGGGGAAAGCGGGAAAACGGTTGGCCTGCTGGAAGCGTGCGCCTCCTTGGACTCTTCGTCCTGGCCGGGCTCGCGGCGGTCTCGCCGGGCGGACTCCCGGCCATCACCATGCTCGATCCGCTCGACGGGGTGAGCGTGACCCCGGCGGATTACCGCGCCTTGGCGGAATCCTTTCCTTCGGTCGGGCGCGTGCGTGCGGTGTTCAGCGGAGGCGGCGTGCTCATTCATCCGGAGTGGGTGCTCACGGCCGCGCATGTGGCAACGAGTGCGGCACGCCCCGTCTTCCAGCTCGGCGGCGTTGACTACGCGACGGCTGAGCGGCACGTCCTGCCCGGGTTCAATTTTATAACGCAGACAAACGATCTGGCCCTCCTGCGGTTGGAAACGGCGGTTGCGGGGGTGGCTCCGGCGCGGCTCGGGCTGTGGGCGGACCCGAACGATATCTTGGGCCAAACCGCGATTTGGGTGGGCTATGGCCTCACGGGCACGGGGCGAACGGGCCACGGCAGCACCTTTCCACCCCAAAGCATGGCCTTCACGAATGTGATCGACGTGCGGGGGGCGGATATTGGCGTGGCTCCTTCCTCTTTCGTGAGTGATTTTGATTCGCCGACGGGCACGCACAACTCCCTCGGCGCGGTTTCGGATCCGCAACCGACGCTGCTCGAAGGATCGGTGACGCCGGGCGACAGCGGGGGCGGGGTGTTTGTGATGATGGGCGGGCAGCCCTATCTTGCCGGTATCATCGCCTTTGCGGGGAGATTTGGCAGCGGGGGCGCCAACGGCAGCTACGGTGACCTTTCCGGGGCCACGCACCTGCTCCTTTTTGAAGACTGGATAACGGCCACGAGCGGCGTCGCCTTCATTCCGGAGCCCCGGGCGGCCGCGTGGCTGATGGGGTTTGCGGCAGGTTTGGCACTGTTTTTCCGGCGATTCAACGTAGCCCGGCTGATTCATCGCCGGACCGCGACGGAGGGGCGGCTACGGGTATTCGAGGGCATTTGGCGACGAGGAGGACGGGCGGGCGTTGGGGAGCGCGCTGCCCCCACGAGTCGACCGCTGAAGCAGGTCGACTACGGAAGCGGCACAGACTCTCCGTGAACATGATCATTGATTTTCACACGCACCGCTATGCGGAAGAAGTCCGCCGTGACCCGGCCTCGTGGGGCCGGGAGAGGGGCGAGGGGCACTGGGTCAACCTGGTGACGAATGGGCCACAGGGCTGGCCGACTCCGGAGGAAACGGTTCGGTTGATGGATGCGGAGGGCGTAGGGCACGGCGTCCTGGCCGGTTGGTATTGGGAAAACCAGGACACCGCCGACCTCCAGAATGCCTGGTACCGCGAATGGGCGGAGGCTGATCCCCTGCGCTGGAGCCCGTTTGTTTCGGTGCAACCCAAGGCCGGGGCGCGCGCGGTGGAGGCGGTGGAGGCGGCGCTTGCGACGGGCGTCTTTCGCGGGATCGGCGAACTCATGCCGACGGTGCAGGGTTTCGATGTGCGCGGCCCGGTTTTCCGCGACATTGTGACGCTGGCTGTCCAACACCAGGTTCCGGTTTTGCTTCATGTGACGGAGCCGACCGGGCATCTTTACCCTGGTCGGGTGGAGACGCCCCTGGAAGATTTTGTTTGGCTGGGAGAAACCTATCCGGAGGCCCGCTGGGTCCTCGCCCATTGGGGGGGCGGGTTGCCCTTTTATTGTCTCAACCGGCGGATTGGACGGGCGCTTCGTCATGTCTATTTCGATACAGCGGCGAGTCCCCTGCTCTATGATGCGCGGGTGTGGCGCGCGGTGCGCGATCTCGTGGGAGCGGAGCGGATTCTTTTCGGGACGGATTTTCCGCTGCGTTTGTATCCACGAAAAGAAACTCAGCCCGGCTACGCGCGGGTGCTCGCGGAAGTGCGGGCGGCGGGTTTTACGCCGGAAGAGGAGGGTACGGTTCTTTCGGGAAATGCCCGCCGGTTGCTCTTCAAGGAAGTTCTCCCGCTCGAAGCGTGATCCCTTTACTTTGCGCTCGGCGATAGCAGCGTGCGCGGTTGTCCGGCGAGCGCGGCTTTCAGGGTGATCCAAGGCAGGGTGGCACAGGGAATCCTTGCGGGAAACCGGCCGACTGCAAAAAGCGCCCGCAGATCTCCGTTCAGATGAGCCGGGGCTTCCGGGGTTTGATCCGCTGCGCGAAGTTCTTTGAGGAGTGTTTCGGCGAAGGCTGTGGCTTCTCCGGTTGTTTTTCCAAGGAGGGCCTCTGTGAGCATAGAGGCGGAGGCCCGCGTGATGGCGCAGGCTTGGCCTTGGAAGGTGACGCCCCGGATATGCCCGCCCTCGATATTCAGATAGATTTCCACTTCGTCACCGCAGACCGGATTGCGCCCTTGGGAACGGTGGGAGGCTTCGGGGAGGGCGCGGCAGTTGTGGGGGGACTTGTGATGGCGGAGAATGATCTCCTGGTAGAGGTCTGCGAGTTGCGCGTTCATGCGTTAGCCAAAGATGCGGGCGATGCGGTGAAGCCCCCGGAAGAGCCGATCCACCTCTTCGAAGGTGTTGTAGAAGGCGAAACTGGCGCGCGCCGTTCCGGCGATGCCAAGGCGCTGCATAAGGGGTTGACAGCAATGGTGCCCGGCTCGCACAGCGATGCCATCCGTATCCAAAAACGTGGCGATATCGTGGGGGTGCGCGCCTTCCAAAGTGAAGGAGAAGACAGCAACCTTTTCTGGGGCCGTGCCCCAGATTCTCAGCCCGGGAAGTTCCGCAGCCCGTTGAGTTGCATAGCGGAGAAGGGCGGATTCGTGTGCGTAAAGAGCGGGCAGATCGAGCGAATCGAGGTAGTCGATGGCGGCTCCGAGGCCGATAGCTCCGGAAATGTGGGGCGTACCGGCTTCGAATCGGGCGGGGGGGGCTTTGAAGGTGGTGCCGGCAAAGGAAACCCGTTCGATCATATCCCCTCCGCCTTGGTAGGGGGGCATGGTTTCAAGCGTTCCGTAACGCCCGCAAAGCACCCCGATGCCTGTGGGGGCAAACACTTTGTGGCCGCTGAAGACAACGAAATCAGCCCCTGCCGCGTAAGCACCTGTAAGGCCGTGGGGTACAGCCTGCGCGATGTCGACCAGCACGGGTACGCCTGCGGTTTTGCAGAGTTCCACTAACTTTTGAACGGGATTGATCGTTCCCAGGGAGTTGGAGGCGTGGACGACCGCGCACATTTTTACGGGTTCCTCGCGGAGAAGGGTGCCGAAGCGCTCCAAATCGAGTTCCCCTTCCTCAGTTACCGGGGCGGCCACCACCCTCGCCCCGGTGGCGGCGGCGATCATTTGCCAAGGCACGATATTGGCGTGGTGTTCCATTTCCGTCAGGAGAATCACATCGCCTTCGCGCAAGCGCGGGCGGGCAAAGGACTGAGCCACCAGATTGATTGCCTCGGTCGCACCGCGGGTGAAAATAATCTCCTCTTCTCGTTGCGCCCCAAGGAAGCGGGCCACTTTTGCGCGGGCAGCCTCGTAGGCTTCGGTCGCGGATTGGCTCAAAGTGTGGACGCCCCGGTGGATATTGGCATGGCCTTCCCGTTCGTAGGCGTCGACCCGGGAGATCACGGCCAAGGGGCGTTGGATAGAGGCGGCATTATCGAGGTATGCGAGCGGGTGCCCATGCACCGTCTTCTCCAATATCGGGAAATCCTGCCGCACACGCTCGACCAGCGGGGGCGTGGCAGGTGATTCAGTTAGAGACTGGGCAGTCATGATGGGAGGGAAGTAACCACGCCTTTCCCGTTTGGTAAAGCGCGAGTTCGAAACTGCACTTCACCGACTCTGCTCAAAGAGCCTTCTCCATAAGAAAATGGGGAATATTCGCGACGGCCGGGGGGAGGGGATGCTCAACCCGGTAGCCAAGTTTTAGGTAAAATGGCACCGCCTCCTCCCGGGCATGGAGGATTATCCGGGTTCGGGAAGACTTCGTGACCAACTCTTCCAAACCCGTCATTAAACGCCTTCCGTAGCCGAGGCTGCGAAGGGAGGGGTCGGTGGCGACAAAACGAAGGCGCGCCGCTGTTTCCAGGTCATTCGCCAAAACGACGCACCCTACGGCCGCAATTTTCGGAAGTGACTCTTGAGCTGAGAAGAGGGCCAGATGCAAGGCCGAGGCGTCGGCAGGATCTCTTTCGCTTCCGGGACGAAGTCCCCAGGGGGCACGGAGCCAGCACCAGCGGCAAAAATAATACGCCGCCCACTCGGCCGGGTTTTCGGGACTTCGCAGGCACATTGCCGGATTCGCCGGTGATGCGCGTGGAGGGCAAGTGCTTGCGTTCACTGTCCGATTGTGAGTCCCGCCGAATTAAAGGTTCCGTACAACGGCTCGGGCGACGCCTTGGATGATCAGTTCTGAAACTGGATATATGTTCGGAAAGTTTCGGTTTTCCGCCTTAAGAAAAGCAGTTTTGCCGGGTTTGTTTATAAAGCGTTTGAGGGTTGTTTCTCCATCGATCAGCGCCGCGACAATATCTCCATCATTTGGCGGGGTTTGCTCAATGATAACCGTGTCGCCGTCGTAGATGCCCACATCGATCATGCTTTCCCCGCGCACTTTGAGAGCAAAGGAGCGGCGGCTCCGGCGCAAACCCATCGTGGCCGTATCGATTTGCATGCGACCGATCTCACCGCTGGACTCCACGCCGTCCGGGAAACCCGCCGCGATGTGGCCGTAAATGGGGATTTCAACAACGTTAATTGAGTTCGGAGGGGGCGCTTCGTCGGACAGGTCCAAATTGATACGAAAGGTGCGCGCCTGCCCTGGAACCCGGCTGATGTAACCCTTTCTTTCGAGGGCGCGAAGGTGCCCCATGACGGCGTTGGTACTGCGGAAGCCGAAGTGTTCCTGGATCTCCCGAAAGCTTGGCCAAGTGCCCATTCGTTGCATGTGCAGTTGCAAGTAACCGAGAATTTCCTGCTGTTTTAAAGTGAGATTTTCCATGGTGAGCGTCTGTTTAAGTGAAGGTATGTCCAGTGTCAAGGCAGAAGCTTGCATCTACACAAAAATCTTCGGAGACCCCATTTTCTGTTCACGAAAATCGGTCGTTCGGGGTGGGGGAGGGGTCTGCTGCGAAGGACTGCCTGCGGGCTACCCCTTCGGGTTGGCAGCAGATTAGGCAGGTCGACTACGCCAGTTATAGCGCATCCTTCATGATTAAACCCTGTTGCCCGGGGTGTGATCACAAAGGTTGTCACATTCCTCAGTGGCGTTTCGCCACGGTCGCGACCGTCGCGAAGTCGGCACTGCCGTTCTCCACGAGCGGTTTGGGCTTCCTTCCCCTTCGAAAGCCGAGCCAGCCATTGGTCGCACAGAAGCTTTCCGCCCACGCTACCGAACCTACGACCCAGCTCTCACTAAAGGCGCGGATTTTCGAGAGAAGCCCGGATACTTCGGCCACAACCGTTCCATGCATCATTTCCTCCTTTCTTGCTCCTTCTTCTGCGGTCTTCTGGTCTCGCCGAAGAGGCCGCATTCCCGGACTCATCCGGCTGCACAACCGTGCGCGGTAGCGCTCATGCCACTTCGTCGCCAAAGTCATCTTACCCTCGATCCGGGCGATCCCCCGCCGCGCCGCCGAGCCACCCGCGCACGCCTCCCCAAAACCGCTGAAACCATAGTCGCCCGCATCCTCCACCAGCCCCGCCCGCACCGGGTTCAAATCAATATAAGCCGCCACCATCCTTTGCGCCTCCGTATCCGCCTCCACGATGACACTGCGGAAACGCTCCGCCCAGAAAGTCCCCACCGTCCCGTGCTTCTGATTATACCACAAAGTAAAGCGCGTCTTCACCTCCCGCATGAAAACGGACACATCCCCCATCCGCGCCTTCAAGCGTCGACGGATTCCCTCTGCGGCGTTCCCGTTATGCCTCAGGATGACCTCCAAATCATCCGCATCCAACCCCAGCGACGCACAGCGCGTCGAACCATAGAGTGCCCGGAACCGCCCCACCAGCCCCACATCGTCCAAGTCCTCCGTCTCCTTCGGATCCAGCCGCACGAAGATGTGAAAGTGATTCGCCATAAAGCAATACGTCAGCACCTCCATCCCCGCGAACGCCGCCTGCGAGCGCATAATATGGCGCATTGCCTCCATCGCCTCCTCATCCATTAGCCGTCTTTTCTGCACCACTCTCGAAATAAGGTGGTGGCACGCCAACCGCGGATAACGTAGCCGCCTGCAATACTTTCTGCTCATGCTGCCACTCAAATACATGTCTAGTTACTGTCAATGCAGAAATGTTCAGAACATTAAAAAAGTTTTGCCGACGTTGCGTGCGAAACCTTCGCTTCAATTACTTGAGTGCCCGAGGTGAAAAGCCGGAACTCCGCGCGAGGGTTTCCCAGTGGGTGCGCTCTTCGGGTGTCAGTTGGGTGGGCACCCGGATGTGCAGAGCCACAAAGAGGTCGCTGCGGGAGCTGCTTCCCGCGGGAAGACCACGACCGGCCAGTCGCAGTTTGCGTCCGCTTTGGCTTCCCGGCGGGATGCGCAGACGGACGGTGCCGTCCAAGGTGGGAATATCCACCGTTGTGCCAAGAACGGCTTCCCAGGGAGCCAAAGGCAGATCGTGGATGAGGCGGTCATCCTCGACGCGGAAATCCGGGTGGCGCGCATAGCGCACATGCAGGAGGAGGTCTCCAGGCGTGTTATCGGCTCCGGGCAAGCCCTTGCCCGCGACGCGCAGACGCTGCCCCGGCTTCACCCCCGGCGGAATCCGCACCCGCACCGGAGTTCCGGCACTACCGGCACCTTCCACCTTTACCTGAAGTTCGCGCGTCGCTCCGCGCAGCACCTCGTCGAGTGTCACGAGGAGATCGGCGCGCAGATCCCGACCCGTTTGGCACGCTGCCTCCCGTCCATGCATCCGCGAAGCGCCTAAGCTGTCGTCGATACCTCCGAAAAAATGTTCAAAGAATTCACTGAATCCCGTCCCGGAAAACTGCATGCGCGACGAGGGTCCGCTGCCAAACCTCCCGCCGGCCTCACCCGCTCCGGCGAATGCTCCCTCGAACCCGCCTCCGGCGAAATCGCCGTCTTTCCAGTTCTTTCCCAGGAGATCGTATTTCTTGCGCTTTTCCGGATCGCCCAGAACTTCGTAGGCCTCGTTGATTTCCTTGAAATGCTCTTCTGCCGCCGCTTTGCCCGCGCCCTGCACGTGGTCCGGATGGTAGGTGCGGGCAAGCTTCCGGAAGGCTTTTTTGATAGTCTCCTGGCTGGCATCCCGACTGACGCCGAGCACCGAATAATAATCGCGATAGTTCATGGCGGTTCCTCCATTAAAATAAGGCGGGCCGACGGGCCTCAATGTCCCGCCGGCCCAGCTGAAGACTCGCTTCCCCCGCTAGGGGGCGGTTGCGTGGACGGCTTTTATTCCACCGTGATCGTGCGGGGCTTCGCTTCCTCGGCTACGGGCAGATGAAGCGTGAGCACGCCTGCTTCGGTGCGCGCCTCAATTCCCTGCTCGTTGATGTGCACGTTGAGGTCGAGTTGTAAACGGAAGTCTGCTTCGGGGATCTCGCGGTGCAGCGCCTTCCACGAATCGGGAGCGGTTTGCGTGCGTTCTCCCTCGATGAGGAGACGGTCGCGCTCAAGGGTGATTTTCACCCCGCTCTTGCTCACACCTGGCATATATACGCGGACAGTGTGTGCGTCGGGCGCACTTCGCACTTCGTAATAGGGCTTCACATAACGGTGGGTGCGCGCTTCGTGGGAAAGAGGGTGTGTCGTTACTTCAGTATTCATTTTTCGGTTTCCTTTCTGGGGATTCGGTTGTTTGCGGGTTTGGCGGAAGTCAGCCGACGGTGATCCGACGGGGCTTGCGCACTTCCGGCTTCGGGAGTGAGACGGTGAGCAGGCCGTTCTCCATTCTCGCCCCGACCTTTTCCGCGTTGATATCGTCGCTCACGGTGATTGACCGACTGAAGCTCCAGGACGGGGCGTCTTTTTCGCCCGCCGCCGGGCGATGCTCGCCGCTGATCGTGAGAACGGCATTTTCCAGCTCCACTTTCACAGAGCCCTTGTCGATGCCGGGCAGCTCAGCGGTCACGTAATAGGTGTCCGCGTCTTCGTAAATGTCGACGCGGAAGCTGCGACCGGGCGTCGCACCCGATCCCAGTGGCGAGAAACGCCCGAAATCACTCAGGGCACGGTCGAAAAACCGCTCGAACTCGTTTAGGGCGTTTTCATAAAGATTTTCGTATTTGATCAGTCGCATGGTCTTATCTCCTTTTGTTGATGTTCGCCTCTGATTATGCATGGAGTGTGCCGGGATCATCTTTTCTGTAAGGTGCTGGAATAAAGGGGGTTAAGATTTTTATCCCACAGTTGATCGGGTCAAAAAGACCCGCCTCTGGTTTTGGGGTGAGGTTATGTGGGTCAATTTGCCCCATCCTTGTTTTCATAATTTGGCCACCGCTTGGTTTCCGTGTGTTCTGACCGGTCATTTGCGTAAGGCCCACATTCCTTAGCCCATTTCTGCTTTTTGAGGAAGGTCTCGTTGACGATAACGGGGTCCTTGAGGAAACGGAAGTTCATCTCTACGCCGTTCGGGGCTTTGTATGCGCGCAGGATGGCGACACCGTCGAGCCCGCCGGGTTGATCGGCACAGGGCACGTTGCTAAGCAGGACGTGACTGTGAAGTCTCTGAAATCGGAGGGAAGATCCAGCGCGTTTGCGCCTGGGGACGTTGGACAGGAAGCTGGTTTCGGCGTTCCGTGTGGCATCCGGTGCGAATCGCATGTTCCGATATCTTTTACAAATTACGATTGCGTGACAAATGGCCCGATTTCGTTAAGCGGATTGCAGATGGCTGAATAACAGCGCCTTACACGATTCAGGAGTCAAGGAGAAACCGCCTCGGGAGGTAAGGAACGCTGGATCAAAGGGCGGATCGACTCCACCACTCAAGATCCCTCAGTCAATGAGCCAAGCCCCGGTTGATGAATCATGGTATAGCTCAATGCCTTTTGGACGCCAGAGCCAGCCGTGTTCAGCGAACCACAACCAGGCACCGGCTTCGTCGGCGGTGCCGTGGTGAAACCATCCCAGGTGGAAATGGTAACTCCAATCCGACGTGGCGGGAGCGACCGGAGCAGCCCCGGGCTCGCCGTACCAGCCGGAACTCGGAAGAGCGGCAAGGTTGGGAAGCGCTTCGAGCAAGCTGACGGGGACGAAATGAGCGCGCAATTGGTGTCTCCGATCCATCAACACCCGGTGGCGGGAGAAAAGCGGACACGGTCGACGATGCGCGCACGCACCTCCGACGGGGGCAGCGCCGGATACTCTGCGAGCAGGAGAGCGAGGGCTCCGGCAACAACCGCAGCCGCCTGCGAGGTCCCCGACCTGATTTCGTAGCTATCGGGCATGGAAGTGGAAAGAAGACCGGCCCCGGGCGCGAACAAATCGACCGTCTCCGCTCCGAAATTGGAAAAACCCGCGACCTCGCCCGTAGCGTTGGTCGCGCCCACGCTGAGAATGTTTTCAAGATCAAACCCCGCCGGATATATCGGGAAACGCCGTGTATCCACCGCATCATTGCCGGCAGCCGCCACTACCCAAATGCCCGCCTCCCCCAGCGCCGCGTAGCGCGCCCGGGCCGCCTCGCTGAATCCGCCCGTGCCATAGCTTGCATTGACGATGTGCACCCCGGAGGCGAGCGCGTAGTTGAGCGCGCGGATTTCGTCGCTCGTCGCTCCCCGCCCTTGAGCATCGAGGAAGCGAACCGTCAGCAGGGTGACGTCCCAGGCAACACCTGATCCTCCCTTCGAATTGTTGCCTGCGGCTCCGATGATGCCGGCCACGTGCGTGCCATGACCCTGGATGTCGTCCGGATCGTTGTTGTTGTCGACAAAGTCCCAGCCGAAAAGGTCGTCGATGAACCCGTTGCCGTCATCGTCACGCCCGGTTCCGGCGATTTCGCCCGGACGGGGTCGAACACGGTCAACCAGGTCGGGGTGGGTCCGGCGAATTCCGGAGTCGAGCACGGCGACGGTGATTCCCGGAGCATCTGTCCGAACGGCCCAGCCCCCGGGCGCAAAAATGTCGCTCAGGTGATATTGCGCCGGAAACCGGGGGTCGTTTGGCGTGCGCAGCGACTGCACAATCCAGTCCGGCTCAATCGTGGCCCGCGCGCCGAGCAGAGCCTGCAAACGATCCGCGTGGCCTTCCCGAAGTGACGCTTCAACTCCGGACCAAGATGCGAGATAGGTGCTCTCGGCAATACGTTCGGCCCGCAAGTCCGGCGCGTCATCGGCCCACTCACGCAGGAGCCCGCCCATATCCTCGCCTGGCGAGTGAATCACAAGGTGATTGGCCACCGCGTGCAAAATCCGTCCGTCCACCTCAACAGCCAGAACGTAGCGGTATTTGAAGTCTTCCCATTCGACGAGGCCCGCCTCCGGTCTCCACCGGTCGTTTGGGCGAAAAGCTTCTGCATCCTTGCCGACTGCGGGCAACGCGACCGCCGGTGTTCCCGCAGGCAGTTGGGGCACTTGAGCGGAGGGGTGAAAGGTTCCGGTAAGTGAAGGTGACAAAGCTTCATGCTCAAACCGACTCAGAACAAAAGTAAGGAACACGTACAGAAAGACGACAAAAAAGAGAGGTTTTTGGATGATTTTCACGAAGTTTAGTTTTTCCAGCTGGTGGGAGTCGGATGAATTCGGCGAATACAAAGGTTTATGCCAAAAAATGAGGCTACCCTCTGGATTTCAATCTTCAAGCCAAAAACCGGTGAATCCGCAGTAAGGTTTCGGGGATTTTCGCGTCTAAAAGGCTTGCTAATTTTGAATCGAATAGTCAGCTTTGCATTTTTGGTGACGGGCCGGGCTTTCGCTCGGATCCCGGTTGGGTTGCACACTCTCTCTACATGGAAACACTTTATTCCATCAGGTGTTTTGGGCGTTTTGCCTTCTTTCTGGCGGCGGTTCTTTTTGCCGGTTGCGGTCGCCCGGACGGAGCCTCCGGGGGTGGTCGAGCGCCCGAGCAGGGGGAAGCTGTGGATGGGCATATTGAAATCCTGGTGGTGGGGGATCCGTTTGCGGGTGTTTTGGAGCGTCACCAGGCCGCCTTGTCAGCTTGGCTGGGAGATCCGTTGCGGTTGAACGTGAGGCGGTATGCCCGCACCCACGACGAGATTCTCAGCAATGCGGGCGATGCCTCCTCGTTCTTTCACCTCGTTAGTTTCGATGTTTTGTGGCTGCCGCAACTTGTTCGGGATGGGATTCTCTCGCCGCTATCCCCGGCGGATTTGGCGAAGATGGGACGCTCGAAGGAAGAGTTTTTCCCGATTACCTGGGAGGTCAATCGAGAGGGGGGGCAGGTCTATGGCCTGCCTATTCAACCGCACATGGAGCTTCTTTGGTATCGGCGAGACTTGTTGGACGAAGCTGGCTTCACACCGCCGCGTAATTTGGATGAGCTGCTTGTTCAGGCGCGCTACTTCCACAATCGGGAAACCCGGCTTTCGGGTGTTGGCTGGAATGCGCTGAGGGGGCAGGCCCTGGGTCAGACGGTTGCGCATACGTATGCCGCCATGGGTGAACCTTTCATTGATGAAGATGGCGAGGTGCGGATTGATACACCGACCGGTTTGGCGGTCATCGAGTTTTTGCGGGAGCTGCGCGAGGTGTCCCCGGCGGATATCATGAGCATGGCATGGGATCAACGGGTAGAGCGATTCCGTCGCGGGCAGTTGGCGTTTACCTACGGTTGGGCGGCTCGGGCCTTTATGGTGGAAAGGGATCCCCTTTCGCGGGTTGCGGGACAGGTCGGGTATCTGCCTGCGCCCGCCCGCGGCAATTCGCAGAGAGGGGTCACTCCCTTCGGTCAGTGGAGCCTGGGTATTCCGGCCAACTTGCCTGAGGCCGAGCGGGAGCGGGCGCTCCGGACGCTCGCGCTTTTCAGTTCAGAGAGGGTATGGGAGGTATTTGTGGCGGATGGATTGGTCGCTCTTCAGCGCCGCCCGCCAGCGAACCGGGCCGTTCCTCCGGCCCATTCGGCACAAGCGGTTTCGGAGGCGATTCTGGAGGCGGGTGCGATCGATCCAAGGGCACGCCCAACGATGGCCGCATGGTCCGAAGTGGCCGAACTGCTGGGGGTCTATTTTCATGATGCGCTGTTGGGTCGGATGTCTCCGCAGGAGGCTCTTCGCAGCGCGCAAGAGGGTGCGGAGGTCTTTGTTTTGAGGGAGGATTCGTCAAAATGAGCCACGACCCTTCCGGCACAGCAGGAACTTCGCGTCATCGTTTGGGCATCATTCTGAAGAAGCTGCACTCTCGGTTGGGCGTGCGTTTGCTGGGAGCGGTGGTGGCGGTTCTCATCGTGGCCGGGTCCTGGCTTTTTGCCCATACCTACGGGATTTTGAGGGAGGAGGTTCTGGATCGGGCGGAAGCCTTTCATGAGGAGATCGTGCGCGGGGAGTCCGCGCGGATGGCCCGGGCTCTCGGGGATGGTGCAATGGAGGCGCTGAGCCTGGCACATCGGGCGGAACTCATCGCTTTCCTTTCCCGGAACAGCTCGGTGGTGGAGCGGGAGCGGGCACAGTTGCGTCTATCCAGCTTTCTCCGCGGCACCGCCCATTTCACCCACGCCGCAATCGTAAATGCCGACTTTGATATGGTGCTTTGCGTGGACGCGGAGGGGGCATTGCCCTGCAAGGAGGGCGACTCCCTCCTCACGCGGGGACTCGATCCGTTTAATGCCATGGCGCGGATTCCGGTCTTTGTGGACCCGGTCTCGAGGCCGGTGGGCGGAGCGCCTTTCCTCCGCTACACTGTGCCGGTGCTCGGTCCCGATGATGAGTTGTTTGGCATCCTTGCCCTCGACTTCGATCTTCCGCACGTGCTGGGCAGTTTGGATATCACCACGCAGGGCCATCCTTATTTCATCCTGAACGAACACGGCCGCTTTCTCGCGGGAAGCCTTCCGCCCTCTCTCTTGGATGATCCGGCATTTGTCGATGGCCGCAATCTGATGCAGCGCCACCGTCAGGGGCGGTTTGTCGTCGATCATGGGGCCGGGGACCACCTCGTGGTGTTTTCCCGATTGATGCCGAAGGAACAGACGGGGCTAAACCTCACCGTTGCGCAAATGATCCCCTTGAGTGTGGTCTATGGTCCGCTCCGGCCGGTTGGGCAGACCCTGGTTTTGGGGATTGTGTTGGCTCTCGGTGCGGCTGTTTTTGCCCTCGCTTTGCTCATGCACAGGATCGTACAACCGGTGCGTGTGCTCGCCGCGTTGGTGAAAGATTACCGGCCCGGTGGATCGATCCCCGTGCCCCGACGGTATCTTGAACGACGCGACGAAACGGGAGAACTTTCGAGGGCCTTCCGCGACATGGGAGGTGCCCTGCAGGCGGCCTTCGATGAGCGGCGCAGGCAATTGCGGGCGCTGGCCGAAAAGAACCGCGAGCTGCGCGCAAAGACGGAGGAGGCGCGGAAACTAGCCAACGCCAAAGGCGACTTTCTCGCCGTCATGAGCCACGAAATTCGCACGCCCCTGAACGCCATCGCGGGTTTCTCCCAGCTTCTTGGAAGTGAGCCCGATGAGACCGAGCGAGAACTCTACATTTCGCGGATTTGCGATGGCAGTCAGCGACTTCTCGATCTCATCAATAATATCCTCGATTTCACGACCATTCAAAGCGGGCACGCCCACTTGCAGGAGGATGTTTTTCTTCCGGAGGAGGAACTACGGATTATTCATGAGATGGTCGCCCGGCGGGCGGACGGTGACCGCGTGGAGTGCCGTTTTCGTTTTGACGGAGATACGTCGTTGGCCCTGTGCGGTGATGTTGTGCGCCTCCGGCAGATTGTGCAAAACTTGGCCGACAATGCCCTGAAATTCACACATCAGGGAAATATCCGGCTCTCCGCGCGGATTGTGAGGGAGGAAACGCCCCTGAGTTCGGACGAAGATAGTCGGAAGGTGCGGCTCGAGGTTGTCTGTGCGGATACGGGTATCGGCATCGCTCCGGAAAAACAGAAGACTGTCTTTTTGCCGTTTGAGCAGAATGATTCGTCACTGCGCCGCCGTTATGAGGGATCTGGTCTTGGCTTGGCCATTTGCGACCGGCTCACGCAACTGATGGGCGGCACGCTTGAACTCGAAAGTAGAGTCGGGGAGGGAAGTGTTTTTACCCTGCGCTTACCCTTTTCAATGGCTGCGGAGAACGCGGAAACCGGCATAGCTTCATCCCTGGCGGCCGGTGCGGCACCCGCGTCGTTGTTTAGCGAGTGGCGCTTTCTTTTGATCGAGGACGATGCGAAAAACGCGGAAGCTCTATGGATTTATCTTTCGCGGCAACGGGCGCGTCACATTCGGCTCGCCGCCACTCTCGAAGAAGCCACGAAGGCTTTGCAGGAGGAGACCTTCGATCTTGCCTTAGTGGATCTCCACCTGCCCGACGGCAACGGACTCGATCTCATCGAAGGCGTTCGGGAGGGCCGGATGGCGGGAGTCAATCCAGTGGACATTCCGCTCATCGCTCTCACCGCTTACGCAACGGACACCGTGCGCAAGAAAGCCCTCGATGTGGGCGCGAACATTTGTTTTGTTAAGCCAGCCAATCACAATCGCCTTCTTCAGGCAGTTGAGCGTCTTCTTTCGAAGCCGGCCGGGCGGAGTCGTGACGGCTTTGTTGCATAATTGACCATTCAAGTTGATATGACCTTCTCAATGACCGG
>JAFIGE010000091.1 GCA_020831585.1 Opitutales bacterium | reverse complement strand
GGGACTCCAACCGAAGGCTCGGCTGTACAGGCTGGAGTCCCGCGTTCACGCGGTCCCGCTGCCCGTCGCCCCCGCCCGTCCGCCGTGCCGGGACCGCCTAAAGGCGGAACTCCAACCGAGGGCTCCGCTGTAAAGGTTGGAGTCCCGCGTTCACGCGGTCCCGCTGCCCGTCGCCCTCGCCCGTCCGCCGCGCCGGGACCGCCTAAAGGCGGAACTCCAACCGGGGGCTCCGCTGTACAGGTTGGAGTCCCGCGTTCACGCGGTCCCGCTGCCCGTCGCCCACGCACGCCCGTCGTGCCGGGAATCAACAGAGGCTTCGTCGCCCGCGGATGCGCTCGTCACCGTCCGTCCGGTTTCAAATGTACCAATCGGCAAGCGTGGGGAGGATGTTTCCAGTGTGCTTATCGACAGAGGCTGGGGGTCCGATTTCCGGATCGCTCTGGAGGGGCTCAAGGAGAGGCCGGTTATTCCGGCGAGGCGGAAAACAAAAAACGCAATGTTGAGGACATAGGGGGAAAAGACACGGAGATGATTTTTTGGTAAGGTGATCTAATTCAATTTCAACCTGAAAACAGAATCCCTACTTGAGAAACCCCATGAACACCCCTCTTGAACAACTGACCTCTGCGATTAAAGCCGGTAAGCGCAAAGACGCGAAAAGTGCGACACAGGCTGCCTTGGATGCGGCGATCCCTCCCGCACAGATTCTTGCCGCCCTGGGCGAGGGCATGGCGGATGTGGGCCGCCGATTCAAGGCCAACGAAGTTTTTGTTCCCGAAGTCCTCGTGGCGGCGCGGGCCATGCAAAACAGCATGGACCTGTTGGAGCCGGTTCTGATCGAGGCAGGTATCCAGCCAGCTCATACATTTTTGATCTGCACGGTTGAGGGGGATCTCCACGATATTGGCAAGAACCTGGTTGCCATGATGATCAAGGGGGCGAACTTCAAGGTGGTGGACTTGGGCACCAACGTGGCCCCGGATGTTTTGATTGAAGCGGTCGAGGCCCACCGTGCCGACATCATTGGTCTCTCTGCCCTCCTCACCACGACCATGCCGGCTATGCGAGAGGCGGTTGCGCGGATTCGGGAGCGTGGTTTGAAAGTGAAGATTATGGTCGGCGGGGCACCCATCACGGAGGGCTTTGCCCACGAGATCGGGGCGGATGGATACGCTCCCGACGCGGGCAGCGCCGTGGAGCTGGCTCTGCGACTCGTCGAAGCTGCCTAACCCTCTCCGGAAAGGCAGTTTGATGAAAAGCAAAGAACGCGTTCGCGCGGTGATCGATCATCGCGAAACTGACCGCCTTCCGATCGATTTCGGCAGCTCCTTTATCACGGGAATCCACTGCAGTGTGGTGGAGGGCCTCCGCCGGCACTTTGGGCTCGAGCCCCGCCCTGTGCGCGTTTGCGAGCCCTACCAAATGCTTGGCGAGGTGGAGCCCGATCTCCTCGACGCCTTGGGCCTGGATGTGCAACCGATCTTTCCCCAGCGCACGATCTTCGGCTTCCCCAACGAGAACTGGAAGCCGTGGACGACCCCGTGGGGCCAGCATGTCGTGGTTTCGGAGCATTTCCACACCTATACCAGCGTGGAAGGGGACACCTACATTCACCCGAAAGGGGATCGCAGCGCGCCGCCCAGCGGTCACATGCCGAAAACCGGGTATTTTTTTGACACCATTGAACGCATGGATGCGGACTTCGATGAGGACGACCTGAAGGTTGCGGACAACCTTGAGGAGTTTGGCTTGATGAGTGACGGGGAGGCAGCCTACTGGAGGAGCCAGGCGGAGCTTTACAGAGATTGTGACCGCGCTATCAGCGTCCACCTCAACGGCACGTGCCTGGGCGACATCGCCCTCGTACCCGCGCCCTTTCTCACGCACCCCAAGGGTGTGCGCGGCGTCGCTCAGTGGTACATGACGGTGGCGAGCGAGCCGGAGTTTGTCATGGAGTTGTTTGACCGGCAGACGGAGATTGCCCTCGAAAACATGGCGCGCCTGCACGCTATTGCGGGGGATGTGATCGATGTCGTGGTGGTGTGCGGGACAGATTTTGGCACCCAGGCCTCCCTTTTCTGCGGAGTGCCGAGCGTGCGCGAGATTTGGTTGCCCCGCTACAAGCGCATCAATGACTGGATTCACCGGAACACCGCCTGGCGCACTTTCAAGCATTCCTGCGGGGCCATCGAGCCCCTCATCGAGGCCTTCATCGACTCCGGTTTCGATATCCTCAATCCGGTGCAGTGCTCCGCTGCGGGCATGGACCCGAAGGAGCTGAAGGCGAAGTATGGCGACCGCATTACCTTCTGGGGCGGGGGCGTGAACACGCAGGAGACCCTCCCTTTCGGCACTCCCGGACAAGTGCGTGCGGAGGTTCTGGAGCGGTGTGAAATCTTCGCTCCGGGAGGCGGCTTTGTCTTCAACGCCATCCACAATGTCCAGGCCCTCACGCCCATCGAAAATGTGGTCGCGATGATTGAGGCCGTAGACGAATTCAACGGAGGCCGCTAACTTATGGAACGGGAATTTTATCTGCAACTGGCGCGCGACGGCGTGCGCCTCCCCATCGCCGCCGACATGGTCCTGCACGAGCGGGAGGATCCCCGGGCCTGTCGCTACTGTGGCGAATGCCTTGGCGAGGTGATCATGGAAGCAGCGCATCGCTTCAAGATGCCACTGGCTTTTCCGCTCATGGATCTGCGCACGGAAAAAGAGTGGATGCTCACCCATCTCGGTGTGCCTTTGGATGAGATAGATTCCTTCCACTTCGATGACGATCTGGACGAGGCTTCGATCAGCAGGCTCGCGGGCCTGGCCACGGCGGCGCCGACCAAACGCATGGAGGCCACGCTTGGCGCTCTGCGCCATGTTGCCGCGCACGCGGACAAGGTCCCTGTGGGCATGTGTATCGGCCCGTTTTCGCTCATGACAAAGATGCTCGCCGATCCGATCATCGCCGCCTACCAGGTGGGCATCGATCCGGAGGATGAGGAGGCGGAGCTGGTGCTGAAGTTGATGGAGGTGGCGACGGAAGCGATCATTCACTGGGTGCGTCTGCAAATTGATGCCGGAGCGAAGGCGATCTGTCTATGCGAGCCCGCCTACAACATCGTCTACGTGTCTCCCAGGCAGATTGAAGATGACCCGGCCATCCTCGATACGCTGGTGATCAACTTTAATCGCCGCATCAAGGCGGCCATGACCGAACGCGGGGTCGATTTGATCCTGCATGATTGCGGCGAGCTCAACGAAGCCATCATCCGGAGCTTCAACTCCCTCGATCCCGCCATCCTGAGCTTGGGTAGCCCCTGCAAGCTGCCGGAGGTGGCGCACCTTATCAGCCCGCGCACCGTTCTCATGGGTAACCTGCCCTCGAAGAAATTCTACGCCGATTCGGAGATGACTGCGGAAACAGTAACGACCGAGAGCCGCAAACTCCTGGGGGCAATGAAGGCCACGGGGCACCCTTTCATCCTCGCCACCGAGTGCGACGTGCTCTGCGTCCCCGGGTGCGAGCACACCATCATGAGCAAGGTGCTCGCGCTGGCCCATGCCTGATTCCGGCGAGGAGCGGGCTGGGGTTCCGGCGATCATCGCCTGCGATGTTTTCACGGACGAGTTTCGCGCGCTGGGCGGGGACGCTCCGCTCTGGACCCGCATCCGTTGGTTGGAAATGGGATTGCATGACCGGCCGGACGCGCTTCGCCGCGAAGTGCAGGCGGTGATCGATGAATGGGACACAGCCGGAGACTTCGATGAAATCGTGCTTGCCTACGGATTGTGCGGCAACGGTTTGCTGGGGATCGAGGCGCTGCGGAAGCACCTGGTGTTGCCCCGTGCGCACGACTGCATATCCATGCTCCTCGGCGGTCCGCGCGCCCATGAGAGCCTCCTAAAGGAAAACCCCGGGCCTTATTTCTATTCGCCCGGTTGGATCCGCCACCGCCGCGTGCCGGGCCCCGACCGTGCAGCGTATCTGCAGGAGGAATACAGCCGCCGATACCCGGATGATCCGGACATCATCGGGGATCTTCTGGAGGCCGATGCGCTGGCCTTCAGCCATCACAACTGCGCCGCGTATGTCGACATCACGAAAGACGCCGAAGCGGAGGCGTATTGCCGGGACTGCGCGCGCCACATGGGGTGGCGTTTTCGTCGTCTTGCGGGGGATTCGCGCTTGTTGGAGGGGCTTCTGCGGGGGGATCGGGCACCGGAGCGTTTTCTCGTGGTTCCGCCGGGGCAACGCATTGCCCGATCGGGGGGCGAGGAGCTGATCGTGGCCGTTCCGGGCGGGGAGGGGAGGGCGGCTCCGTGAAACTCTTTTTGCCGGAGGGGCGGTCGGTTGTCCTGCAAGAGCCCAAAGATTCCCGTGAAAGCCTCGCCGAGTGGCTGGGGGCCTCAGGTTTTGGGCTCAACACCCGTTGCGGCGGACGCGGCCTCTGCCGGGGTTGCCAGGTTCAGCGTCTGCGTGGGAATGAGCCTCCGGAACTTGTCAAAGCCTGTCAGGTACGGGCTTTTGAAGCCGCCGGTGAGGTTCGCATTCCTCGGCAATCGCTCGCCGACGAAAGCCTCTCCGGTGTGAGCGCCTTCGATCTGCGCCGTCCGCGCGATGTTCCTCGATTGCGCGCAGAGGGAGTGGGCCTGGCGATCGATATCGGCACGACCACGCTCGCCGCCGCCCTCTGGGATTTGTCCACAGACCGTTCCCTCGGCACCGCTACCCGTGCCAACCCGCAGCGCCGCTTTGGCGACGATGTTCTCAGCCGGATCAGTTTCAGTCTCGAACAGCCCGATGGCCGGGTGCGCCTGCAGCACAGCCTGGTGCGCGATGGTTTGCGACCGCTCATCGCGGAAGTTTTGCAGGCGGCGGACCTTCCGGTCGAGGCCCTTTCCGCAATAGTCGCTGCGGGCAACCCGACGATGTTGCAAACGCTCACGGGCGACGCCCTCGACGGGCTTGCGCGTTACCCCTTCCGGCTGGCGTGGTCGGGGGAACGCACCATCCCGGCGACGGAGGTGGGCCTGAATTTGCCCGTGACCCTTCGCCTCCTTCCCGCTCTGGGACCCTTCGTCGGATCCGATATCGTGGCCGGGGCGTTTGCCTCCGGTTTGCCCGGCGAATCCCGCTCCACGCTCCTGATGGACTTTGGCACGAATGGCGAGATGCTCTTGCTTCACCAAGGGCGGGCCTTGGCGACCGCCGTGGCGGCGGGTCCCGCCTTTGAGGGGGGGCGTTTGCGCTGCGGCACCACCGCGCGGCCCGATGCCGTTTCCGCGATTGAATTGGCGGACATGGAGTGGCGCTGTCTCGATGGCCGGGGCGAGCCGACCGCAGAGGCCCGGGGCCTTTCCGGGGCGGCCTATATCGATTTTCTTGCGCTCGGCGTGGAGGCCGGCCTGCTCAACGCCTTCGGGCGCATGGATCGCACGCATCCGCTCTGGCACAAATTCGGCGAAATCGACGATGATGAGGCGGTGCTGCGACTGGGCCGCAATCTTGTCATTTCCGAGGCCGACATTGCGGAACTTCTCCAGGCCAAAGCGGCCTTTGGCGCGGGCATCCGCGTTCTCCTCGCCGAGGCTGGTCTGGTCCCGCGCGATCTCGAACGCGTCCTCATCGCGGGCGGTTTTGGCTACCACCTCTCGCCCGCCCACGCCCGCGCGGTGGGCCTCTTGCCGGATCTGCCCCTCGAACGCTTCGAGATTATCGGCAACGCCTCGCTCGCCGGAGCTTCCCTCTCCCTCCAATTCGACTTGGCCCAGCACATGGAGAGTCTCCGGCGCGCCTGCCGTGTCATCGAACTGAATCAAATCCCCGCCTTCTCCGCTTGTTACGCCGATGCCCTCCTCCTGGAGCCACTGGAGCCTTAGAATTTTTTTCCAAGCCGCTTGCGGGAGTGAATGAAGGATGCACACTCGGGAAGTAGATTGAAAACCCTAAAAGAACGTCTTCCGCTCTCACCCCTTGTTTCCGCCCTCGACCCGAGTCGGGCGACCATCGGGGATGAAGCTGCTCTAAGCTGCGTTGAATCCGTCATCACGGAGGCGGCGGAAGCTCCCGGCGAGCTTGGACAGGCCCGCCGCCTACACTGTAAAACAGGGCGGAAAGCGGGTGCGCGCCCGCCTCTGTCTGCGTTTGTGCCGGGCCTGGCAGGTGGCTGAGGCAGAGGCTGTGACCCTCGCGGCGGCAGTGGAATTGCTGCACAATACCTCCCTTGTCATCGACGATTTGCAGGACGGCGACCTCATGCGGCTGGGCGAAGCGAGCGTTTGGCGGGTTTTTGGAGATGCCCAAGCGATGAATCTGAGCCTCTTCCTCCTCGCCCAGGCTCAGGCCGTGGCCATTTGTATTCGCAGCGGCGGTCCGGGACTTGGCCCGCTTTTCACCAGCACTCTGCGGGATGCATCGGTTGGGCAATCGCTTGAAATCGGTTTCCGAAGGGGCAGTGTTCCGGATACGGGCACCTATGCGGAGATCGCCCGCCTGAAGACCGGATCGTTTTTTCGCCTGTGTGCGGAAGGGGCGGCCACGCTCGCGCGCCTGCCTGCGGACCTTGTCACGCGCACCGGCGAAACCTTTGGCAAACTTGGCCTTCTCTATCAAATGCAGGATGACCTTGCCGACACGCTGGGTCTCAAAGGACGGGAATTCCCAGGGGCTGACCTCGCCGAGGGGAAGATCAACGCGGTCAGCCTCCTCTTCCTGGAGCGCGAACTCAAATGCAGGATGACCTTGCCGACACGCTGGGTCTCAAAGGACGGGAATTCCCAGGGGCTGACCTCGCCGAGGGGAAGATCAACGCGGTCAGCCTCCTCTTCCTGGAGCGCGAACCGCAGGAGCGCTCCGCCCTTACGGACTTTTTCGCTGATCCCGCGAAGCGGGCCTGCCCGGCAACCCGCCAAGTCTGGCTGGAGGGCTTCTTTGCATCCGGCGCTGTGGGGGCGACGCGGGAAAGGTTGCGCGCCGAGGGCGATCAACTCCTCGCCTGTGCACGGGATTTGCCCGGTCCGGTGGCTGCGGAATTCACGCGACTGCTGAACAGTTTTTGTGATCCTGTCCTGCTCCAACGGCAGACCGCGCCGACTTTGGCGCAAAGATAACACCAATGAGCCGAAGTCTGGTCGTTGGGGGAGGGTTCGGGGGGCTGGCCGCAGCCCTGCGTCTGCGCGCACTTGGGCACGATGTCACCCTGGTCGAGCGCCACGGCGATCCCGGTGGCCGCGCCCGCGTGCTCTCACGGGAGGGGTTTGTCTTCGATGCGGGCCCGACCGTGGTCACCGCGCCTTTCCTCTTCGACGAGTTGTTTGCCCTCTTTGGCGAAAGCCGCGCGGATCACGTGGAATTTCTTCCTGTTTCCCCGTGGTATCGGATGGTGGATGCGGGCGGGCGTTCATTCGACTACGGCGGCACGGTGGCTGAGACGTTGGCGGAAATCGCCCGCTTTGCTCCGGAGGATCAGGAAGGATACCGCGCCCTCCTGGCGGCTTCGAAGCGGCTCTTTAAAACCGGCTTCGAGGAGCTGGCCGACCAGCCTTTTGGTTCGATAAAGGATATGATTCGCGCCCTGCCGGCTCTCATTCGGTTGCGCGGCGACCGCACCGTCGCCCAATTGGTTAACCGGCATCTGAAGGACCCCTCACTGCGCATGTTTTTCAGTATCCAACCTCTCCTCGTGGGCGGCAATCCTTTCGACACTTCGTCGCTGTATTCGCTCATTCACTACCTCGAGCGCAAATGGGGGGTGTGGTATCCACGCGGCGGAACGGGAGCCCTTGTGAAGGGTTTGGTCGACCTCGCCCAGCGCCACGGTGTGCGCTTCCGATTCGGAGAAACGGTCGCCCGCATCAACTGCCGCGATCGCCGGGCAACCGGCCTCACTCTCGAAAGCGGCGAAGCGCTGCAAGCGGAACGGGTTGTGGTAAACGCCGATCCGCCCACTGTCTACCGCCGCCTTCTCCCGGATGTTGTCCGACGCAAGTGGACAGATAAGCGCCTCGACCGGCTGAAATACTCCATGGGCCTTTTCGTCCTCTACTTCGGCACCGACCAGCCTTATCCGGACGTGGCCCACCACACCATTCTCTTCGGGCCGCGCTACCGCGAACACCTTGAAGACATTTTCCACAAAGGGTGCCTGGCGGACGACTTCAGTCTCTACCTTCACCGGCCCTCCGCGACCGATCCGGGGATGGCTCCGGTCGGTTGCGACGCCTTCTATGTGCTCTCGCCCGTGCCTAATTTGCGCGATGCCGCCATCGATTGGGACCAGGTCGGCCCCGTCTATGCGGAGAAGATCCTCGCCTCTCTTGAAGAGCGGGTCATGCCCGGACTGCGCCGGCATTTGAAAACCGCTTTTCACCTTACCCCGACCTACTTTCGCGACGGCTTGCTGACGACCCACGGCACCGGGTTTTCCATCCAGCCCATTCTCACGCAGTCGGCATGGTTTCGCTTCCACAATCGCTCGGAGGAAGTGGACAACCTCTATTTTGTGGGTGCGGGCACGCATCCGGGGGCCGGCTTGCCGGGGGTGGTGTGCTCCGCCAAGGTGGTGGAGAACCTTTTGCGCAAGGAATCCGCCTGATGGAAGACGAAGCCCGCATTCTCGCCCGTTGTGGCAAGAGCTTTCATCTCGCCGCCCGGTTCCTCGACCCGGAGGCACGAGCTGCCGCCGCGCGCCTCTACGCCTTTTGCCGTCAGCTCGACGACCTGGCCGACGACGCCCCCGATCCTTGCAAGGCGGCGGGGCAATTGGAGGCTGTGCACACCGCTTTAGCCAGGGGTGAGACGACTCACCCGCTCGTTGCCCTGTATCATCGCGCGTTTTGAGCCTTGGCTGATCCGGAACCGGGCCTGCGGCTCATCGAAACAATGATCGGTGATACCCGGCCGGTGGCTCTGGATACGGCGACGCACCTGCTCCGTTACGCCCACGGCGCGGCCGGAACGGTGGGTCTGCTGATGGCCCGCGCCCTTGGAGCATCGGCGGAGGCGGCCCGCTACCACGCCATTGATCTTGGTATCGGCATGCAGCTCACGAACATTGCCCGCGATGTTCTCGAGGATGCCGGGCGCGGGCGCCGCTACATCCCCGCAGAGTGGCTTGCGGCTCCGCCGGAAGCAATTCGCCGTAACCCGGTGATGGCCTTTCCGGCTGCTCAGCTCGTGCTTCGACTGGCCGAAGCCTATTACGCAAGCGGCCTCGCCGGGCTCCGTTACCTGCCAGCGCGCTCAGGCAGGGCTATCTTTGTCGCGGCTTCGCTGTATCGGGAAATTGGTTACCGCATTCAGCGCATCGGCCCCGGAGCGATGGAGCGGCGGGTCTATCTTAGTCCGGGCGAACGGATGACTCGGGCTATTCTGGCGTGGCTGCAAAGTTTCCGGCCGTTTTCATCGGCGGATCATCCCGCCCACTTACACGCCCCGCTGCAGGGGCTCTGTGGGGTTGCCGAGGTTCGGGCATGAGTTCGCCCGGGCAGGTGGAGATTGCCATCATTGGCGGCGGCCTCTCCGGCCTGAGTTTGGCTGAGGCGCTCGCGGAGACCGCCGCGCCGCCGTCCGTTCTTGTCCTTGAAGCGGCACCGGTGGGTTCTCTTCCCGACCACACCTGGTGTTTTTGGGAAACCGATGATGCCGTGCCACGCGACCGCGTGAGCCAACGTTGGCCCCGCTGGCAAGTGGGTGCAGTGGGGAAGCAAATCCGCCCGCATTGCCCCCGGCATCCCTACGCCCGCGTTTCAGCGAGGCTCTTCCTCTCCGCCGCTTTGGAACAAATCGGCCAGGCACCTTCCATCCGAATCTGGAATGACGCCCGCGTGGAGACTTTGCGTGAGGACGGCGATGGCGTTTGGATGGAAACGGCGGATGGTCGCCGGGTCAACGCGCGCTGGGTCTTCGATTCCCGGCCGCCCCGCGCAAGCCCTGTTCCGTGGAGGCAGATCTTTTGCGGGTTTACCGTGCGCACGCGGGAGCCGGTCTTTGATCCGGAAGAGGCCGTTCTCATGGATTTCCGGGAAGCGGGCAAGGGAGGTATCCGTTTTTTCTATACGCTGCCGACCAACCACTCGACTGCTCTGGTGGAAGATACCTGGCTCGTCCCGGCAGGCGCACCGGCCCCTTCCTTCCCGCCCGACGATGCCCGCCGCTATGTGGAAACGCGATGGGGGGCGACGTTGCGCGAGATCGCCGAGGTCGAACGGGGTGATCTCCCGATGGGATTGCCTGCGCCCTGCGTAAAGGGTCGCTGCCTTCCCTGGGGAAGTGCCGCTGGTGCCATCCGACCATCCTCGGGCTATGCGCTCACCCGCATCCGACGCGCCTCAAGGCGCATGGCCGAGCACTGGGAGCGCACGCGCCGGCCCGCCATGCCCCTGCACCACAGCCCATGGTGGATGCGCTGGATGGACGGTGTTTTCCTCCGCGTGATGGCCCGCCACCCTGAGCGCATGCCCGCCCTCTTCGCGGCGATGTTTGCCCGCACCCCGCCCGAGTCGCTCGCGCGCTTTCTCGATTCCAACCCGCGTCCAACGGATGTTTTGCGAATCATGCGCGCGCTGCCCACCGGCCTGTTTCTCAAACACGTCCTGGTCCGATGAGCGCCCCGTCTTCCCTCTGGCTTTCGCGCTTCCAGGCGATTCACCTGCGCGCCTTGGTGATCGTGCTGGCGATGACGGTTCTGCTATCCGGATGGGTCGCCCAGATCGAGGGCCTTGCCCTGGGAATCCTCCTTGCAATCGGTGTCGCCATCTTCGGAGTGCCGCACGGTGCCCTTGATCTCACCCTTGTGCGCGGAATGGGGGTGGCTTCCCGACGACACCTCGCATTCGTGACCGGCGGATACCTGCTTCTCGCCCTCGGTGTCCTTATCTCATGGAGTTTGGCCCCGGTCACAACCCTGGCGTTCTTTCTCATCATTTCTGTGATTCATTTCGGCCTGGGGGACACGGAAGCTCTCCGGGGCGCTCAGCGCTGGTTGGAGGTGAGTGCCCGCGGAGGTCTTCCCATTGCCGCACCGTTGGCATTTCACGCCGAGGTCACGCACGATCTGTTTCTTATGCTCACCGGTCCAGCCACGGTTGCTGCCATCGAACGGCTGATGGCTTGGGCGTTGCCGCTGGTGGGCTTTTGGGCGGTTTGCCTGTTCCTGGCTGTGGCGCTGCGGCTGTATCAATCGGTTCAGCACAAGAGGGAGCATATCTGGGCGGTCGGAGAACTGATCGGATTGCTCTGCGTTTTCTACCTGCTCCATCCTCTTGCGGCATTTCTGATCTATTTTTGCGCGGCCCATTCGGTTCGCCATCTGGCCGACCTCGCGGCGGCGCGGCATCCCTTGGAAAGCGGAAGAGCCGCCCGGTGGATCGGGTGGGAGTCCCTTCCCCTCAGTCTGGCAACGGTGCTAATCGCGCTGGGCTTCGCGCTTGGCATGAGCCCGGCGACATCACCGGAAGCCACCCTCGTCCGGGTGGTCTTTCAGGGCCTTGCCGCCCTCACGCTCCCCCACATGATCCTCACGGCCATCTGGCACAGGCTGGGTGAGCCCCGGCCCGGCAACCTGTTCACGGGCACATCCGGCCTCTAGCGGTTTCTCGTCATTCGCCCGGCTCTTTTCAGTAGCGACGCTTCCGGCGAAATCGCCGGTGCAGTCTCTTTGGTGGTCTGATTCGCCGACAAACCCAAGGTGCGGTTTTTCACCGGAACGTCACAAAGTGCGAACGTGAAAGATACATAGGTGGGGCAAGCTGTGATGCTGCGGGACGGTCAAATTCGGACCTGTTTCGAGTTCGTCCGCCATCCGCTGCACAACAGAACAATATGCTGACTATGAATAAAAATATCCTATCCGCGCTTGCCGCGTCTTTTGCCGCCTTGCCGGGGCTTTCCTCGCAAGTGGCCATCGAATCCTTCAATTCGCCTATCCAGCAGAGTTTCAGCTCGTTTGTGGGCACTGAAGCCTCTCTGCCGAGCGGGTGGAGCTTCGGAGGCAGTGGCAACGATCCGATCTTTCGCGGGGTCTTCAACTCATCGGCGAACGCAGCCGGCGATTTCACCGGAGTGATGGCCGCAACGAACGGAACTTCCGGCAATTCGATTGCCTGGCGGGAAAGTACCGGGGGCGCCAATCTGGGCGACTTTCGCCTCATCTTCGCCGTGACGAATAATACCGGCGCGCCGATCACGGCTTTTGACTTTTCCTATGACCTCGAAACCTGGGTCAACGGGCGTCGTGATAATGAGCTGCGCTTTAAATACGATGTCTTCATCGATCCGGCGGATGCAGGCCGGGCGACTTTTGAGACGGATATCCTTGCCCGTGATTCGGCGGACACGCGCAACCCCAACCACACGGCCATTGCCTCGAATGGTGAACAGTTTGTCCTCGATGGTTCCCTCGCGGGGAACCGTACCACTGTCTCCGGAACGATTGACCTGACCACACTTCTCGTCGATGAAGGCGATCCCGCCGCGGGGGTCTTCGGTCCCCTCGGAGTGGGCCAAACGGCCTTTTTCCGCTGGCAGATTTCCAACAACCAGCTCACGGACGGCAATCGCTCTGCCCTGGGTATCAATAACTTTGAGCTGACGGCCATTCCCGAGCCTTCCACCTACGCTGCGATCGCCGGGTTTCTTGCTCTGGGTCTCGTATGGTGGCGTCGCCGCAAGAGCTGAGATTCCTCTCCTAGAACAAGACTTCTGAAAAATCTACCGGCCCGGGTGCGAAGACACCCGGGCCTTTTATCTCCCTGTCCGCAAAACATGAAATTCGCCCGCGTCCTTCTTTACGGGGTTGCCTGTACGACTGTCTGCACACTTGGCCAAGTTCGCCTGACGGCGGAAACGATTGTCGCGCGGGAGACCGGCGGAGATTCGTTCCGGTGGGACAATGAAGATGCCTGGTCTCCCCGTCAGGTCCCGGATGGGGTGGGGGTCTCCGTCCGGATCGACAAGGACGAGGGTGAGGATCGCAACATCAATTTGGGTTCCACGGGAAACACCGGTGGTTTCACGATCAGTCGCCTGTTCTCCAGGATTGATGTGGAGTTTCGCAATCGGGTGCGGCGGGGCTCTCTCCGGTTTGAGGCATCTACCGGCGGAAATGCGGAAATCCATGTCCATGGCGCAGGCGGTGGCCGACTGGAGTTCCGCATGGACGAGGATACGGACCAGGTGGTCTTTCTCGCCAGCGAGCTGCATACCTTTATCGCCGCAGATCATCCCGAGACTGAGTTGCGCTTTCGGGGTAACCTCTCCGGGCCGGGTGGTCTCCACTTGCTGGGTCCTGGTGAGGTGCGTTTCCGCGTATCCGACCTCACCAGCGGTTCCGCGCTCGAACCCTACACCTACACGGGTCCGACCGTTATCGGCAATGGGGTGCTGCGGCTGCGCCAGGCGGATCTCACCGGCACATCCGCAATCACCGTCCGGGATGGCGGTCAGCTTCGCCTCGACGCCCGCCTCGGCGGCGAGCCCGATGGCCAGCCCATGAACGTCACCTACTCGCTGGGCGGGGGTCCTCTCACCTTGGCTGGTATGGGCCGCGATGAAAACAACCCGAACCTTTCCGGCGTATCCGGTGCCTTGCGTCAACACGGGCGGGGGACTCCTTCGGATGTCGCCACTTTGAACAACGCCATTCTGCTCGCGGAAGATGCCGCAATTCACACCAATTCCGAGGTGGAGACCGGCGGTTCGGTTCTTCGGCTGACCGGCCCGATCAGCGGACCCGGGCAGCTCATCAAGACCGGTGGCGGCACACTGGAATTGCACGGAGCCAATACCAGTGGAGGCCTTGTGATTGAGAACGGCACGGTGGAACTCCTCAGCCCGGCGGCACTGGACAACCAGCCGCTTTTCTTCCGCTCGCGCAGCAGCACGCGAACACTGACCACGGGATATAGTCACTCGGTCAGCGAACTCGACGGAACCGCGCCGGACCCCGCTCTCGACGAAGAGAACACGCTTTTTCTCCGATTGGGCAGCGGAACGACTTTTACGGTGGATTTGCCTTTTGCGCTTGATGGGGAAGACGAGGTCGACAGGCGCTTCCAAGGGGAGATATCCGGCGACGCGGACTTCGTGAAGGACGGAGCCGGGACCTTGCGCTTCACGCGCTTTGCCAAAACCTACACCGGCTCCACAACCATCCGGGAGGGCGTCCTCGCTGTCTCCGAATCCGCTGCGCTGGCCGGGACACGGGAAATCCGCGTCGAAAATGGCGGACAGCTCCTTCTCTCCAGCTTGGGGGATCCGGTTCCCGCTGAATATCACTTCGGTGGCCCGCTTCACCTTCGTGGCACAGGCCGCATCGGGGTGCCCGAGGGGGGCGGATTGGGAGTCATGGGAGCCCTGCGCTACGATCCCGGATCGGGTGCCTCGGCGGCCGTTTTGCGCTCCGCGCTCGTTGTGGAGGAACGGGCCTCCATTCACGTAAACGGAGCCGCAAAATCGCTTGAGCTGGCTGGGCCATTAAGCGGAAACGGACAGTGGGTGCGGTCCGGGGGCGGCACGCTCATCCTCTCCGGAAGCGGCAGCCTGCAGGCGGGTATTGAACTGATCAACGGCACCACCCGCATCACCGGCGATACCGTGCTGGCAGGAGGATCTCTCCTCTTCTCCGACGGGAACAATGAAGCAATCCTGGACATCACCCGGGGCTCCCACCGTGTGAGTGGCCTGTCCGGACCGGGTAACCGTTCCGCCCTTCGCCTCGACCCCGGTGCCACGCTCCGTATCGAGTCTGGCGGGCACAGCTCTCTTCCCTTTATGGGCACGGTTTTCGGCGGCGGGCACCTTGTGCGGAGTGGAAGCGGTTCCACCCGATTTGAGGGCACCTTGAATGGTCTGGCAGGAATTGAGGTGGAGACCGGACAGCTACACATCCTCAATGGTGCCTCGTCCATCGGGCAGATCGCGGTTGCGCCGGGCGGGGTGATTGAACTCCGCGGAGCCTTTTTTGACACGCCTTTCCTCATGGATGGTCGGTGGATTGTGCCCGCTGGCATCCCCGGGGCGTTCATTTACATCGAGTCGGATGCGCTCGTTGGCGGGCGCATCGAAATCGCTATGTCGATGGAGGATTCGCCCTACGGGCTCATCCGCTTTGGTGCCGACCTCTCCTTCAAGCCCGGTGCCCAGCTCATTCTCAATACCGGCGGTGTTGGCTTATCCGAAGGAGGGATTGCGGTCGTGGAAGTAGCCGGAAGTCTTGCCGGACTTGAGAACCTATCCGTTCTCGTCGATGGACTGCCGACGACAAATCTGCTTTTCGTCGACGGACTCTTGCATGTTCTGCCGGAAGAGCCCGCTGATTCGGTCGACCCGGTCCTTTTGAATGCGCTTTTGGGACCGTTCCTTTCGCGCTTTGGCGGCTATCACCGGTCCGTTTGGCTGAGTGGGTTTTATACCCGTCTGTTCAATCGGGATGTCCGCTGGATCTACCATGAGGCCCACACATGGTGGTGGATTGCCGACAGCGAGGCGCAAGAAGATGGCCTGTGGATCCATGATCTTGATTTGGGCTGGATCTGGACCACCCCTTCAATCTATCCGATCTTCTTTGCGCACAGCCTGGAAGGCTGGGTGTATTTTGAAGACGCCTCTGCGGAGGGCCGGACGTTCTTGCAGATATCCTCCACTGATTGGATACTTGTGCCATTCGGGGAGGGTTTCCCGGTGTTCTGAGGCCCGCGGACCAACAGGGAAAAGGCCCAACTATGGCCGCAATCGGATGATCACCCACCGGAGCCGCCGCAGTCAGCGTAAATACCACGGACTGAAAGGAATGAGCCCTTACCAGTATCTGCAAAACTTAGGTCTCTATCGCCCAGGACGAAATGTTTGCTGGAGAGCCGGATGCGGGGCGTTGCGAAGCGAAGATGGACTGCCGCAGACAGCCCCTAAGGGGTGAGCGCAGCGAACCAAATCCGCACGTCCGGTTCGACCGAGGGGGAGCAGCGGGCTGGGCAAACCCCGTCCGCTGCTCTCTCCTCTACTGTGTTTCGTGGACAGGACCGGCCTCAGGAAGATGCATGGGTCCACGAACTGCACCAAATACACGAAAAGGAGGAATCGGTGAATTTTGGGGAGGGGTCTCAGCGGCAGCCGGAATCAGTAAGGGGTTGGAGGGGTGGAGTTTTGGCTTGGACTCTGGGGGCGGGAGCAAGCTGCGACGACCTGTTTTCGACCATGCTGGCGATGCGTTGGATCTCAGTTTCGTCCATGGCGGGACCGTCGGCACCCCAGCTGTTCTTGCCTCTTTGGCGTAGAGGGGCATAGCCTGACCGTATGAAAAAATGTGGCTGTTTTTGGGATAAGTGGCGCATCGGTTTGAGCTTGCTCATCGGCTTATGGGTGCCGCCGGGGCTTTCAGGGGAGGAAAGCGGGCAGGATACCTTTGCCGATGCCTTGCGCAGTGCGCGGGTGTCCGGAATCGACGAGGGTCTTCCACCCGAAGTTCTGCGGAAAATGCAAAACGCGCGGCTGGTGCTCCTCGGTGAGTCCACCCACGGAACACGGGAGTTTTATGTGTGGCGCGACCGTATTTCGCGCGCCCTCATTGAAGACGGGGGTTTTTCTTTCATCGCGGTCGAGGGTGATTGGGCGTCCATCTACGCCCTCAACCGTTATGTGAAAGACAAAGCGGACGCGCCCGCATCGGCAAAGGAAGCCCTTATGGCCCAGCAACGCTGGCCGCAGTGGATGTGGGGCAACGAGGAAGTCGCGGAACTGGGCGAGTGGCTGCGCCGCTTCAATGCCGGGCGCCCACCGGCGGAGCGGGTCGGTATTTACGGGATGGATGTCTATTCTCCCTGGGCTGCGGCTGACAAAACCCTCGCCTACACGCGCGCATCTCTAGGCGATGGTCACAGGGATGTGGAGCGCGCCCTTGCCCGTTTTCTGCGCTTCCGCGATGATGTCTCCGGCTACATCCGCGCCGGCTTTTTTCAGCGCGGGGAGTTGGCCGAAGGGTATAGGGCGAAAATCGAGCAGCTCTCGACGCGCTTGGAGACTTCCGACGATCCGGCGGGCACTTTCTCGGCCAAACAGGGCTTGTGGACCGTGAAGCGGGCGCACGGTCACTTTATGGCCATGGCGGATCCGGCGGTTTCGTCGTGGAACCCGCGCGCTCTGCACATGCACGAAACGGTCCAACGGCTGCTGTCTCTTTATGGTTCCGGATCACAGGGAATTGTCTGGGCGCACAACACGCACATCGGAGACGCGCGGGCCACGCCGATGGCAATGGAGGGCGATCATAATATCGGCGAACTTTCCCGTCGCGCGATGGGGAACGAAGCCGTTTTTTCCCTGGGTTTCTCGACTCATCGGGGGTCGGTTTTGGCGGGGCGCGCATGGGAGGCACCCATGCAACGGATGCGGATTCCGGAGGCTGGACCGGGCAGCTTGGAGGCGATTCTCCATGACTTTTTTCCGGAGGGGGCGGTTTTGCATTGGCGGTTTGGATACACGCCCCTTCGGGAGAGAGAGATTGCGCACCGGGCTATCGGGGTCGTTTACATGCCCGAACACGAGTTTCCCGGGAACTATGTACCCACCCGCTTGAGCGCCCGCTACGACGCCCTCGTTTTTATACCGGAAACCCGCGCGCTCACACCGCTGGCGCGTCCATAGCTGTGAAATGCCAACACGCGGCAGCGCATTCGCCACCGAAGGGTGCCGGGTGCCCCGGTTTGGGCCTCGCTCGGGGGCTACGGGGACGCGCTCAGGAGAATCCGGGCAGATAGTCTTTTTGCGCGGCGAACATCTCCAGGGCCATAGCCCGTATTTGCGCGGGCGTGAGGACCGCCGCGCAATACGGATCGAGGTAGAGCGCGTGGATGGCCGTCTCCACGCTCCGGTGAATGGCGGCCTCGGCGGCACAATCGAACATGGAGAGGTTGGACGCACACACGCCGGCCATCTGCGGGGGAAGCGCCCCGTGGCGGGTAGGCTGCACGCCGTTGCCATCGACGAGACAGGCCACCTCCACGCAACTGTCGGCCGGTAGGTTGGTGATGAGCTGCCCGCCTCCGCCGGGGGTGGAATTGGGCACATTTCCATGAAAGCGGAAGGGGCTGTTTTTTTCCCGGGCTTCGATGATCCACGCGGCATACTCCCAGCTTCGCTCCCAATCCATGGGCACCTCTCCGCACAGCAGGGCGCGGCGCTGGGCGTCGGCCTGCTCTCGCCAGGTTGGCCAGTTTGTCGCATAAAAGCGCGAGCCTCCGTCGTAGCCGAGGCGGAGCAGTTTGCGCCCTTCCGCCGACTTGCGGTAATAGGGAAGGTATTCCGAAAGGTGCCCGGAACTTTCCGTGATGAAGGCTCCGAAGTGCACGCACATGTCTTTGCGAATGAGATCTTCCTGCTTGTAGGGGAGGGGCTCCCCGGTCCGCCGCGGATCGCGGGCGTCGTGCGGCCCTTGGCCATCGGCAGTCTCTTTAAGTGCGGCGGCGATTTCCCTGCGGAATTTGTCGTGAAGCTGCGGATACAAATCCTGACCTTTGTGGCGGAGCTTGGTGAACCAGGCGAGGTGATTGATGCCCGCGCAGGCCCATTCGAGTTCGTCGTAGGGCACGTCCGCATACTTGGCGAGAAGATGGCTCGTGCCCTGCACACTGTGGCAGAGGCCGACGACCGGCATGGAGGATGTCCGCGCCGAGGCCAGACAGAGCATGGCCATGGGGTTGGTGTAATTCAGAATAAGCGCCTGCGGGCACAGCTCCTCGCAGTCGCGAAGGATGTCGAGCCATACAGGGATGGTACGCAGCCCTTTGAAAAGGCCACCCGGTCCGATGGTGTCGCCGATGCACTGGTCGATGCCGTATTTGAGGGGGATATCGTTGTCGAAGTGCACGCAAGCCGGCCCGCTCACTTCGATGGTGTTGATGAGGTAATCGGAGTCCTTAAGGACGTCGCGCCGGTCTGTCGAGGCCACCACTTTCCACGCCGCTCCGTTCCCGGATTGGGCACAGAGAGCGGTAATGATCTTCTTCATCACACGCAGGCGGCTGGCATCCGTATCCACCAGAGCCAGCGTTCCCCCGCGGTGGTGGGGCGTTTTCACGACATCATTGAGCAGGCGGGGTGTGAAAGCGCTGCCTGCCCCCGTCACGGTGATCTTGATCGGCCGCTGGAATTCGCCCGGAAGCGAGAGGGCGTTGGCGTCGCGGGTGTGGGCGGCGTGGCCGGCGGGTTTGGGCACCCGCCCGGAGGAGGCGGGTTTGGAGGAGGCGGTAGATTTCTTCATGAGGAGCAATTTGTGATTGAAGCGTGAAGGTTGGGGAACGAATCCCTTTTTTCAAAGGGATAAAGTTGACGAATTGCGCGCAAAAAGTGATATGGTCGGGTTCAAATGAAATTGCTAAGATGCCCGTGACTTTTCCCTGTCCGATCCACGCAGACCGCGAGGAGGTGCGCTCGCCCGCCTATTTCTGGGATAACCGGGTGCGCGCGGAGAGCCCGCAGGTGATCGTGCAGCGCACGATTTCGGGAGAGGCGTTTTTCGCATCCGGCAGTGGGCGAACCCTGGTGGGCACGGGGCAGGCCATGCTCTTCACGCACCGTGAGGACAGTGCTTATGGTTATCCGGAGGGGGGCACGGAGCCGCTTGTCCTTGAGTTTGTCTCCATGCAGCCGGGTGCTGGATTGCGCGAGCTTTTCGACGCGGTCCGGGGGGAGTTTGGCAGCGTCGTTCGGATGGATTCGGGAGGTGAGGCGGCCCGCTGGCTCACTGCCTTGCGCCGGGCTCTCAACGGTCGGGCACCCGTGGGCTGGCGGATGGGGGAGGCGTGCTTCCGGCTCCTCCTGGCCATCCGTGCGGAGCAACAGGATCTCCGCGAAGCCGAGGATCCGGTGGTGACGCTGCGGCGGCGTCTGGAGGAGGATTTCCGGCAGCCCATCCAAATCAAGCAGGTGGCGGACGAGTGCGGGCGCACGCGTGAACACCTCATCCGGAGCTTCCGTGCCCGCTACGGTTGCACGCCGGGTGCCTTTCTCCACCGGTTGCGAATGGAGCATGCGGCAAGGCTCTTCCTGGACTCGCGTCTTCCTTTGCAGGCGGTTGCACAGCGATGCGGTTATGTCCACGCGCGGTCCTTCGCTCGCGCTTTCAAGTCTCACTTCGGACATCCGCCGCCCAGCCGGTAAGCACCGGAAGGTCCCCGATTCCGAGGGTTTTCCGGGGTTTGTGCTTGGCAAAACGCCGCTTGGCTTCACCTCACCTTTGGTAGGTACCTTGTCCCCCCCGGATACGACCGGTTGGGTGCATGACCAAAAAGTAACCCTGCCTCAGGCGACGGGTCGTAGGCGGAGG
>JAFIGE010000090.1 GCA_020831585.1 Opitutales bacterium | reverse complement strand
AGGGCATCCGGCGACGCTTGAAGGCGCGGATGGGGGATGTGTCGGTCTTCATGCGTGAGGTGAAGACGCGTTTTACCCTGTGGTATAACGGGGAGCACGGGACGGTGGGGACTTTCTGGGCGGAGCGTTTCCGCAGTGTCATCGTGGAGGCGGATACGGAGGCGCAACGGATGGTGGCGGCTTATATCGATTTGAACCCGGTGCGGGCGGGCCTGGTTGAAGACGCGGGCGCCTATGCTTTCAGTGGTTTTGGAGAGGCGTGCGCTGGGGGCTCCGCAGCGCGGCGGGGGATCGCCCGGATCGAGGGGCAGTCATCATGGACGACAAAATGGCACGAGCGTTACCGGGCGCGGTTGTGCAGCCGGATGGGGCCGGGAATGCGGCCTCGCCGGATAGACCCGAGGAGCGTAGCAGCCGGTGAAACGAATGAGATAGCGATGGCTGGAGCGGACCTTGAGGAAGATTCCGGGCTTTTTTCGAAGGTCCGCGCTTTTAGTGAGAGCTGGGTGGTGGGGTCGGTAGCGTGGGTGGAGAGCTTCTGTGCGGCTAATGGCTGGCTGGGCTATAAGAACGGAAAAAAGGCCCAACCGCTCGTGGAGGACGGCGGTGGCGACTTTGCGACGGTCGCGACCGTGGTGAAACGCCACTAAAAAATGTGACAACCTTTGAGATCACACCCCAGTTGCAAATTATTTGCATAATCGGCGTGACGTCCCGCGCTTCGTGAAGCAGGGTAGGGGGATGGTTTCCTATGTTCGCAGATCCATGTTTGCGTTCCTCCTGATGGTCGGACCTCTTGCCGCCAGTCCGCTGGCTGTGCACGTGAGTATCCCGCCGCAGGCTTATCTGGCGGAGCGCCTCGGAGGGGAGCGCGTGCAGGTGCGGGTGTTTGTGCCCGTGGGCGAGAGTTGTGAAACATTTCAGCCGCGCCCCGCGCATGTGCGCGAACTGGCGGGATCGCGCCTCTTTTTTTCCATCGGGGTTGCTTACGAGTCGAGCCTCCTTCCCCGGATTGCCGCCAACTTCCCGAATTTGCGCGTTGTCGATACCACTGCGGCGCTTCGCCTGCGCGAAGGAGACGCCTGTTGTGGAGACCCGTTGCATGGACATGGGCATGATCCGCATGTGTGGATGTGTCCGGAGCTGGCCGTGGGTCAGGCCGCGCACATGCTGGCCGCCCTTGTCGAAGCGGATCCGGAGGGCCGGTTCTTCTACGAGGACAATTTTGCCCGCCTTGTGACGGACCTTGCCGAGTTGCGCGCAGAGCTTGACGACCTCCTCCGCCCCTACGCCGGGCGGGCCATTTTTGTCTACCATCCGGCTTTTGGCTATTTCACCGATGCCTTCGACCTGCGTCAGGTGGCGATTGAAGACCATGGTCGCGAGCCCAGCCCGCGCCGCATTGCTCAGCTGATCGCGGAGGCGCGGGAGGCCGGGGCCGGGGTGGTGTTTGTGCAACCGGCAGAAGCCACGCGCTCGGCGGAGCTGATCGCTGAGGCCATTCGGGGGCGCGTCGTGGTGCTGGATCCGATGCGGGCGGATTGGTCTGCAAATATGCGGGAAATCGCCCGGGCGATCACGGATTCCTTTCGCGAAGATGTCGCGGCGGGATTATGAGCGAACCAGCCGTTGTTTTCAGGGGAGTGTCGTTTTCCTACGGGGGGCCGCAGGTCCTTGAGGATGTGAGCCTGGAGATCGCCGCGCGCGAAACGGTCTGCCTCGTCGGTCCGAACGGCGGGGGTAAATCGACTTGGTTGAAACTGGCACTTGGCCTCCTTACACCCGCTTCCGGGCGAATACGGGTGCTTGGACAAAGCCCTCTACGGGCGCGTCCGCGCATCGGCTATATGCCTCAACAAGTGGCCTTCGACGCACGCTTTCCCATCACTGTGCGCGAGATCGTGCGCATGGGGCGGCTGCGGGGCGGGCGTTGGTCTTGGCTCGGAAAGGTCGATGAACAGATTGTCGAGCGGGTGCTTGAAGAGGTGGCTATGCGTGACGAGGCGCACCGGCTTTACGCGGATCTGTCGGGTGGACAACGCCAGCGTGTGCTCATCGCGCGGGCTCTCGCGGCGGAGCCGGAAATTCTCTTTCTTGATGAACCCACTGCCATGGTCGACGCGCACAATGAGGGGCGGCTCATGGCTCGCCTCAGGGATTTGCACCGGACCTTGACGATTGTGCTGGTCTCTCATGACGTCGGTTTTGTTTCCAATCTGGTGGACCGTGTTTTTTGCGTGAACCGGCGGGTCTCTGTTCATGCCGCCACGGATTTGAGTCAAGGGACCGTGGGCGAGCTTTATGGCGGCCATGTGCATGCTGTTCGCCATGGAAGCCATTTACCTGGATCGTCGAGCGATGGAATTTTTCCGGAGTAACTCAAGGGGGAAGTGCTTGCCGGTCGTTCTTCTTCCATCGTGGGGAAGAGATTTCCTGTCTTTTGTTCGGATGAACGGCAAATTTCCGCCGCCCCTCATTGGGAGAGGCTCCTTTTCAGAAAGCATCTGTCGATGAACGAGTTTTGGCAGACTCTCACCGATCCCGACATGCGCTTTTTCCGGAGCGCCTTTTATATGGGGCTGCTTGCCAGCGTGAGTTTTGGCATCGTCGGGAGCTACGTTGTCGCGAAGCGGGTGAGTTACATCGCCGGTGCGATTTCCCATGCCGTTCTTGCCGGTATCGGGGCCTCGGTGTTTTTCTCCCGCACGCAGGGGTGGACGGCTCTCGATCCGGTCACGGGCGCGCTCATTTCCGCTCTGCTTGCAGCCTTTCTGCTCAGTTGGGCGCGCCTGGCCTCGGGTGACCGCGAGGACAGCCTGATTGGAGCAATTTGGTCGATTGGGATGGCGGTGGGGCTCCTCTTTTTCGCCGCCACGCCCGGATACACGGATCCGATGAGCTACCTTTTTGGCAATATTCTGCTCATCGGCCCGGAGGATCTGCGGCGCGTATTCATCCTCGATGTCATCATTGTCGTGATCGCGGTTACCTTCTACCAGCAGTTGCAGGCAGTTTGTTTTGATGAGGAGTTTGCCCGTGTTCGCGGCATCCATACGGGCTTTTTTTATACTCTTCTGCTCGTCCTGATTGCATTCACGGTGGTGCTGCTCATCTCTGTGGTCGGCATGGTCCTTGTTGTGGCTTTGCTAACCTTGCCCGCCGCCGCCGCCGGCCCTTTTGTGCGTTCGTTGCGGCAAATGATGGCCCTCTCGACTGTTCTCTGCCTGCTCTATCTAACTGCCGGTCTCTACCTGAGTTTCCGCCTGGACTGGCCAACCGGCCCCACGGTCATCGTTCTCGCCGGAGCCGGTTACCTTGTTGCCTTGGTCGCCGCCCGTCTCGGCTGGGGCCGGGCGTGATCCGGTTGCCCCAAGCGGTGCCCGGACTCGAAGAGCGCGGCTTACGTGAAGCTCAGCCGATCCGGCCTCCTCAACGATGACGGATCAGGGCATTTCAATGACGAGGCGCACGAATTGGGGGCCGTCTGCGCTGAGCGGTTCATCGGCCCGCACGTCCACCCACTCGATGCCCCCCGAGTCGGGTCCGTGGACGACCTCGGGAAGAGCTGTCGCCGGCCACCAGGTGTGGAGGTCGTTTGAGAAGAGGACGTGGTAGCGGATGCCATCCACTTCGTAGACGCCGTCGTGAAAGGTGCCGCCCTCGCGTCGCCGGAAGCTGAATTGCAGATAGACGCCTCCTTCTTCGGCGACTTCATCCGTCCACGGGCCGGCGGTGGGCGCATGGGCGGGCACCGTGGGATCGAGGCCGAAGGCAAACTTCATGAGGTTGGTGTAACCATCGCGCATCGGGCTGTCCTCCGGGCCGGACTGCTCTTCGGGCACGGTGCCGTTGAAGGGGGCCATCCACTCATCGTAGGCGGACAACACTTCCGGCTGTTCGGTGAGGGTGCCGGTGAAAGCGATGTCGTCGAACTCCAGGGAAATGGAGGTGCTGCCCGTGGCCACGATGAAGTAGAAGGTCACCGGCCCGGTCAGGTTCTGGAAGGCGGGATCGGCCGAGAGGTCGAGGATCTCGAAATCCCAGGAGCCGCGCACGGCCGTCGGTTCTTTGGGGCCAAGGAGATTGACGGAGGGATCGATGGACGAGCGCAGGGCGAAGTTGCGTGTGCCACTGGAGCCCCCGCGCGTGACCTTGAAGTCGACCGAGTGCAGCTGCAAGGCTTCGCCGGGCTCCGGTTGCAGGGTGATGGTGAAGAACTCGCTGTGCGCGAAGGCCTCGGCAACGTCTGTGCGGGCGGAATCGTTGACCACCGAGAGGGTGTCGACGGCACCGCCTTCGTCGGTGCGGAAGCGGTTGAGCCCGCCTCCGTTAGCGGCAGGGGAGACCTGCAGGCCGGGCGCGCTATAGGTGGGCGCAACGCCCTCCGCCGCGTGCGTGAAGGCGTGGAGTGCAAGAAGGGGGCGCGGCTGCACTTCGAGCGTAAAGGTGGCCTCGGTTGTGGCGAAGCCGTCGCTCACGGTCACCGTGATTTCGTGGCTGGCCGCGCCTGTTGGCGGCGTTCCCTCCAAGGTGGCGGAGCCGTTGCCCTGATCGGTGAAGGCGAGCCAGGCGGGGAGGGGACCGGTGGAAAAGGTGAGGGGCTGGCCGTCGGCATCGGTGGCCTCGATGGTGGCGGAGTAAGCCTGCAACTCCACGGCTGGCGGGAGCGACTCGGTGAGGATGACCGGCGGGGAGTTGCCCCCCGAGGGGAAGATGGTCAGCTCAAAGATTTGCCAGGTGGTGTAGGCCCCGTCGGTGACGGACAGGGTGATTTCGAAAGAGCCGGAGACGGTGGGCGTGCCGGAAAGCAGCCCGGTGCCGTCGCCATTGTCCGCAAAGGCCAGACCGGTGGGCAAACCCGTCGCCGCGAGGATGAGGTCGCCCGCCGGTGTGTCGGCGTCGGACGTGGTCACGGTGTAGCTGAAAAACTCCCCTTGGGTGGCGGTGGCCGGGGGCGTGGAGGTGAAGACCGGGGGCAGGAGCGCGCCAGCGTCGGACACGCCGGTGATCTGGAGGTTGTCGATGTTCCAGCCGTAGGAGACGCTGGAGCCATCGGTTTCCAACTGGAAGCGGATGAAGACCTGCGGGCGGTTGGCGGCGGCGGCGGGCAGGTTGATCGTCTGCTGGCTCCAGGAGCTTTCGTTGAAGGCCCCGTTGCTCGCCCACAGCTGCGTCCAGGTGTTGCCGTCGAAGGAATAGTGGATGCGGGCGTCGTCGCGGTGGCGGCTGGCCTGAGGGCCGGTCTGAGAAAAGGCCAATCCCAGCCAGCGGCGAAACTGCAGTTGGATATCGCTGCGGTTGACCGTGCTGAAGGGCGGGAGGGTTGCGAAGATATGGATGTTGTTTTCGTAATTCCCGTTGAGGTAGGTGCCGAGGACCTGGCTGCCGCTGAAAGCACTGCCGGGCCCGCTCACGCCGGACTGGTTGGGCGCGCCGACCGCCCACTGCCCGGTGAGGGTCAGCCCGTCGGCATCGGCAAAGGTGTTGCTGTAGAGGGTCATGACCCCGCTGCTTCCGCCCGCAACGGGCATGAGGAATCCATTTTCCAGGATCGACTCGGTGCCATCGGGCGCGCGCACGACGACATCGTAGTAGCCTGCGTCGATTCCCGCCGTGTCGACATGGAAGTCGATGCGGTCGCCCACCGGGATGACGCGGCGACCGGTGACGACCGGGGAGCCATCGCGGCGCAGGAGGACATCGCTACCGAGAGCGAAGCCGCTGCCCGTCACGGCCATGGGAAAGTCGTTGGTGCCGTTGCCCTCATTGGGGAGAACGGCGGTGAGGGTGGCGGGTGCGGCGCTGGCCGAGACCAGGCCCGATAGAGCGAGGGAGAAGGGCTGGGGCTGGCCGCCGCTGAGACTGCCTTTGTGCGTGACTTGCACGGTGTAGGTGCCGGCGGCGGGGGCGGGTATCCAGACCTGTTCGGCCGGATCGGTGAAGTTGTCCCCGGTGGTGGCATGCGCATTGCGCAGATTCGCATCAAAGGCGGGTGTGCTCCCCTGCCCGGTGACGAAGGGCAGGACGTAGGGCTGGTGGACGGTGCCGCCCGGGCCGACGATGCGGAGGTCGAGATCGTTCACGAGCCGGGGAGTGCGATCGGTGCTGGTCTCGGCCTGCGCCGTCCCCGCGACATCGAGCCAGGCCAGGCTGGCGCGGATGGGTTCGGTTCCATCGCTTACGTAGGTGTAGGTCCACGTCTGGCCGGGGTGCAGGCGTTCCTCCAGGAGCACGCGGTCGTGGGGGTTCTCCGCATGGTGGCGAATGATGCCCCCGGCGGCGTAGACATTGACGATGCCCCACCCGAAGGTGTAGTCGGGGCCGGGGTTGCCGCGGTCGTCGGCCGTGTTCATGAGCAGGGCCTTGTAGGTGGAGGAGCGGAAAAAGTGGCCGGGGAAGCGTTGATGCACGTAGTCGATGAGCAGGAGGGCGCTTCCGGCGGCGTTGGGGGAGGCCATGGAGGTGCCCTGGTAGCTCGAACTGCCGGTGGTGCCGGTGGTCGAGCGCACCCCGACGCCGTTGGCCGTGAAGTCCGGTTTGATGCGCCCGTCATAAGTCGGCCCGCGCGAGCTGAAGCCCGCGATGCTGCCCCCGCCGGTGTAGTTCCCCTCGGCGTCGCGCTGCACATCCTGAACCGCCCCGATGGTGATGACGTTTTTGCCGATCGGCTGGTTCCCTCCGAGGGTTTCGAACTGGGACCCGTCGTTACTTGCGGCATAGAAATGCACGTAGTAAGGGTGATCGCGCAACACGAGGTCGAAAGCGCGGGAGAGTGTGGTGTAGCGGGTGTTGGGGTCTTGTGTGCCGAGGGAGGTGTTGCCAATGACCGATTTCATCTGCGGCTCACCCGTGCGGGGATTGATCGCGCCGTGGAGTTCGCCGGGGTAACGCATGCCGTAGGTGGTCACGTGGGTCGTGGTCTGTTGAATGAGGGCGCGGATCCACGCGCGCGGGGCCATGCCGAGGAGGGTGCTGTTGTAGCCCCAGGCCGTCACCGTGCCCGCCACGTGCGTCATGTGGTTGCGGTTGGCGTTGTCGTACCAGGGGGTCTCCGCCACCATGATGCGGGACCCGGCTCCGGCGGGAAGTTGAAACTCGGTGTGCTCATGAATCTCTCCGTGGTCGTTGATGCTCACGTAGAGATCGCGCCCATCCACGGTGGGCCCAAGGGCCGGGTCGAAGTCGTGACTCCAGCGCACGAGGTTGGCACCCGTGGAGATGGCCGCCTCCACATTGGTGGTGACGGTGTAAACCGGTTCGCCGTCCTCAAAACCGATCAGCGCGTAGCCGCGGCCTTGCTCGTCGATGCCGCCGGTCGAAAGGCCGAGATCCTCCGCGTGCAGGAGGACCAGTTCCCGCTGAAGCGCGTCGACATCGGCCACCCATTCGCGGAAGGTAGCGGTGGTCTCGTCGGTCAGATCCAGGCCGAAGCTCATCCGCTTGTCCGCGATCATCCCGTGGAAGGGCTGCACCTTGGTGGGGTTGACGCCGGGGAACTCTTCGGACACGCGGTTGAAGACAGCGCGGTGGTTGGCGGGGAGCCTCTCCGCCAAAGCGGCCAGATCAGCCGCCGGAAGACTCTTTGGGCGAGCCCGCGGCCCGGCTTGTCGGGAGATACCCGGCGCGCTTTGTTCTACCTGTGCCGACTCCTGCCCTTGCCCGGCTTCATGGGTGCCGGGCCCTCGTTGCCCGTGAACGAAGCCAGTGCCGAATGCAATTAGCAGACCAAACAAGATAAGCGGGGTGGTTCCAACTCGCGTCATAGCAGAATCAAAGATGAAGAGGTAGGGAGGTTTCCCTGTTGCTCAGGGAGGGGGCGGCGGGTTGTTGATTACCTTCAGAAATGGCTTCTAGGGGGAACCCACCGGGAAAACCTAGGAAATACTTCGGTAGACTTTTCAATCTCTAACTGCGCGGTATTTTTTTCAATGCAACTTTAGCACATTGTTAGCATTTGAACGGTGCTGGCGGACGCTTTTACGCAATTGGGCGAACCTTCTTTCTTCACCTTTCTGTCTGGTAGGCGGTTCCGGTCGGCTGCCCGGGAGTTATGAATCTTTCCCCCTCTCTTTTGCCCGAGTCGGCACCCACCTTCGTTTAGAGCACGGCGGTGTGCGTCCGACTTGCTCTGGCAGCATGGATCGCAGCGGCCTCGATGGTTTCTACTTTCCGGGGAACGCGTTTTCGAAGAAAGCCCATAATTCCCCCGCGTTCGCAAAATGCCTGCACCCATTGCCGACCTCCCAAAGCCCCTTCCCGGCAAACAAGATCGGTGCCCGGCCTCTCTCTGGCCGCCTCGCTCTGTGTCGGGAGGGCTGCTTTCGTGGCGATATCCAGTTGCCGCCTAATCCGGGCAAGGTGGTTCCGGAAGATTTCCTCGGGGGTTTCCCTGGACGCGCACGTCGTGGAAGAGTTTTTCATAAGGGGGAGGCGGCGCGCCAACCACTTGTAAGCTGCAATTTGCTTGTGGCGGCCCCGTATGGCCAGGCCCAAGCCGCAAAAGGGGTAGTCCCCCGGGTCCTTCACCAACCCCGCGCGCACAGCATTAAGATCGATATAGGCCGCCACTGCGCGCAGCGCAGGCGAACCGGGCTCCACCAGCACGCTCCGGAAGCGCTCCGCCCAAAAAGTGCCCACGCTGTTATAGGTCTCGTTATACCACTTCGTAAAGCGTGTTTTGAACTCCCGCATAAACACTGAGACATCCCCCATCCGCGCCTTCAGCTGTGTGCGAATGCGCTCGGCACGCTCTCCCGGTTGTTGGAGAACGGCCTCCAGCATTTCCGCATTCAATCCCAGCGAAGACGACCGTTTCGTTCCATAGAGCGAACGAAACCGCATCACCAACTCCTCGTCCCCGACCTCTCTCACCGCCGTTTTCGGGTCGATCCGCAACAGCACGTGAAAGTGATTATCGAGAAAGCAAAACGTGATCACCCCCAACCCCGCAAACGCCGCCTGCGACTCCAGCATCCGCCCCATCTCTTTTTTCCCCCTCTCATCCACCAGCATCCGCCGCTGCACCACTCGCGACATCGCGTGCACACAAACTTCCTCCTCCAACTTCGGTCTTCTTGTATATCGTGACATTTCTCCATCCTGCCATTCCGGCTCAGAAAGCCAAGAAAAATAATTCAGAACTATTAATTTTTTTGGTTGGACTTGGGTTGGGGGGTGGGGATGGTGGATGGATGAGTTTTTTGGATGTGTCGGGAAAGGCGTTTGTGGTGTTTGGGTTGAGCAACCGCAAGAGCGTGGCTTGGGCGGTGGGCCAGGTGCTGGAGCGGGAGGGGGCGGTGGTGCACTACGGGGTGCGCACAGTGGAGCGTCTGGGGCAGTTGGAGAAGCTGCTGGCCGGCCGCCCGGCTTTTGTCTGCGATGTGGAGGAGGGTGCTTCAATCGAGGCGGCGGCAGCGGAGATTGGGGAGCGGGCGGGGTCTGTGGCGGGGATCGTTTTCTCGGTTGCTTTTGCGAATTACGCGGAGGGGCTGAAGCCGTTTCACGAAACAAAGCGGGCGGATTTTTTGCAGGCCACGCAGATTTCCGCCTTTGCGTTGGTGGAGATCGCACGGGCATTCAAGGATGTGCTCGCGGAGGAGGCTTCGGTCGTGGCGATCGGCATTTCCTCCTATGTGACCGCGTCGAGTTACGGCTACATGTCGCCGATCAAGTCGTGTCTGGAGGGGTGCGTGCGCTTCCTGGCAAAATCGTTCAGCCGGGAGCGGAGAGGGGAGGTGCGCTTTAACGCGGTCAATGCGGGTCCGCTGAAGACAAAGTCATCCGCCGGGATTCCGGGTTACCTGGAAAATTACCTTTTTGCGGAGAAGCTGACGATGCGCCGCCGGGCTCTGGAGACGGCGGAGGTGGCCAACACCGTGGCGTTTTTGCTGAGTCCGCAGTCGAGTGGGATCAACGCTCAGGGAATCGTGGTGAATGCGGGGATGGATTGGAATTACTTTGACGAGGATGTCGTTCGCCTGACGATGCGTCCGGAGAGTAGCTGACGAGAGGGAAGGTGTCGACGATGCAGTTTCGCACAGCGTGTATTGAAAGTTTGGCAACGGTTTATCCGCCTGAGGAAGTCACTTCGGCGGAGATCGAGGCCCGCTTGGCTCCGGTGTATGAGCGCCTGCGCCTGCCATCGGGTCGTCTGGAGTTGATGACGGGGATCCGCGCGCGGCGTTTCTGGCCGCACCCGATCCGCCCCTCGGAGGCCGCTGCGGAAGCGGGTCGGGCAGTTTTGAGGAAGACGAGCGTTTCGGTGGAGGAGATTGATTTGCTGCTGCACTGCGGGGTGTGCCGGGATCGCCTGGAACCCGCGACGGCGGCTTATGTGCATGGGCTCCTTGGCCTTGCGCCGACCGTGCAGATCGCCGATGTGTCGAATGCCTGCCTGGGATTTTTGAATGGAATCGTGCTTGCCGCCTCGATGGTGGAGGCGGGGGTGATCCGCAGTGCGCTGCTGGTTTCGGGCGAAAACGGTCGTCCACTCTTGGAGCAAACCCTACAGACGCTTGCCGGGCCGGAAATCACTCGCAAGACCTTCAAGCCCTACTTCGCCAATCTTACGATCGGCGCGGGTGCGGTGGCGGCTGTGGTGACCTCGTCTACGCGGCTCAGGAAAGACCAGCCCCGTGTGGAGTTAAGGGCGGGGGTGGTGCGCACGGACTCTGCGGCCAACGTCTTATGCGAGGGCGATACCTCCGGTGGCGATGGTCTGGAGATGATGACGGAGGCGGAGGCGCTCCTGGAGGCGGGAATCCGCCTGGCGGGGGATACCTGGCAGGATCTTCGCGCGGCGACGGGGTGGGGCGCGGCGGACTATGACCGCGTGGTTTGCCACCAAGTCGGTCGGGCGCACCAGCGTCAACTTCTGGAAGCGCTGGCGGTGGATCCGGCGAAAGATTTTGTGACCTACCCGGAGATGGGCAACGTGGGTTCGGTTTCGCTTCCTTTTACGCTCGCGGAGGCTATTGCGGGTGGCGCAGTGAAACCGGGTCAGCGGGTGGCTCTGCTCGGTATCGGAAGCGGTTTGAGCAGTCTGATGATGGGGGTGCGCTATGTTGCCTGAAGACGTCGCTCTACCGCCATCCTTCGCCGCGCTCTATCCGTTTTCGGGCCGGCGCTCCTTTGATACCGGCGCGGGGCGGATGCACTATCTCGATGAGGGAAGCGGTCATCCCGTGGTGATGGTGCACGGCAACCCCTCCTGGTCCTTCCTCTACCGTGATCTCGTTCTGCAATTGCGCGGAACACACCGCTGCATCGTGCCCGACCACTTGGGTTGCGGGCTCTCGGACAACCCCGACCTTGGGCAATTTCCTTACACGCTGGCGAGCCATGCGGATAACCTTCAGCGCCTCCTCGATGCGGCCGGCGTGGAGACCTTCGACCTCGTCGTGCACGATTGGGGAGGCGCGATCGGGATGGCGGTGGCAATCCGTTGCCCGGAGCGGGTGCGCCGCGTGGTGGTGACGAATACCGCGGCTTTTCTTTCCGACCGGATTCCCTTTCGTATAGCGGTGTGCCGCTGGCCGGTGATCGGGCGTTTTCTTGTTTGCCAGCTCAACGGCTTCGTGCGCGCGGCAACCCGCATGACCACGGTGCGGCCCCTTTCCCCCGCTTTGCGAGCGGCCTACCTCTTTCCGAGTCGAACTTTGGAGCGTCGCCGGGCGGTGCTCCGCTTTGTTCTCGACATCCCGATGGAGAAGGATCACCCAACGCGCCCCGTTTTGACGGAGACCAGCCAGCGGCTTAACCTCCTGAAGGAGAAACCGTTCCTCCTTTGCTGGGGCGCGCGGGATTGGTGCTTCAATGACACCTTCCTTGATGAGTGGAGACGGCGTTTCCCAAATGCGGACGTTCAGGTGGAGGCGGAAGCCGGTCACTTCCTTTTCGAGGACAAGGGCGATGTTTTCTTACCGCGGGTGGCCGCGTTTTTGCAGTAGGCGGACTGTGGAATTACGGTCTACGCGTGATCTCTCGGTTGAAAGGCGAAACTCAGCCAAGTGTAAAAAAGCGTTAAATTGCGTCGTCGCTCTGAGCCTTTGCGAAACCCTGAGCTTGCGGAATAGGGAATAGAGACCATTCTTTCTCACATATGAAGCGGCTGCAAAAGACAGGGAAATCGTTGGGTGAACCGGAAAATCTTCTTCGCGGGAAGCGCGTTTGTTTGGTTGACGATGATACCTCGCAGTCCCTTTTGCTGAAAGGCTGTCTCAAGGGTTTGGATACGGAGATCGTTTCATTTTCCTCTGCGGTTCAAGCGGCCGCCTACCTGGGTGGGAATCAGGTGGACTACATTTTCTGTGATGTAATGATGCCGGAGATGGATGGCTGGGAATTGCATTCGGCCGTGCGATTGGCCGGAGCCAATAGAGATACACCCTTTGTCTTCACTACCTGCCTCATTAGCCAGCAACAGGAAAGGGGCATGGCAGATGCGGAAAGCCGCTGCCTAACATTGGCCAAGCCTCTCCGGAGAAAATCCATTTTGGACGCGGCGGCCCGCCTGGAGGAAGCCTCCGCCGCCGGGGCGCAAAACTGATTGGGCGAGCGCGTTTCAGGCCGGGCGAAATACGCTCGGTGAGCCGTCACTGGTCGAATCGAGGCGCAGAGCCACCCCAAATAAGCGCGAGACCGCTTCCTCCGTGAGAACCTCACCGGTCGGGCCGAGGGCCACAAGCGCGCCCTTTTGCAGCAGCATTACGCGATCTGCGTAGGCAAGTGCGTCGTTGGGATCGTGGAGAATGGCGAAAACGCCGATTCCCTGATCCGCCGCCCGGCGGGCCAGGCGCAGGCATGTGTGGCGTCCGGCGAGGTCGAGGTTGTTGGTGGGCTCGTCGAGGAAAAGATAACGCGTGCGCTCGCGGCGAAGGAGATCGGTGAGGGCGCGTGGATCGATCTGTGCGAGGACGCGCGCCAGGTGCACCCGCTGTTTCTCGCCCCCGGAAAGGGTCGGGTAAAGGCGCTCCGCGAAGCCGGTCAGCCCCACCTCTTCGAGGGCATCCGCCACGGCCGTGCGGTCGGCCTCCGGGCGCAGTTCATCTTGCCACGGGAGGCGACCGAGTTCCACCACCTCGTTCACCGTGAAAGGGAAGGTGAGGCGGGGTTCTTGCGGCAGCACGGCGCGTCGGCGGGCGAGGTCGCGCGGGCTCCATTCGGAGAGCGGCACATCATCCACGCGGACCCCGCCGGTGTAATCCGTCCATTCGCCCGTCAGAACTTTGCGCAGGGAGGATTTGCCGGCTCCGTTGGGACCGAGGAGGGCGACAAATTCGCCGCCGCGCAGATCGAAATCCAAGCCGCACAGAATAGAGGCTCCGCCTCGCTTCAGATGAATGTCGCGCGCGGAGATCATACCACAAAGCGCTGTTTGTCGCGGTGGATGAGCCAGAGAAAGAAGGGGCCTCCGATGATGGCCGTGAGGATGCCCAGCGGCAGCTCGGAGGGAGCGAGCAGGGCGCGCGCGAGCAGATCGGCCCCCACGAGAAGGATGGCTCCGAGAACGGCCGAGGCGGGGAGAAGAAAGCGGTGATCGGGCCCGGCGATCAAGCGGATGAGGTGCGGGGCGACGAGCCCGATGAAGCCGATCATGCCGCACACCGAAACAACCGCTCCGGCGGCGATGGCCGCGAGGAGGATGATACGCCGCTTCACCGAGCGGATGTCCACACCCGCGTGAAAGGCCTCAGCTTCTCCCAGAAGGAGGGCATTCAGCGGGCGCGCCTGGCGCAAGAGGAAGGCACAGGCCACGCCCACCGCCAACAGCACGGGCAGAACCTCCGCCCAGCGCGCCCGGTGGAGGCTGCCCAGCGTCCAAAAGGTAAAGCGCCGCAGTTGATCATCCGAAGCCGTGTAGATGAGTGCGCCGATGATGGCGGTGGCGATGGCATTGACGGCCAGGCCGGTGAGGAGAAGATGCGGCACCGAAACAACCCCGCGCACATGGGCAATGCGATAGATGAGAAAAGTTGTGAGGAGGGCTCCCGCGCACGCGGCGAGGGGGAGAAACCAGGCGCTGAGAAAAAACGCCGTGCTCCCCGCGACCGCCGGTGCGAGGACAAAGGCGGCCACCGCACCAACCGCGCCGCCGCTCGACACCCCGATGAGCCCGGGATCGGCGAGGGGATTGCGAAAAAGCCCTTGCAACGCGGCCCCCGCCATGGCGAGTCCTGCCCCCGCCGCCAGACCCAGGGTCAGGCGCGGCAGGCGCAGATCCCGCATTACAAGCATTTCCAGGTCGGAGGCGAGACCATGGCCACCCGGCAGACCCAGGCTGGCCCACAGAATCCCCGGAATGTTCCAGGGCGCGATCGGCACCGCCCCGTAGGCGAGGGCCGCCGTACACACAATAACCAGCGCGGCGACCAGGGCCCCGGCGAGTGTGCGGCGATTGGGTTGGCGCGATCCCCGGTTCACGCGGCAATCGTGTGGGGCCGACCCGCCCGGCACGGAAAAACGGTTCGGACCTGCCCGCTCATGAGCTCTCCATCAGCCGGCGGAGATACTTCTTGCGCATCAGGCGCCAGAAAACGACGAAGAACGCCGTCAGCGGGATGGCCAGGATCATTCCGAGAATTCCGCCGAGAGCGGTGCCCCAGAAGAAGATGGCGATGATGATGACGAGCGGGTGCAGTCCGGTCGATTGGCCCATGATGCGCGGGGTGAGGAAATAGCTTTCAAAGAGCTGCACCACCGTGAACACGCCGAGGGCAAAGCCCATCGTGGCCATGCCGCCATCGGGTTGGAAGTAAGCGATGGGGAGGACCGTCGCGAGCCCCAGGATTGTCCCCAGGTAAGGGACGATGTTGAGCACACCGATGAGGATGCCGAGGACGATGCCAAAGTTGATCCCGAAGACCGTGAAGCCGATCGCCATGAGCACGCCCATAATGAGGCCGATGACGATTTGCCCGCGAAAGAAAGCCACCATGCTCTGGGCGAACTCGCGTACGAGAAAAAGGATATCGCTGCGCACATCTCCCTGGATAAAGGAGAGCTGCTCGTCCAGATCATCGGTCAGATCGCGGTCGGAAAGGAGAAAGAAAAAGAGGTAGACGGGGATGATGGCCACGGCGGCGGCCCATGAGAAGATGCCCATGAGCCAGTTGCCGATGCGACCGGCGGCGGGAACCGCTTCCTGTGCCCACCCTTCAAGATTCTCAAGAAGCGACGCCTGATAGCGGTCCAACTTCTCATCGCCCAAGTGGGCCAAAAGGAACTCCTTTACTTGGGGAAAGCGCTCCGTCAGGCCTGCGCGGATGCTCTCAAGGAGAGTGGGGAGGTTGCGCGCAAACTGCACACTCTGTTCGAGCAGCACCGGCACAAAGAGCGTGATCGCGAGCGCGCACACGAGGAGCACGCAGCCATAGAGCAAGAGAATCCCGCCAATGCGCGAAAGTCGCAGACCGCGCTCCGCCAGATGCACAACCGGTCGCAGCAACAGCGCGAGCACCCCCGCGACCGCGAGCGGCCACAGGACCATGGAAAAAGTCGTGACAAAGGCACGCAGGAGGAGAAACACCCCGAAGAGCACTCCCGCGATGACGAGAGCCGAGAAACAGACCAGAGCCGCTCCAACGATCTTGCGTTGCAGCGGGCTCAGCCAAGCGGAAAGCGGAGGCGTGGACGCCTCAGTTCCAGTCTTCTTCGTCTCCGAATCCAAGTTGACGCTTTATTTCGGGGACCTGTTGAAGCTGATCGAGGAATTCACCGACGCTGAAGTCGGCCACGATGAACTCACCAAACTCGAACGTGGGGGTGAGCGACTGTTGGCTCACGGCGATCATCCGCTGCATGTTCTGCTGGCTCGCATTGACGTCGCGCACATCCACCTCCACCCCGTGTTGGGAGAAGAAGGAAAGGGCTTCGCGGCACCATGGGCAACCGGGCTTGATATATAAAATGGGCAACTTGGGTTCTTTCATGTTTCTCTAAGGTGTAGGGCATTCTTTTCCTTCCGACAATGGAAAATCCACCCCTTTGAAAAGGCCCCAGGTCGACCAGCGACTAGCCAAACAATCGATGATCGGATGCTCATTGTGCTTCAAATTTGCCTTTAGGGGCTCAAACGATCCTAATTACAGAACCGATGATCTGGCTTCTTGCATACCTTTTGATTGGGGCGGGCGTGTATTTTTACATGGTCCTGAAATATTCAGATGAGCCCGATGATTTGCTTTTGCCCATGCTCCTCCTTCTGACTTTCGAAGGGTGGATCGCGTGGCTGCTGTGGCCCTTCTCTGTCTGGCTCTGGAAGAAGGATGCGATGCGGGTGCGTCTGCAAAAACTCGAGGCGGCGAGAGCGCGGCGGGAAGTAAAAAAGAATCCGTTGATCGGCGCTTTTGGAACGGCACTCACTCCCATGACGCCCTCGGGTAAGGTGCTGATTGAGGAAACGGAGTTCCCCGCCACGGCCCAGTATGGTTTCATCCCGAAGGGCGAGCGGGTCGAGGTGGTGTCGACCCGCATGAGTTTCCTTGTTGTGCGAAAGGCAGAGCCTCAGCCGAAGTAAGCGACGCCGCCGTTGAAGAGGGGTTGGTCTTTTTTTTTCGCTTGTTTAATTGTTCTGAACAAAAAACTTGACATCCGTTTTGCCGGCGATGGGCTGGCCGAATAGGCTGAAATTTTAGTCGCAGGTTCCGGTATCCACAGTTGGCTTGCCACCACCTTATTTCGAGGGTTGTGCAGAAAAGACGGCTGATGGATGAGGAGGCGATGAAGGCGATGCGCCATATCATGCGCTCGCAGGCGGCGTTCGCAGGAATGGAGGTGCTGACGTATTGCTTTATGGCGAATCACTTTCACATCTTCGTGCGGCTGGATCCGAAGGAGACGGAGGATTTGGACGATGCGGGTCTGGTGGCGCGGTTTCGGGCGCTGTATGGGGGGACGCGGTGTGCGTCGCTGGGATTGGATGCGGATGATCTGGAGGAGATTCTGAGGAAGAATGGGGACTCATGTATGGACCGGTTCCTTGCCTTCGCTGGATGGGGGAATTCTTCGTTTCCGGTCTTCCTTGCCTTGGCTGCGGAGTTAAACTTCCCTTGAGGCCATGCACCCGTGGATATTCTCGTTGGTGGCGGTTTTGCCGTTTTCCGCCTGGATGGGGGAAGAACCTGATTTGGCGGAGGGGCTTCCTTCGCCGGAGTCTTTTTTCGCTGCCGGGGTGGGGGAGCGGCATTTGTATCACCATGAGATTTTCGCCTATTTAGACGCCCTGGCGGCGGCGGCGGATCGTGTGGAACCGCTGGGCGTCTACGCGCGCTCCCATGGTGGCCGCGATCTGGCGCACTGGGTGATCAGTTCTCCGCGCAACCTCGCCCGCCTCGATTCCATCCGCGAGACCCAGCAGCGTCTCGTCGCGGGAGAGGCGGTGGACCTTTCGGATCAACCGGCCATTCTTCTGATGGGCTATGGGGTACACGGCAATGAGCCGAGCGCGGCCACGGTAACGCCCTGGCTTGCTTACTACCTGGCGGCTTCGGGGGAGACGCGGTTGGCGGAGTGGCTTGATGCCGTAGTGATTCTGCTCGATCCGGTGATGAATCCCGACGGGCACGACCGCTTCACGGCCTGGACGGCCGAGCGCTCGGGGCGCACGCCCAATCCCGACCCGCAGGACTGGGAGCACACGGAGGGCTTCCCCGGTTCGCGAACAAACTACTATTGGTTCGACCTCAACCGGGACTGGCTCCCGGCGGTGCACCCGTCGAGCGAAGGCCGCCTTCGCCGATTCCACGAATGGAAACCCAACGTGCTTCTCGATTACCACGAGATGGGCACCGGCTCATCGTATTTCTTCCAGCCCGGGGTTCCCGAGCGCACTCATCCGCTCACACCGCAGGAAAATCAGGACCTCACCGACCGCCTCGCCGATTTCCATCGCTCCGCCCTCGACCGCGCTTACGAGGTCTACTTCACGCGCGAGCGCTTCGACGATTTTTACATGGGGAAGGGGTCGACCTATCCGGACTTGCACGGGGCCGTGGGGATTCTTTTCGAACAGGCCAGCGCGCGCGGGCAGGTGCAGGACCGTGACCGCGGGCGCCTGTATTTCCGCGATGCCATCGCCAACCAGTTTCGCACATCCTTGTCCTCGATTGAAGGAACGGCGGAGCTGCGGCGGGAGTTGCAAGCCTTCCAGCAAGGGTTTTTCGAAGAGGCGCGGGCGCGCGGCGCAGCCATCGGCGGGGCTTATCTGCTCAGTGCGCCGGAAGATCCGGCCCGCCTCCTGGAGTTCGCGCGGATTCTCCGGCTGCATGATATCGCGGTGCACGAACTGGCGCTGGAGGTGGAGGTCGACGGACGAGTCTATCGTCCGGGAGAGGCCTTGGCGGTTCCCACCGCGCAAACGGGATTTCGTTACCTTGAAGCGATCATGGAGCGGCGCAAAGACTTTCCCGAGGAAATCTTTTATGATGTCTCCACCTGGCCCCTGGGACTGGCCTTTGATCTGGTGCATGCGCCCGAACCGGTATCTTTGCCCCGCGGGGTGATCGGGGAGGCGTTTGGCGGCGGGCGGGCTGTATCTATTGTGCCCGATGAGGCCTCAAGCTTTGGCTATCTCGTTGATTGGCGTCGCTTTCACACCCCGCGCCTGCTTCATTCGCTCATCGACGCGGGCGTGCGCGTGCGCGTGGCCACCCGCGATTTCACGATGACGATCGACGAAGAGGAGGTCGATTTTCCACCGGGCACCCTCTTTGTGCCTATTCTTGGGGATGAGGATTTGGCGGAGCGGGCCTTCTCGCTCATTCGCGAAGTTGCCGGGGAACACCCGCAGGCCGTGCATGCCGTGTCCACATCGGCGGTGGTGCGCGGGATCGACCTCGGCAGCGACAGCTTTCAGGCGGTGCCAACACCGCGCTTTGCCATGTTGGTTGGATTCGGTGTGAATCCACTCAGCGCGGGCGAAATCTGGCACTACCTCGACTATCGCATGGGCATCCCGCTCACGCGCATTCCCTTCGAGCGGGTGCGCGGGGCCAATCTGCGGGACTACAGCGTGGTGATCCTCGGCGACGGAGTCTACAGTGAGCTTTCCGGCGCGGCCATCAACCGTTTGCGCGATTACGTGCGCGACGGGGGCACGCTTCTGGCGGTCGGCCGGGCCGTTGAGTGGGCGGTGAACAACAACATAGCCACCGCCAAAGTGCGGGAAGCGCCTCCGCCCGCCCGCCCCGAAGGCCGCGCCCGCCCCTTCGCGGAAGCCGAGCGCGACTTTGCGCTCAACCTCGTGAGCGGTGCCGTTTTTGAGGCCTACGTCGACCGCACCCACCCGATGGGATACGGTTTTCCGCAGAACACAGTGCCGCTCTTTCGCACGCGTAATCTTGTGCTGGAGCCGTCGGACAACCCCTTTGGCACACCCCTGCAATTCACGGAATCGCCCCTCCTCAGCGGCTATGCCTCGGAGGCCAACCAAGCCCATGCCGCGCTTGGGGCGGCCGGGTTGATGGTTCGGCAGGGTGGAGGGCGCGTCATTTTCCTCGCCGATAACCCCACTTTCCGCGGCTATTGGTGGGCGAGCCACCGCCTCCTCGCCAACAGCCTTTTTTTCGGCCCCCTCATGCGCGAACCCCGTTGGTCCGGCCGATCTGAGGAGGCAGAGTGAGGCAGGCTTCCAGGGTGTGTTCAATCCCGGGGCCTACTGATTCGGCGGCCTCTTGCTAACCATTTTCTTCGAAAAGTGGAGGGTGCGACCAGGTCTATCCCCGTTGCCTCTATCCGAATCGGCCCGGGTTTTCGCCGGTCACGCGGTGAAAGGCCACGATGAGCATACGGTTGTCGCCAAAGCCAGTGGCGGCGGCGAGGTCGGTGATGCGCAGGTGGCTCTCGTGGAGGAGCGTCTTGGTCTGTTCGACACAGTGCTTTTCGATGCATTCCGGCAAAGTCGAACCAAGGGCCTCGCGAAAACGCCGATCAAGGGTGCTGCGGCTCGCGCCCACGAGCGCGCAAGGGTGGCCACGTTTGCTATTCATTCGACACCGGGCTCATTCTTTGGATGAAGAGCTCACCGTCCACGCCCAGTACCGCGACCTCGTCCGGAAGGGCAATTCGCCGTTTCGCCAGAATCTCAATCAGTTCCGATGTGGGGTGAATGTTGAAGGTGAGGATCGTGCTGGAGGGTTGCGGCTGATAATCCTCCGCATGGTCGTCCGGGACCGAGCCGCTGCACCGGCGAGTTCACGTACTTCCCGCTCACCCTGGGCATCCGGTCACTCCGTGCCGCCGAGCCCCCTCCTCCAAAGAAGCCCCGGATCGACGGGGCCTCCTGTCTTGCGCCGGAGGCTTTGTTCAGTTTAGGTATCTCCTCAAGAACGCCTTTTCATGGGTGTACCCC
>JAFIGE010000254.1 GCA_020831585.1 Opitutales bacterium | reverse complement strand
AGGAAGGCTCGGCGCACACACCGGTTTATACAGTGGAACACTCCGGCCTCTCCGGATAACAGGATAAGGACATCCTTGTAATATACTTGACAGAACAGACCTTCCTCAGGGTGTGGGAAAAGTGTCGAATGCGATGGGATCTGCCGAGCCAAGCGACATCATTTATCGAGAGCGGCCATAGGAAGCGTTTCATGGAGCGAAACCCGCAATCAGAACGCGCTGAACTCATTTCCCTGGTCCCCCAACCTGACCGCTTCCCTTCCCCGCGCCCCAATGCGCGCGGACTATCCTGTTTCAGGAGGCTCCACCCGGGAACATGCAAATGTCCATTACGCCGCCCGGTACACGCCCGCGCAGGCTTCCCGGTCGCGGCGCTTGAACCAGCGCTGACCCGCCGCACGCGCCGCCTCCGCCAGCTTCTCCGTTCGCCCGGCCACACGGTGATACAGGCTTCCGTAGCGCTCCACCGTCGAAATCCAATTCTCGACATCCAGTTCCAACCGCTCCAGCACCGGAGCCAGGTCTGCCGGAATTGATCCCACTTTGTCGTCCTGTAGGCGCCGACCTGTCCAGTCCACCAACCGCAAATAACGCTCCTCGCTCATTCCCAGCACTCCTCCCTCCCCAGCCTCCACCGGAGCCAGCCAGCGCGCCCGCTCCACATCTCCACGCGCTCCGTCCAACATCCGCCGTTGCGCCTCCGTCGCACTCGACTCGTCTCCCCCCGACGCCTTCCACGCCGCCAGTTCCGCACGACCCCGACGCGCGCGGAGTCGATCCCCTACTCCGCAATACTCGCTCGCCTCGGGCGTCTCCTCCACCCCTGCCCGCACCGGATTCAGGTCCACATAGGCCATGCACGCCGCCACCGCGCCCGCATCCGCCAGACGCTGGCACTTGAAGCGACCTTCCCAGAACCGGCCTTTGCAACGGTCCTCATCATTCGCCCGGCGCGCGATCACCTCGCTCAAACCGCGCATGAACCAGCTCAGGTTCCCCAGTCGCTCGCGGCACACCTTCACCTTCTCCGCGTCCTTCGCCAACAGCGCCACCCGATCCTCCTCCACGCTCGCCCCCACTTGGTCCCGACGCCCCGGACACAACCGCAACCAACGCCGCGCCACCTCCTCATCGCTCCAACCCGAAACCACATCCGGACGTGTCCGCACAACCAAATGGACATGATTGCTCATGACCGCGTAGGCGCAGACCTCCAGCGCAAAGATCCCGCACAGCTCCTTCACCCGCTCCCGCACCCACTCCCGCCGGTGCTCGAAAGATTTGCCCGAGTAGTCATCCCATCCGCAAAGGAAGGCTCGGCGCACACACCGGTTTATACAGTGGAACACTCCGGCCTCTCCGGGCCGGTAGACAAACTTGCGGGCCATGGTCATATCTCTTCCTGGGTATTCGGTGGGAACATTCTCAAATCGAACGGCATCAGGTTAGAAATCGGCACTCGGGTCAAGTATATATTCTGGGCGTCCTGTAATTTCGGCGCACACACCGGTTTATACAGTGGAACACTCCGGCCTCTCCGGGCCGGTAGACAAACTTGCGGGCCATGGTCATATCTCTTCCTGGGTATTCGGTGGGAACATTCTCAAATCGAACGGCATCAGGTTGGAAGTCGGCACTCGTGTCAAGTAATTTTATGGGCGTCCTGTAATTTCCCTCGCTCATTCCCAGCACGCCCCCCTCCCCCGCTTCCACCGGAGCCAGCCAGCGCGCTCGTTCGACGTCTCCACGCGCGCCTTCCAACATCCGCTTCTGCGCCTCCGTTGCGGTCGACTCGTCTCCCCCCGACGCCTTCCACGCCGCCAGTTCCGCACGCCCACGACGCGCCCGCAAGCGATCACCCGCTCCGCAATAGTCGCTCGCCTCGGGCGTCTCCTCCACCCCCGCACGCACGGGGTTCAGATCGACATAGGCCATGCACGCGACGACCGCTCCCGCATCCGCCAGGCGCTGGCACTTGAAACGGCCCTCCCAGAAGCGGCCTTTGCAACGGTCCTCCTCATTCGCCCGGCGCGCGATCACCTCGCTCAAACCGCGCATGAACCAACTCAGGTTCCCCAGACGCCCGCGGCACACCTTCACCTTCTCCGCGTCCTTCGCCAACAGCGCCACCCGGTCCTCCTCCACGCTCGCCCCCACTTGGTCCCGACGCCCCGGACACAACCGCAACCAACGCCGCGCCACCTCCTCATCGCTCCAACCCGAAACCACATCCGGACGTGTCCGCACAACCAAATGGACATGATTGCTCATGACCGCGTAGGCGCAGACCTCCAGCGCAAAGATCCCGCACAGCTCCTTCACCCGCTCCCGCACCCACTCCCGCCGGTGCTCGAAAGATTTGCCCGAGTAGTCATCCCATCCGCAAAGGAAGGCTCGGCGCACACACCGGTTTATACAGTGGAACACTCCGGCCTCTCCGGGCCGGTAGACAAACTTGCGGGCCATGGTCATATCTCTTCCTGGGTATTCGGTGGGAACATTCTCAAATCGAACGGCATCAGGTT
>JAFIGE010000089.1 GCA_020831585.1 Opitutales bacterium | reverse complement strand
GCCCCCGCTTCGGCAAAAGCCCCTTCGCAAATCCAATCGCTACACTGTCTTCCATTCCCCAACCCCACCAAATCCCACCCACCAAGTCAATAATATTTTTCAACTTAGATTATTTTGGAATTGCGGTGGACAAGGGCGGGGGCAAGGTAGAGGGGATGGAAGCTTATCATGCGTTGTTGAGGCGGGTGCTGGAGGAGGGGCAGGAGCGGGATGACCGGACAGGTGTGGGCACGTTGGCGGTCTTTGGGGCGCAGGCCCGGTATGATCTGCGGAAGTCGTTTCCGTTGCTGACTTCGAAAAAGGTTTATTTGCGGGGGGTGATTCATGAGCTCCTGTGGTTTCTGCGGGGGGATACGAATATTCGCTATCTCCATGAGAACAAGGTGCGTATTTGGGATGAGTGGGCGGATGCGGAGGGAAATCTGGGGCGGGTCTACGGCGCACAGTGGCGGGCCTGGCGTCGACCCGACGGGAGCACGGTGGACCAGATCGCCCAAGTGGTGGAGTCGATCCGCACTTACCCGACGAGCCGCCGCCATATTGTCTGCGCGTGGAATCCGGGCGAGTTGGAGGAAATGGCCCTTCCTCCTTGCCATGCCTTCTTTCAGTTTTTTGTGGATACGCAGGCAGGGGAACTGAGTTGCCAGTTGTATCAGCGAAGTGCCGATTTGTTTCTGGGAGTGCCGTTCAATATCGCTTCGTATGCATTGCTTACGCTGATGATGGCACAGGTGTGCGACCTTCGTCCGGGTGATTTTGTGCATACTTTGGGAGATGCTCACCTCTATAAAAACCACTTGGAGCAGGTGGGCGAACAACTGGCTCGCCCTGCCCGCCCGCTCCCGCAAATGAAGCTGAATCCGGAAGTGCGTCGCCTGGAGGATTTTCGCTACGAGGATTTCACCTTGGTCGGGTATGATCCGCACCCTGCCATCCAAGCCCCGGTGGCGGTCTAGAATGAAGACACTTCCGCAACGACCGTGGAAGGCAATCGCGGCGATGGCCCGGAATCGGGTCATTGGGCAGGCCGGAGGCATTCCATGGAACGTGCCGGGGGACCTGCGCTGGGTTCGGCAATGCACGCTCGGCAAAGCCATTGCCATGGGCCGGAAGACGTTCGAATCTCTAGGGAAGCCGCTACCGGGACGGGAGAATATCGTCCTGTCGCGGAAAATGAATCCGGTGGAGGGGATTACGCTCCTGAGCGACCTGGAGGCTCTCAAGGGGCACCAAACAGACCGGGAGATTTGGATTTTCGGGGGGGCGGAGATCTATCGTCAGGCTTTGCCGTTTGTGGACGATCTGTGGTTGACGACGGTGGATATGGAACCGGAGGGGGACACCTTTTTCCCACCCTTCGAGGAGCAGTTTGTGCACGCTGAAGCGGTGCGGACGGGCCAGGGATTCCGTATCGACCGGTTTCGCAACCGCGCCTATCCCGAGTAATCGACCCGGGGAGCGCGAAGCGCCGCCCAAGCCTCAACTGCACGGATTTCTCAATCCGACGCCGCAACCAGACGGGCCAGGATCTCGTGAATTTCGCGGGGATTGGCCTTGCCTTGGGTGGCCTTCATAATGGGACCCACGTAGGCGTTGATGGCCTTGGCGTTGCCCTCGCGAAACTGCGCCGCCGGAACGGGATTGGCGGCAATGACATCACGACAGATAGCTTCAAGGGCTCCCGAATCCTGCGGCTCGGCCTTGAGGCCAAGACGGTCGGCAACGGCGGCTGCCCCCTCCCCTGTTTGGAACATCTCCACAAAAACGGTCCGGGCCGCGTGTTTGGTGAGGGTGCCCGTATCAATGAGGCGCACAAGTTCGGCGAGATCGGCGGGGCGCATGGCCACATCTTCCAAGGGCAGCAGCCCCTCCCCCTCGACAGCCCCGCGTTCGCGCTGCAATTCATTGGCAATGTAATTGGCGAGGGCCTTGGGGTTTTCACCGTAAACAGCAAGGGCTTCTTCGAAGTAGCGGGCCAAGCCAAAATCGTAACAGATGACCGAGGTCAGGGTATACGGGAGGTCGAGGGTTTCCTGATACCGCCGCTGGCGGTCAAAAACGCGCTCAGGCAACGCCGTACGCAACGCCTCAACCTCTTGCGTAGGGAAACGCACCGGTAGAAGATCGGGATCGGGAAAGTAACGGTAATCGTGGGCTTCCTCTTTTCCGCGCATGCTCGTGGTGAGGCCGCCCTCGGCATCCCAGCGGCGGGTCTCCTGCACCACCTGCCCCCCGGCGGCATACACTCCCGTCTGCCGGCGGATCTCGTAGTCGATGGCTTGGCGAACGCCAGTGATGCTGTTGAGGTTCTTGATTTCCGTTCGGCTGTTGAGGGTACTGGAGCCGGCCGGGCGCACGCTGATGTTGGCATCGCAGCGCATTTGCCCTTTTTCCATGTCGCAATCGGAAACGCCCCCCTCGGTGAGGAGCATGCGCAAGGCGTTGAGAAAAGCGACGGCTTCCGCCGACGAATAAAGATCGGGCTCGGTGACGATTTCGAGCAAAGGTGTACCGGCGCGATTGTAATCCACGAGGGAGTAATCGCCCGCATGGGTCAGCTTGCCCACGTCCTCCTCCAGATGGGCGCGGGTCAGCCGCACCCAGCGGTGTTCGCCCATGATATTCCGGGCCGGGCCGGGCAGCTCGATTTCCACCGCGCCCCCCACGCACACGGGTTCATCGTATTGAGTGAGCTGATAGTTCTTGGGGCTGTCCGGATAGAAATACTGCTTGCGGTCCCACTTGCAGACCTCGGGGATCTCCGAGCCGAGGATGAGGCCCGCCCGCACGGCCTGGCGCACCGCCTCGTGATTGAGGACGGGCAACACGCCCGGCAGGCCCATAATGACCGGATCGGTGAGGGTATTCGGTTCTTCGCCAAAGCCCACACCCACGGAGGCGAAGACCTTTGAGCGCGTCTTCAACTGCACATGCACTTCCAAACCGATGACTGCCTCGAATTTCACAGGGATAGTTTTCAAAGCGGATCGCACGGCGCGACAACTCCAATCTTCGGCACAAGCCCGTACGCAAGTGTGCGTATTGCCGATATATCGGCGGCTGGGGTATAATGAGCCGCATCTATCGACAACTTCGATCCCCGAAGCTGCTTGTTTCGCAATCAATTCAACGTCTATGCAAATGCCCAGTCTTTTCCCTGTTGCGCGTATTGCGAACGCCCTGCCCCTCATTTTTTTCCTGGCGATCCTGAACAAAGCCCCCGCCGCCCCCGACAGCGTCGAGACGGCCTTTGCAGGGACAGCCGGAACGGTCTACGGCGACGCCGAGGGCGATTTCGGCTCCGTCGCCTCCATCCTCGTGCAGCCGGACGGCAAGATCCTCGTCGGCAGCAACGAAATGGCGACGACTTTGCCCGCCTCCGGCGGCGGCTTCATCCAGGCCCCGCTCATCCGCTTCAATCCCGACGGCTCGGTCGACAACACCTTTTTCGCCGATGCCAATGAAGTGGGCGAGGGCTTCGGCATCGTCTACATCGGCCAGGGATGGCCCGAAGTCATGGCCCTCGGCCTCCAGTCCGACGGCAAGATCATCGCCGGGGGCGTGATGACGGGGATGAACGACGGCACCAACAACGTCATTTCCCGCAACATCGTGCGCATCCACCCGGACGGCACGGTCGATCCGACTTTCCAGACAGCGGGGACCTATCCGTGGCTTTCGGGTGGCAACGTCAATTACATCAACCACCTCATCGTCGAGCCCAACGACAAAATCGTCATCTCCGGGGGCTTTCAAGGCCTCCGTGCCCCAGGCAGCCAGCCCTTCGAATACACCACGCGCCAAGGCGTCGCCCGCTTGAATGCCGATGGCTCCCTCGACACCAGCTTCGCCCTGGACACGCGTGAGTTTGGCATTCCGGAAGCCAATGCCCCCTTCGTCCGCGTCCTCATCTTCCAAGTCGAGCGGGATTCTGCCGGACGCTACTACGTGGTCGGCGAGATTTCCGGTTTCGGGCTACCAGTCCCTGTCTTTGCCCGGCTCTTTCCCAACGGACGCCGCGACTTTTCGTTTGCCCCCGATCTCCCTGCCGCAGCGTGGAACAGCGTCGCCGTAGACCGCGAGGGGCGGATCACGGTCACCGGTATCCCCGCATTTAACAGCACCGTAGCGTATCGCCTCTTTCCTGACGGATCGCTCGACCCTTCCTTTACCGGGCCATCCATCGGCTTCTACCAGGCGCAACCCCTGCAATTCGATTCCGCCGGACGCTTCCTCCTCACGGCAAGCAACCAGCTCCGCCGCGTTCTCGCCGACGGCTCCATTGACCCGACCTTCACCGGTAATGCCACCTGGTCAGGCTGGACGACGACACCCTCCTGGAACCTCGCCACGACCGCGCCCGACGGGCGTATCTACGCGGGCGGCTTCTTCAACCGCGTCAATGGCGAACAACCGGTCAAGTTCGTCCGCTTCGAGGGCAACGCCGTGGCCAATGCCCTCGTCCTCGATGCCACCGCCGTTTCCATTGTCGAAAATGCGGGCACCCTCTACCTCAGCGTGAGCCGTCTGGGTGACGGAATCGGGGCTGCTTCGGTGGATTTCGCAACGGCCAACGGCAGCGCCCTTGCCGGGGCCGACTTCACCGCCACCTCCGGCACCCTCTCTTGGGCCGATGGCGAGACCGGACCGAAGTTTTTACCGGTTGCCCTCATCGACAATGCCGTGGCCGATGGCGACAAGGCTTTCTCCGTCAACTTCAGCGGTGCCACCGGTGCGCCGATCAGCGGCCCGACCAGCACGGCGGTCACGATTCTGGACGACGAGGCGCTGCCCGTCATCACCACGCAACCGCTCAGCCAGAGCGTCAAGGAGCGCAACAACGCCACCCTCACCGTCGGCGTAACCGCGCCCGTGCCAGTGAGCTTCCAGTGGTTCAAGGACGGCGTCCTCATCCCCGGAGCGACCAGCAGCAGCCTCCTCCTGATCAGCGCAACTGAAAGCACGGCGGGCGACTACACCGTCGAGATCACCGGCAACGGCGACTCCGTCCTGAGTGATCCGGCCACGATCACGGTCATCCCGGCCGAGACCGTCGTTGATCCCGATTACGTGGTCACCGGCTTCGACAGCTCCCTCTCGGCGGTGGCGCTGCCCGGCGGCGGTTTGCTCGCGGTCACCGGCAGTTTCATAAACGGCTACGCGCTGACCCGTTACGATGCGGACGGTGTTGCCGTGGCGTCGGAACCCATCACCTACAGCCTCACCGGGACCTATTCGACACCCAGTTTCCGTCTCCACCCGGCCCCCGACGGCACCTTTCTTCTCAGTGGTCGGTTTGGCGTGATCAACGGTGTCGCCCAGCCGCGTCTCGTCCGCTTCAATGCCGACCTCACCCTCGACCTTTCCTTCAACGCCAATATTGGAGTCGGCAACGTGCCCCTCTCCGGCGTCACCGTCACCCCGAGCGGAGCCATTTACCTTTCCATCCGCCTGCAATCTCCGTGGCTGGGTCTTGCCCGCCTCCAGTCCGACGGCAGCGTCGATCCGACCTTCAGCTCGACTCTGACCAACAGCTCTTTCGGATTCCTTGACGCCGTGTATGAGTTACCCGACGGCGGCATCCTCGTCGGCCACAATTCCGGACCGGGCACCAACACCTTCGGCCTCGCCAAGCTCTCGCCCGACGGCTCGCCATTCCCCGGCTTCAACGCCAACAACAGCCTCAGCCCGCGCCCGCAACACTTCCTCCACCTGCCCGACGGGCGCTTCTACGTCGCCCGCAACACGATCCTCGAACGCCGCCTGCCCAACGGCGACCTCGATCCCACCTTCGTCCTCGGCGGCGGCTTTTCGGGCAACATCACCGGCATCCACTTCCAGCGCGGCCGCATCGTTGTGACCGGCCCCACCGCCTTCGCCGGTGAACCCATTCCAGGCATCGCCCGCTTTTCGCTCGACGGCGTCTTTGACGACAACTTCCCCGGTGGCACCGGCCCCAACACTGCCTTCAATTCACAGGTCAGCAGTGCCCTTATCGACTCCGACGACTCTCTCATCGTTCGCGGCGGTTTCTCCACCTGGAACGGGGTCGCCCGCGCCGGAATCGCCCGCCTGCTCCTCGCTGCCAACGAAGCCGGCTTCAGCACTCTCTCCGCCACCGCCTTCGAAAACGAGGGCACCCTCACGATTGAGGTCCTCCGCTACGGCGACACCTCCGATGCGGCCTCCGTCCGCGTCACCTCGGTCGATGGCAGCGCCACGAGCCCGAACAACTTCCTCGCCATCGACGCAGTCCTCACCTGGGTGCCGGGCGACGCTTCGCCCAAGACGGTGACCGTCACCCTCGTCGATGACGCCCTCGTCAACGGCGACCGCACCTTCACTCTGGTGCTCTCCGATGCGACCGGCCTCTCCGCCATCGCCAACCCCGTCACCCTCACTCTACGTGACGATGATTCCCTCCCGCAGATCACCAGCCAGCCGCAGGACGTCGATGTGCCGCCCGGTTTTGCGGCCTCCTTCACCGTAACCGTCTCGAGCCCCACCGCCGTAACGTATCAGTGGTTCAAGGACGGCGTCGCCATTTCCGGCGCAACCGCCGCGACCTACACTATCGCCAGCGCCGCCGCCGCCAACGAGGGCATCTACACTGTCCGCGTCACCAACGCCTACGACAGCGTGCTTTCGGCCCCGGCGACGCTCACGATCATCCCGCCGCCTGCTGCCGTGGCGGATGTCTTCACCGGAACACCCGCCTTCACCAGCAACGTCCTCGCCCTCGCCAACGCGCCCGGCGGTGCTGTTTACGTCGGCGGTGAGTTCACCAACTACGATAGCACCGGCCGCAACTACCTCGTCAAAATCAACGAAGACGGTAGCCTCGACACGGACTTCACCCCGCCTTTTCTCAACGCCCGGGTCCGCCACATCACCGTGCAGCCGGATGGCAAGCTCCTCGTCGCGGGTGACTTCTCCCAGGTCGACGGCACCTCCCGCAACCGCGGTCTTCTCCGCCTCAATGCCGACGGATCGGAAGACACGGCCTTCTCCACCAACACCGGCTCCGGCGGCAACGGCAACGGCTACGCCACCGACATCCTCCCCGACGGGCGCATCGTCTTCGGCGGCACCTTCACCTCCTGGAACGGCACCTCCCTCGGTTCCAACCGCTACCTCATCCGTCTCAACACCGACGGCACCTTCGACGGCGCTTACGCCGAACCCAGCACCAACCACATCCTCGCCGTCCGCGCGCTCCCCGATGGCAGTGTGCTCGCCTCCAACAATACGACCAGCTCCTCCGCTGTGAAGGTGAGTCGGTTCCTGCCGGATCGCTCCCGCGACACCACGTTTTTCTACGCAAGCGGTCGCACCCGCGTGGATGCCATCGCCCTCGATCCCGACGGAAACTACATCTTCGCCGGAGCGAGCAGCACCCGCCGAACTAGTCCCGACCAAACTTTATCGCAGCTCTTCGGCAGCGGTCCGCAAATGGCCGTGCAAGTTCAGCTCAACGGTAAGGTCATCCTTGGTGGCTCCCCGCTCCCCCGCATCACCCGGTTCCTGCCCGATAATGCGCTTGATCCGTTCTTTGTCCTCTCGGCCAACCCCAATGGCAACGTCAATGCGCTTGCCCTCCGGCCCGACGGCAAGTTCTGGGCGGGCGGGGCCTTCACCACCATCAACGGCCGCACCGTCAACCGCCTCGTTCTCCTCAACGGTGACATCGTCAAGCTCGCCTTCACCGCCCAGCCGGCGGCCCTCACCATCGTCGATCCGGGCGAAGACATGACCCTCACAGTCGGGGCCACCGGCAACACCGCGATTTCGTATCAATGGTTCCAGGACGGCGAGCCGCTCAGCGACGGCCCCGGCATCTCCGGCAGCCAGACCGCCGAGCTGTCTTTGACTGACGTCGCCTCCACTGCCTCCGGCACCTACACCGTGGTCATCACCAACGAATCCGGCAGCGAGACCAGCAAGCCCGCTCAGGTCATCGTCCTCGGCGTGCCCCAGATCCTCAGCCTCTCCGGCGATGTCAGCATGCTCGAAGGCGGACCCCTCACCCTTGAAGTCGAGGCCCTCGGCGCAGGCACCCTCACCTACCAATGGTTCCGCGACGGCACCCTATTGCCGGGCCAAACCTCCGCCACCCTCAACATCGCGCCGACCTCGGTCAGCAACGCTGGAGCTTATACTGTCGAGGTGAGCAACCTGCTCGGCTTCATCCTGAGTGATCCGATCACGGTCGACATCACGCCCAACGAAGCCGCCGTGGCCCCCGGTTGGACCAGCCCCACGGTCGATGCCATCGTCTATCAGATCCTCCCGCTCAGCGACGGACGCGCCCTCGTCGGCGGCAACTTCAATGCCATCTCCGACGGCGTGAACACTTCCGGGGAACGCCTCGCCGTGGTTAACGAAGATGGCAGCGTCGTCCCCGTCCCGGGCATCGCCGCCACCGGCGGAGCCGTCCGCGCGATCAGCCGACAGGCCGACGGCAAAATCCTCCTCGGCGGCAGCTTCACCGCCGTTCACGGCGAACCGCGCAACCGCGTCGCCCGCCTCAACGCCGACCTCACCCTCGACACCACATTCGTGCCGCCCACCGGCAGCGTCTCGGGGACCGTCCGCGACGTCCGCGAGGAAGCGAGCGGAAGCATCATGGTCGTGGGAGAGTTTTGGCAATTCGGCGACTTGCCCAACTCCGGCTACGCCGTCCGCCTGACAAGCACCGGTGCCCACGACACGAGCTTCACCTCGACTGCAAACTCCCTGACCACCTTCGTGCGCCCTCAGGCTGACAACAGCCTCGTGCTCGGCGGCTGGTTCTCCAACTGGGCGGGCATCAGTGGTGCCAGCTACCTCATCCAAGTGAATAACGAGGGAAGCGCTCTCGCCGGCGGGCCTTTTTCAGTCGGTTTCTTCGCCATACGCGCGGGCACCCAACTGGCCAACGGCGACCTCATCATCAGCCAGGACTTCGGTAGCGCGGTCCGCCGCTACGCCCTGAGCGGCAGCCTTGTCCAGAGCTTCACCGCTGATAATGGCACCTTCACCTTCGCCGAAACAGCCGACGGCTCCATTCTCTTCGGCGGGCTCTTCACCACCTTCAACGGCGTTGCCCGCCCCCGCATCGCCCGCGTCTTCAGCGACGGCACCAACGACCTCACCTTCGACCCCGGCACCGGCTTTAACCAGGCGGTCGAGACCATCGCCATCGCTCCCTCCGGCGGCATCTGGGTGGGTGGCAACTTCACCACCTACAACGACGCACCCGCCCAGCGCCTCACCTTCCTCAAAGGCACCCTGTCGGAAACCTCCGATCCCGACCCCGACCCCGACCCCACCCCCGCCGAGGCCCTCGCCGCCTACCTCGCCGCCGCCGGTGTCCCCGAGAACCTGCGCGGCCCCGCCGATGACGCCACTGGCGACGGCATCCCGAACCTCGTGAAATGGGTCTACGGTCTGAATCCAATCGAACCCGCGACCGGCTTCACCGTCTTTTCTCCACTCGTTCCAGAGGATGGTACGAGCCTCAACACGCTCACCGGCGGCAGCGCGTTTGATCCGGCGGAGCGCTACCTCACCTTCACCGTTCTCCTCCCCGACGATTCCAAGGGCACCATCCTCACGGTCCAAACGGCCACCGACCTGACCAACTTCGAAACCTCTCCGCTCGGGCTCATTCAGGTGGGAGCGCCGGTGCCGGTCGAACCCGGTTTCTCCCTCTACGTCTACGCCTGCACCCTTCCCATGAGCAGCGCTCCTTCGGCATTTTTGCGAATGAAAATTGACTTTCATCAATAAAAACCTTTCGCCTTCAAAAACCAATGAAAACTATCCGGATTCTCGCCGCAGTCGGTGCCATCTGCGCTCTTTCGCCTGGGCTCGTTGCCCAAGTCGCTGTCCTCTCCGGCAACCACGTGCCGAACGCCAATGTCATCGAAGCGCCCAATACGATGACCAACGCCGCCCTCTTCACCACGGTTGTCTTTGCCGGGACGAACTGGATCGCTGAAGACGGCTTCATCAAGATGACGACCGCGCCCATCCGCGGCATTTGGTTTGGGTCCGATCCGATTGCCGGGGGAGATCCGGCCGCCTTTCTTCCGGGGTCGACTTCGGACGGGAACAAATTGCAGCTCCGTTCGCTCCTCACCGCCGGGTCGCAGTCCTGGAGTGCTTACTTTCAGGATACAAACGGCTACCACGCGCGCATGGACTTTCAGGCCACCGACAACAGCCAGAATCGCCCCGGCGTGACCGTGGAACTCGATACCGGTTTTGTCACCGTGAGCGGTCCCGACTTCGACCTCAGCGAATTGCACGACTTTGAGATCCACCTCCACAATGGAATCGTGGCCTATTCGATCAACGGAGTGGAGGTTCTGCGCGGCCCCGCTGTTCCCCTGAACAACGGGGCGCGCGTCATTGTCGGCGACCCCACCGGCAGCACCCCCACCGGCACCGGTTCCATGTGGATCGACTCTTTCAGCTTCGACAATGAAGCCGGCCCCCTCGCCCCCATACCCGAGCCCGCCACGGTCGCTCTCTTCCTCGGGCTCGCCGCCCTTGGGATCATCGCGCGTCGCCATGGTCATAATTGAGAATCGTTTCTTTAATTCCGATAGATTTCGATCATGCGTGTCTCCCTTTCCTTTTTTCTGACAGTGGTATTGGGCCTACCGTGCATCACCGCCGCTTCTCCGGTTGTGGTTACGGATTCGAGAATCACTATATTGCAGACCTTTGCGTATACCCAAGGGGGGAATGCTTCGCAGGTTTTTCAGCAGAATCTTGCCGCGAGCGGCGAGCGCACTTGGCCCAGAAGCTCCTCGAGCACGTTCGGGACAGCCTCAGCCACGGTGAACAATCATTATGCGACAAACGTTTCCCCGGATGGATTCACGATTTTCGGTTCGGCTCGTGCGGAGAACAGAAACGCGATTGGAGGCGCGAGTCTCACAGCTCAGTTTCAATTGCTTGTTGATTTTCATGTGACCACGCCGTCTACGGGTGCGATCTCCTTTGACGGTATCGCGACCCTGTCCAATCCCGGACCAGGCTATCAAAACGGCATCACCGAAAACAGTGCCCGCACCCGCATGTCGGTGAGCGATATCGGCAGCAGTCCGGTTTCGGTTATCTGGGCGCGCGAGGTAAATCTGGGGTCGTTTGACAAAAACCCGAGCGCGACCGCGATCGAATTAGTTCCCGGGAAAACCTACCGGCTTTTGATTTCGATGTCTATCGACGGGAACAACTGGTCAGGGAACTACACCCTCGAAACGAGATTCAACAACACAGGTCTCATGATCACTCCAAACCCCGACACGGGGGGCTTTGCAGGATGGGCGGTCTTGGAGGACCTTCCGCCCGAACGCCGGGGGCCGTTGGACACAAACGGCCCCCTCGCCCTGCCGAATCTCCTTGCCTTCGCGATGGGATTGAACCCGCTCACCGCAACAGCTGTAGACCTGCCCCGCGCAAGCCCAATCAACACGCAATCCGAAACGGTAAGTTTCCGCTATCGCCGGGCGAAGAACGCCCCAGGAATATCCCTGAAACCGCTTGTATCCGCCGACTTCATTTCGTGGCAGGATGTCTCCGGCGGCGATGTTGCCGTATTGGCTGACGATGGAGAGGCCGAGCTCGTCGAGCTAACCCTGCCAAACCCAGCCGAGGGCCTTTTGTTTTTGCGCCTTGAAGCGGAGGAGATCCCATGATCACGGGAAGCACCATCCCCTGATGACCGGAGTGGGCACACTGTGCTGACCGATTAAACGATCTCACTCAAACTCGAATCAAACACGTCCGCATGCCCCCCGAATTTGTCCTGGCCCGACGTTCTCAACCGGGGGGCGATTTCGGGCGTAAGTCGTTGATGAGAGAACAAAGGTCTCCACTACAACGTTTCGGATTTCGATTCGATTTTCGGTGGCGGCTGCCGGGGCAGCGGAAGCTTCAGCGGGGGCGGAGGTTTTGCCATTCCTTGTCGAGCAGTCCTGATCCGAATTTGATAAGGGTGGCGCGAGGCGCGCCCACGAGACAGGAGACGAGCGGAGCGCGTTCGCCGGGAAAAAGAGCGATTTGAGTCGGGCGCAGGTTGCGGGTGTAATCACGAAGTTTGTCAGGAGCTGCGGCCCCTTGAGTAGAAACAGAATCCAGAATCGAGAAAGCACTGGGAACTTTTTTAATGTTCTGAACATTGCTGTATTGACAGAAGTTTGGCAGGTGTTTGAGTGGCATCATGAGCAGGAATTTTTGCAGGCGGCTAAAGTATCCACGACTGGCTTGCCACCACCTTATTTCGAGGGTGGTGCAGAAGAGGCGGCTGATGGATGAGGAGGCGATGGAGGCTATGCGCCATATTATGCGTTCGCAGGCGGCGTTCGCAGGGATGGAGGTGCTGACTTATTGCTTTATGGCGAATCACTTTCACATCTTCGTAAGGCTGGATCCGAAGGAGACGGGGAATTTGGACGATGCGGGGCTGGTGGGGCGCTTTCGGGCGCTTTATGGTGGGACGCGCTGTGCTTCAGTGGGGATCGATGCGGATGATTTGGAGGTCATTCTGAGGAAGAACGGGAACTCCGCAGAGGGGATCCGGCGACGCTTGAAGGCGAGAATGGGGGACGTCTCGGTCTTTATGCGGGAGGTGAAGACGCGCTTTACTTTGTGGTATAACCGGAAGCGCGGGACGGTCGGGACTTTCTGGGCGGAGCGTTTCCGCAGTGTCATCGTGGAGGCGGATACGGAGGCGCAACGGATGGTGGCGGCTTACATCGATTTGAACCCCGTGCGGGCAGGGCTGGTGGAGGACGCGGGGGCCTATGCTTTCAGCGGGTTCGGGGAGGCTTGCGTAGGTGGCTCGGCCGCGCGACGGGGGATCGCCCGGATCGAGGGCAAGAGGACCTGGACGACCCAATGGCACGAGCGCTACCGTGCGCGGTTGTGCAGCCGGATGGGTCCGGGAATGCGACCTCGCCGGGGAAACCAGAAGACTGCGGGAGCCGGTGCGATAAAGGAGGACACGATGCCAGGAGCCGTTGTGGCGGAAGAAGGATCTGGGCTTCTCTCAAAGATCCGGGCCTTCAGTGATAGCTGGGTGGTGGGGTCGGTTGTTTGGGTCGAGAGTTTCTGTGCGGCCAATGGCTGGCTGGGCTTTCGAAGGGGAAGGAAGCCCCAACCGCTCGCGGAGGACGGCGGTGCTGACTTCGCGACGGTCGCGACCGTGTTGAAACGCCCCTGAAAAAGGTGACAACCTTTGTGATTACAACGCCTTTCATCATTTCGACGCTTGGTGAGCATCTTCCGTAGCATAGTGGACATCTTGGCCCTCTGCTCCGCAGCGTGCGAAAGGCGGAGGGCGCGGGAGTTGACGCACGGCCGCGGAAAGCCGCAGCCGCAGGCGCAACGCGCTGACCCAAGATGGGATCGCTCTACGGGGCAAGCGGGACCGCGTTAACGCGGAACTCCAAAACGTACAAGCTGCCTATGCAGATCCCGCACATTTAATCACACCCCTTGGCCTGTCCGCCCTGGGTTTTGTCTTGCGCACTCGTCGCGGGGCCTGATCCATTGGACTCCCCACAGACTCCCCGGCGTGGCCTTGTCCCCCCCCTCGACGGAGAGAAAAGTAGACAGATATGCGCATAGCCCTGATCGGAGATCTTCACTTCATTTCACCCGACGATCCATCGCGTCAATGGCGGGAGCAACGGCGACACTTCGCCGAAGCCTGGCCTTCTTTCGCCCGCACCGTGGCGCACGTGCGCAGGGAGTCGCCCGATCTCGTCGTTTTCCTCGGCGACCTCGTGGACTATTACAGCGACGAAAACCGCGACTTCGCCCTCAACCAGTTGGATGCCCTGAAATCGCCGTGGCTGGTCACACCGGGTAATCACGACTTCTCCCTCCCCGCTGAAAGCGACGAAGCCACCACCGAACGTCCGGAAGCGAAAGAGATCCGACGGCGCTGGGCCGCCCGGGGCGTCGCCATGGGTAATCGCGCGATCGCGTGCGACGGCGTGCGGCTCCTCCTTGTCGACAGCCCGAACAGCTCCGTCCCGGAAGGCACAGTGGATTGGCTCCGGCGGGAGACAGACGGGTCGGCACGCAACATCCTCATCACGCACGTGCCCCTCAAGACACCGGAGATGGCCAAATACATCCTCTCCGTGGAACCGCAACGCGACCTGCGCAAATACGTCCAAAGCGGTGCCCCTTCCCTCTTCGATGAAGCCGTGCGCGGGCGCGTGGAAACGGTTTTCTCCGGGCATTTGCACTTCCCGGGCTACGTGACCACCGGAGGAACAGCCATGCGCCTCCTCCCCCTCGGCCTGTGCGCCTTCGGGAAAACCTATCGGGGGCAGGGAGGTATCGGAATTCTCGATACGAAAGCACAGGGGCCAGCCACCTATAGGGCTTTGTAAAGCCCCAAACACTCACGAAACCGGGGTGCTTGTGGCCACTCCCAGATCTTCATCGTTACATGCCTGAGCGGAGCCCGCAGGGAAATCTCAGGCAAGCACGGGCAGGCGCACGGAGAAGACCGCCCCGCCCTCGGAAGCATTGGCCACTTCGATGGCACCGCCGTGCTTGTGCACGATTTCGCGGGCAATGCTGAGACCGAGGCCAAGACCGAACTGCCCGCCCTGCGCCTTGGTCGTAAAGTGCGGCTCGAAGATGGCCTGGATGCGGTCGGGGGCGATGCCCGGTCCGCTATCAGCAATGCGCACAAGAAGATAACTGGATTCCGAGCGCGCGGTGATGGACAAGCGTCCCTGCGGCCCCATGGCTTCGCTCGCATTCACGAGGAGATTCGTCCAGATCTGGTTGAGTTCCCCGGCATTGCCGGAGACGCGCGGCAGGCCCTCGGGCAAATCCACGCTCAGTTCGGCTTCTTTGAAGCGGTTGCCGAGGATGAGAAGGGTGTCGCGCAAGCCGGCGACGACATCGACGTGCTCAGAGGTATGCTGACCGGGGCGGGCATAGTTTTTGAGGCTGCGCACGAGGCGGGCGATGCGCTCGGAAGCAGCCCCGAGGGTGTGAACAAAGCGACCGGCTTCAAAGGGCTGGAGAAACTGCTCGCAGGCAGCGGAATCTGTCAGTCCGGCAGCTGAGGCCTCCACGAGTTCAGGCGGTAGGGCAGCCAGGCGGCGACACGCGGAGCGCCCCAGATGGGGGAACTTCTTTTCCAGCCCTTCCATGCGCTCGCGCAATGTGCGGGAATCGGGATCGGGGCTTTCCCGTCCAGCTTTCCAAGCGGAGGCCGCCGCGCCCTCATCGGACGCCAACATCCCCCCGAGCAAGTCGGCCAGATAGGCCGTGTTGCGCTCGATGGCGGCCACCGGGTTGTTCAGCTCGTGCGCCAGGCCCGCCACGATCTTCCCGAGCATGGCGAGTTTTTCCTGGTTGATGAGGCGACTGCGGGTGGCCTCCAACTCGGCGATGGTGGCGCGCAGTTCGCGCCGCTCCATTTCCAGCTCGCGGTTGAGCCGGGCGGCGTCGAAGTGCATCCGCACAACGCGCCGGTAGCGCCCCATGAGGTTGTCGCGCATGAGGAGGCCGAGCAGATCGGCCATTTCCGCGCGGGTTTCAAGGAGGGCATCAAAGGCGTCCCACGAGAGGAGAAGGACGCGCCCGGAGGAGGCGGCCTTTACACCGATGAAGTTGATTTCGCGCGCCAGATAGGAGAGCAAACCGATCATCTCACCCCGGCCAATTTTATCGACCTGGATGGCCTCGCCCTCATCCGAGCGCTTTACGAGGTGGAGTTCACCCTCGAGGATCAGGCCGATACGCCCCTCCTGAACCCCCTCTCCAAGAATCGTCTCTCCTTCGGAAAAATCGCGGATTATCCGGACTGCCTGGGGGTGATGAGCCAGTAAATCCTCGATTTCCCGCAGAAGGGCCTCGCGGTCGAGAGCATCGCGCAGGCCGCTGCCGGACTTGCCGCCAAACTTCATGAGAGGGTCTCGTCGTCGTGCAGAGCGTCGGCGAGGCGTTCCGTCTCCAGCACCGCCATAAAGCTCATCACGGGAAGGTGGGCGGCGAGGACATAATCGGTGAGAAGCTTCTTAGTGAGGGCGACGAAGGCGGCGGCCTCCCAGGGTTTCTCCACGTAATGGTTTAGGCCCGCACGATTGATCGCCGTGATCGTGTCGTCGTGGCCGGCCTGCCCCGTGAAGAGCACCTTGCGCGTGTGCGCGAGAACGGGGTTTTCGGAGCCGTGAAGATCGATCAGGAGATCCACGCCGCGCTCGCCCGGCATGATGTGATCACAATAGATGAGCGCCACGCGGTCCGTCTCCGCATCCAGCCCGGCGATGATTTCGCGGGCTTCGGCCGCATCGCCCGCGCCGCTGAGGCGAAAAGAGTCCTCGAAGGGACGGAGGTCGCGCAAGACGGCGTCGAGCACCGCCGTTTCGTCTTCAACGCAGATAATGTGTAAAGTGGGAATCATAATGGAGGGGGTCAGAAAATGTTGTTCCAGAGAGCGAAGGCCATGAGGAGGAGGAAACCGTAGCCCACCGCCCCGATGATAGTACCCATGCGCGCCATATCGCCGGTGCGCACGAGGCCCGTGCTCATGGCGATGGCGTTGGGCGGAGTCGAGACAGGCAGGGCCATACCCAGACTCGTCCCGAGGGCCACGGTGATGGCGGCGGTTTGCAGGGCAAAGCCGTCGGCCACGCCCGAGGTGACCAAGCTCATAACGAGCGGCATGAGGAGGGTGGCAGCCACGGTGTTGGCGATAAAGTTGGCCAAAAGGATGGCCACCAAGCCAAAGAGCGCGAGCGCGCCGAGGGCACCGAATATACCCCACGGGACCTGCTCCACCATCCAAATGGCCAAGCCCGTCTGTCCCATGGCCACACCCAGTGCGAGACCTCCCGCCATGAGCCATAGCACCTCCCAGGGCAGGTTGCGGATTTCCTTTTTCTCCACCACCTCAAAGGCCGGAAGGAGGGCAATCGGGAGGAGCGCGATGAGGCTGCTGGGCAAGCCGTGCAAAGCCTCCGTCACCCAGAGCAGAACGGTGCCGCCCGCCACGAGATAGAGAATCCAGGCCTTGCGGGAGGTATCGAAGGAGCCCTTCAGGTCCAGGTTCAGCTCTGTCAACTTGCTCGGAAAGGCCTTCATGAGGAGAAACCAGATGAAGACGAGCATGATGAGAACAAAGGGCGTCGTCAGCGCCATCCATGTGGTGAAGGGCAGCGAAATGCCCTGCTCCGCGAGCGCCCCCAAGGCGATGGCATTGGGCGGCGTTCCGATGGGCGTGGCAATGCCCCCGATGTTGGCGGCGAAGGGGACCGCCAGGGCAATGCCCATGCGGAAACGGTCGCCCTCCGGCGCGCTCGCCAGAATGGGCACCACCACGGCCATCATCATGGCGGTGGTGGCCGTGTTGCTCATAAATGCCGAGAGCAGGGCCGTGACCGCCATCATGCCGAGCATGACATTGGCTGGCTTGCTTCCGAAGGGTTTGAGAATGATGCGGATACAATTGCGGTCGACGCGGTATTTGGCCGCTCCCGCCGCCATCATAAAGCCGCCGAGGAAGAGAATGATGATGGGACTCGCCAGCGTATTCAGAAAAACGGTGTAGGAAGGCGGTTGAAACTCCACGCGCCAATGGTTGGAGCGGCGAATGACCGGGGCTTCCGCCGAAAGCGCTTCCGCCGAGACCAGAGCCACCGCGCCCTCGCGCGATTCAACCGTCACGGCCAAAGGGACGGCGCGTCCGTTTTGCCAAAGAAAGAGTCGGCCATCCTCCGTGAGCGCTGTCACCGGCACCTCCCAGCGCGCCTCTCCCGCCGGAGCGGGCGGGACCGTACCCGGCGTGGAATATTGGGCGAAGGGGCCCTGGATGCTAAGCAGCAGCGTTTGCAGGAGAATGACGAGGAGCGAGGTCGCGTAAATCGGTATCGGCTCCATTACCCAGAAGATCGCGGCGAGGAGAAAGATCCCCAGCGTGATCTCTCCGGCAAGAGAGAGCCCCGGCAAAGGCAGGAGGAGCGGAAGGCAAAAGCCGGCCAATCCTAACGCGAGCGTAAACCATGTTTTCGTGGACATTTTGAGAAACCGTTCCGGAGCCTTCAGCGGTCTCTGGAGAACGATGCCCCATGCCTAAACACCCTTTTCCATTCAACAAGCGAAAAAGCTGGAAAACAAGGTACCGGGGTCAATGACTCCCCCACGTGAATAGACTCATTCAGGCACTTCCCCCATTTTCTTTCGCTCGCCGGGCCGGAACCGGAGCGCTCCTCGCCCTCCTACTCGGGGCCGGTCCATGGGCCTTGGCCAGCCAGCTAACACTGAATTTGCGCAGCGACCTTGGCTACGATTCAAGCCTCTTTCGCATCGACGTGGGCGATTTGGGCAAGACCGACTCGCTCTTTTTGGGCATCCGCCCGGAACTGCGGTGGACGCCCGCTTCATCTATTCGAATCACTTATAGTGCGGAAGCCATTCTCTACTTCGATGCCAGCGAAGAGAATCATCTCCGGCAAATGCTCGGGCTGAATTTCCGCCAGGAAAACCTCACCTTCTCGACCACCTTCACCCGGGTCGACGGTCCCTCTGAAGGCGTCACCTTCGCCGAAGGCCGCAACGCATGGGCCACGCTGCACGCGCGCACCCGCCGTCCTCAATGGCAAAACCGTTCCAACCTCCAGTATGTCTTTGATCTCGGCACCGTTTTTATCCGCCCCCTGGCGAGTCTGGTATACGAAGATCTCGAGTCGCGCATTCGCCCCGGCGTGGCCGGATATGACAACTGGATCGACCGCTACGATCTTGCGGGTGGTGTGGATATCGGTCGCGACCTGGAAAACTGGGCATTTTATGCAGGTTGGCGCTATGGCCGACAGGGGCAGGGGCGCCAAGGCGGTCGCTTGACCGACCGATCAAACAAATACCACCGCGCCCTCATCGGCCTGACCGGTCCCCTCGGCCCGCGCGCCGATCTGCGGCTGGAAGTTGGCCCCGCATTTCACCGCTATGATGATCCCGCTTCGCCCGGCGGTCGGGGCGGCGACACTTGGTATCTCGACGGCAATCTGCGCTTTCGCGTAACCCCGCAAGATATCCTCACGCTTGTCGGCAATATCCGTTCAAGTGTTTCCAGCACCGGGTTGGTTAGTTCCGAAGTGCGCACCTTTAGCCTGAGTCACAACCGCAAATGGGATGACACCTGGAGCACTCAAATCGGCTTCAGCGCCCGCGCCCTTGTCTACGCCGGCATCACACGCAAAGACTGGCTGTACACGACCTCAGCCAGCATCCTGCGGGATTTCGGCGCGGATTGGAAGGGCGGCCTCCATCTGGAGCATGAAGAAGGCCGCGACCGCGCCGACACGGGTCAAGCCTCGCGCGAGTTTAGCCGCACCCTCCTCTACCTTCGGTTCAGCCGCGCTTTCTGAACGCCACTGCCTAGCGCGACGCACAGAACAACAAAAAGCCTGCCTCGCGCTTTTTTTTAATGTTCTGAACATTTCCCCATTGACATGTGTGAACTGGATCATTGGGATGGTGGTCATGAGTCGGAAATTTCGCCGTAGGTTGCGTTATCCGCGGTTGGCTTGCCACCACCTTATTTCGCGGGTGGTGCAGAAAAGGCGGCTGATGGATGAGGAGGCGATGGAGGCGATGCGGCATATCATGCGCTCGCAGGCGGCGTTTGCGGGGATGGAGGTGCTGACGTATTGCTTCTTGGCGAATCACTTTCATATCTTCGTGCGGCTGGATCCGAAGGAGACGGAGAATCTGGACGACGCGGGGCTGGTGGGGCGGTTTCGGGCGCTCTATGGCGGGACGCGGTGTGCTTCGCTGGGATTGGATGCGGATGATCTGGAGGTCATTCTGAAGAAGAATGGGGACTCTGCTGAGGGCATCCGGCGACGCTTGAAGGCGCGGATGGGGGATGTCTCGGTCTTTATGCGGGAGGTAAAGACGCGCTTTACTTTGTGGTATAATGGGGAGCGTGGCACGGTGGGCACCTTTTGGGCGGAGCGGTTCCGCAGTGTAATAGTGGAGGCGGATACGGCGGCGCAAAGGATGGTGGCAGCTTACATTGATTTGAATCCGGTGCGGGCGGGATTGGTGGAGGATGCGGGTGACTACGGTTTCAGCGGGTTTGGGGAGGCTTGTGCGGGTGGCTCGGCGGCGCGACGGGGGATAGCGCGGATCGAGGGCAAGATGACTTGGGCGACGAAATGGCACGAGCGCTACCGGGCACGGTTGTGCAGCCGGATGGGGCCGGGAATGCGGTCTCACCGGCGAGATGAAAGGGTCGCCGGTGCGGTTGGGGGCAAAGATGGGCAAGGAGCGTGTGCGACCGAAGAGTCCGGGCTTCTCTCGAAGATCCGCGCCTTCAGTGAGAGCTGGGTGGTCGGGTCGGTTGCCTGGGTGGAGGGTTTCTGTGCAGCTAATGGCTGGCTGGGCTATAAGAAGGGAAGAAAGGCCCAACCGGTTGCACAAGACGGTGGGGCTGATCTCACGAAGGTTGCAGCCGTCGTGAAACACAACTGAAAGAGGTGCCCGTTCAATGTAATAGCTATGGTGATCCCACCCGCAGTCTGGCTAATTCAGCGCCCG